>CALAZI010000131.1 GCA_937895955.1 uncultured Alphaproteobacteria bacterium | reverse complement strand
GCGCTCTGGCCCGACCGGCAGAAGCTGATGGGTCTTCCCTATGCGGATGTTCAAAGCATTCTTGCGCTCGCCGTCGCGGAGACGGGCAAGCTTGCGCTTTACGCCGTCGCGGCGATGACGCTCATCGCCGCGCTCGATTACGCCTGGGCGCGACGCGAATGGAAAAAGCGCCTGATGATGACGAAGGACGAGGTCCGGCGCGAAATGAAAGAGTCCGAGGGCGATCCGCAGATCAAGGGCCGCCAGCGCCAGCAGCGGGAGGCGCGCGCCCGCCGGCGCATGATGGCGGCGGTGAAGGACGCGACTGTCCTCATCATGAACCCGACCCACTACGCCGTCGCGCTGAAATATGACGGCGCGGAACATTCGGCGCCCTTATGCGTCGCCAAGGGCCTTGATGAAACGGCGCTGCGCCTGCGCGCGGCGGCGGAGGAACATCGCGTGCCGGTCGTCGAAAACCCGCCGCTCGCCCGCGCGCTCTATCCGGTCGTCGAGATCGACGCGGAAATCCCCGTCGAGCATTATGAGGCGGTCGCCAAAGTGATCGGCTTCGTGATGGGGAAATCGCGCGCCCGGCCGCTTTAGGTTCGCTGCGCCGCAATATTTGTTAGAACGGTTCCATGCCTTGGAGCGAGCCGTCGCGGGCCGCGACGCATTGGAATTTCAATCATTTAATTACGCAAGCCCCATTTCGAGGCATGACGCTCGCCGAACGGAATGTCGAAACCGAATGCTGAATTCCTCCAGCGCATGGCGCTTCTCATAAACAGCCTCGGATGGTAGCGTTTCGGCTCGATCGGAGTGCCGGCGTCGTTGTTGCGTTCCATTCTTCCTTGAAAATTCAGACTGGGATTTGGAGCATTCTATGCACCAGCGATTCATTTTTTCTGCGGCTTGCGCCGTCTTGCTCGCCGCTTGCGCGGATGCGGAAAAATCGGCCGAAAAAGCGCTGACAACCGCACAGGCCGACTGGACGGATGCGCAAAACAACCTCGATCCGAAAAAGCGCGTTGACGCCTACAAGAAAATCATCGGCGATGTCGAAAGGGCGGGCGAGAAATATAAAAAGACGCAAGCCGGGCAGGCGATCGCCGCCGGGCGCTCCGCGGCGGGCGTTTCCATTACGGCGATGAAAGGCGAATACGAACGCCTTGCAGACCGTGCGTCCTGCTATGCAAAGCCGACGGTCGACTGCCTCGAACCGTTCGCAAGCAGCGGCTACAAATACCAGTCTGCAAATGCGGGCGGGGCCGGAAACGCGGCGCAAATCGCCGCCGGACTTGTCTGTGAAAAGAATTTCGCGGCGGCGGAAAACGCGCTGGAAGATTTGAAAATCAACAAGCCGGCCTACGCGGCGAGCCTTACGCAGGTCGCTCTGGCCGCGAGCGGGTGCGAAAAACCGGACGCCGTGAAGCAGGCGATGTCGGCGTATATCGCGGCTGAGCCGTCAACGGGCGCGCAGCGCGTCGCCGCATTGCAAAGCGTTGTCGGCGAGGCGACGTTGCGCGAGGCTTGGCCGCTGCTTCTTCCGGAACTGGAGAAGGCCGCTGAAGCGCTTCCTGGAAATCAGTCCGCCGGCGTCGATTTGACGCTCGCGGCGCGGTATGCGTCGCTCGGCGACGCCGAAAAAGCGCTCGCCAAGTTTAATCATGTCACGGAGGAACTCGGCTACTCGGTCGACACGACCACGCGGATCAATGTCGCCGCCGCGCTTCTCGCCGGGGGGTTCGGCGACGCCGCCTATTCGTTGACCGTCAATCAACCGAACACGGACAATCTGCAGATAACCATCATTCATTACGCCATCCAGGAGCTAGGCGGTCGCCTCGGCGTCATACGCGCGGCGGGCGTGCCGAACGCCAATGTTCCGGTGAGCGGAGGGCTAACCGATTTTTTTGCTCCGCCGTCCCCTGATGTGAAAAAACGTGAAAACGAAATTTCGGATCAGATCGAAGCCAAGCTCGACCAATTCGTCGCCGCCCGCCAACCGAACGGTCAATATCTCGGCTTGGGCGGCGCCGACGCCGCCTATGGGCGTCTGGCGCTCATTCAACAAAAGCTTGGCGATTCCGCCAAAGCGAACGCCTTGATCGAAAAAGCCGAGCGTGCGCGCCAGACGATGCTGCCGCCCGGCGCCTATAATCCCGATGCGCCGAGTTACGCCGGCGAGTTCGAGGTGCTCACGGCTATCGGGCAGGGCGATCCTGAAAAAGCGGCGTCCTGGCTGCCGCGTGTGACGCCGGCGGGCAATGATGTCGCGAAACAGGTCCTCATTGCGTTAGCGCGCGCCGGGAAGGCTGAAGAAGCCTTGACGCTCGCCTCGCAGATCAATCGCGCCGATCCGAATATGTATCAACTGCTGATCAACGAGCTTGGCGAAAACGGTCACGTCAAGGAAGCCGAGCAGGTATTGAAAGCCTTCACCGGTGATGCGTCTGCGCGATCGGCGATCGCTTGGGGTCTCGTTGAGAAAGCCGCCACGGCCGGAAAAATGAAAGAAGCGGAAAAAATCGCCGAAACTTATTCTCTGCTCGACATTCCCGCCTACAAATTGCGCATGATCGAACTCAACGCAGATGCGGCGATTGCAAAAAAAGATCGGAAAAAAGCCGAAACCGCCATTCGTGACATGTTCGCCTTGGGTGACGAGTTCGACAAAATGGCCGCGGCCGAAAGAACAAGCTCGCAATTCGCGCAGAATGCCGCGCGCAAGGCATTCTCCGCCGGCTACATCGATCTCGGCGTTGAACTTTACAACGCAGCGTCGAACAAGGATCAAAAGCCGTTTTTTGACGCTTTCACGGAAAACACAAATCGCGGCGATTTTCCCAAAGTCCTGATGCTTGCACACGACAATTTGCGAGGCGAAGAGCTTGGCTACGTCATTGATGCGGCGATCCGCGGATTGAAGGGTTAGTATCCGTCAGTCAAAAACATTCATTGGGAGAAGGAAATCAAATGACACGTCGAGTTCAGAGACTGATTATCGCCGGCGCGGCGTTTATCGGATTGGCGGCGTGCGGCGGCGGCGAAACAGCCAAGTCCAGCGGCGGCAAATCCGCAAGTTCGGGTTCCGCTTTGTCGGGCGTTTATGTCGGCGAAGTCCCGGAACTTGGGGTGGGACTGGAATATAATTTTAATAAGGACGGCACAGCGGTGCTGACTTGGGTCACAGAGAACAATCGCACCGACATGGATTGCACCTACCAGTCTGGCGAGGCGCGAATAGCGCTTAGCTGCATCGGCAGCTCGGGGATTTCAATTTCGCGTCTCGAAGGCGGCGATCTGGAGGCCGACATGGATGGAACGCTTGTTCGCCTGAAAAAGCGCTGATCGCTCGACAATAACCCATTGCGGAACGCCCGGCTGTCGCCCGGGCGTTCCGCATGTCGAAAATCAGGGCCGATTTCAGGTCCTTGGCGTGTGGCGCCGGTCCCCGAGTCGCCCCATAGTCAATCGTTTTTGACGCCGAGCGAGCCCTTAACCCGTGACCGCCGAACCCGCTTTCGCCCCCAAACCGGACGACGAGACGCCGATTGCGGCGTCTGATGACGCGCCCGAGAACGCCGCCGCCGCGCCGCGCCCGCCGGACGCCGATGATATTGCGGCGATGATGGCCGCGGCCGAAGAAAAAGCGCGCGCGAAATCGGAAAAAGCCGATGAGGCGCGCGTGCGGTCGAGCGCCCGGCTTGTCCAGCACGCTTTGTTCGGCGCGCTGTGGGGCGGGCTCGCCGTCGCGGCGGCGGGCGCCGCCTATGTCCTGTCGACCGGCGCGCTCGGCGGGGCGGGGATTGCGCTCGGCTTCGTCGTCGGCGCGCTGGCGCTTGTCTTTCTTCTCGCCGCCTTTCGCCCGACGCCGTCGGCGATGCTGGCGAGCGCCGCGATGCGCCGCGTGTCCGGCAAGTCCGTCGACGACGCCGGCCAGCTCGCCGGCTCGCAAATGCTGCAGAGTTTGGGATTGGCGGAGGGCGTTCTCGACGCCGACCCGGACGCCCGCCTCATCACCCGCGCCGACGGCGTCGTCATCTACGCCAACGCCGCCTATTTCGCGCTTGCAAAGACCGCCGGCGTCATGGGTCTTGCCGGCCTGCCGCCCCGGATCGACCGCTTGTTTGCGCAGCAGGGGGCGGAGGCGACGAAGCTTTTCCGTCTTTGCCGCGCGGCGAAGAGCGCCGCGGCGGCGACCGAAATCATCTATCAGCAGATCGGCCTTGAAGGCGGCGGCGCGCGGCGCCGGTTTGAAGTGACGACGCGCGGCGTCGACGACGCGAAGGAATTCGTTTCCTGGCGCCTTCGCGAACTGCCGATCGAAGAGAACGAGCATGACGTTCTCGCCGCATCCTACGCCGACTATCTGCGGCCCGTTTTCGCGCTTGAAAAATCCGGCCAGATCGCCTGGGCGAACGCCGCGATGCGCAAGGCGCTCGGCCTGGCGCGCCACGAACTCCATCATATTGACGATGTCGTTCTCGGCGAGACAGCCGACATCGTCAGGTCGCTCTGGCGCGCTGACGGCGCGCCGACGCCGGCGGAAGTCCGGCGCCGCGACGCCGATCCCGCAGAGGCGCAGTTTGCGAGCTTCCGCCGCGGCGGCGTCGGCGAGGGCTTTGTCTGCGTCGAGCTGTCGATCGTTGAAGCGGCGGCCGATCCGGACGCGCCGGCGATGTCTGGCGACATTTCCGAAGCGCCTTTCGGTCTTGCGGTCATCGAGGGGGAGATCGGCCGCGATGCGCGCATCGTCGAGGCGAACAAGACCTTTTGCGACGCTTTCGAGGGCGTGAAGAAGAACACGCCGCTGACGCGCGCGCTGCCCGCCGACGCGATTGAGGAAATCGCCGCCGAAATACGCCGCAAGGCGGCGTCAGGCGGCGCGCCGCAGGTTATCGACGCGACGATCGGCGACGGCCCATCGGCGCGCACTTACGGCCTTTACGCGCGTCCCGTGAAGCGCCGACGCGGCGGCTACGGCGTCCGGCGGACGTTTCTTTACGCCGTCGACGTCACCGACAGAAAGCGCATGGAGCAGGACCATGCGCAGGACCAGAAGCTGAAAGCGATCGGCTTCATCGCCGGCGAGGTCGCGCATGATTTCAACAATCTGCTGCAGGTCATCCAGGGCAATTGCGAACAGCTGATGCTGCGCCATCCGGCGGGCGATCCCGCCTATCAGGACCTCGTTCTCATTCGCGAGAACGCGCAGCGCGCCGCGAATCTCACCAAGCAATTGCTCGCCTATTCGCGCAAGCAGACTTTGACGCGCAAGGTTCAGGCGATCACCGACATCCTGCTTGATTTCTCGCGCTTTCTCGACCGCGCCGTCGGCGAGAAAGTGAAACTTGAGCTCATCAACGGGCGCGGCCTTCCGAACATCAAGGTCGACCGCAATCAGCTTGAAACGGCGATCATGAATCTCGCCGTCAACGCCCGCGACGCCATGGCGCCGAACGGCGGAAAGCTGACGATCCGGACGCGAACCGTTTCCGCGGATGAGGCCGCGGCCCTGAACGCGCCGGGCCTCGGCGCGCAGGACCATCTTCTGATTGAAGTCGCGGATTCGGGGCCGGGCGTTCCCGACGACATCCGCGAAAAGATTTTCGATCCCTTTTTCACCACCAAGGAGGAAGGCAAGGGAACCGGCCTCGGCCTTTCGACCGTGCACGGCATTATCGGCCAGATGGGCGGCGCGATCGCCGTCGAAAACGCGCCGGAAGGCGGCGCTGTTTTCAAAATCTATCTGCCGGCGCATCAGGGCGGGCTTGATGATGAAGAGCCGGCCGCGCCCTCTCACTCGCCCGCCGGCGACTATTCCGGAACGGGGCGCATTCTCGTCGTCGAGGATGAAGATCCGGTGCGCGCCTTCGTCGTCGCGACGCTTGAGCGTTCCGGCTATGAAGTGACGCCCGCCGAGGACGGCGTCGCCGCGCTTGAGATTCTCGAAACGGACCGCGATTTCGATCTCATCGTCAGCGACGTGATGATGCCCGAAATCGACGGACCGACGCTGGTTGAAAAAGCGCGCGCGCAATACGGCGTTTCGGCGTCGGTTATTTTCATGTCCGGCTACGCCGAGACGGCCGTCCGCGACCAGATGGATAAGATCGGCGGCGTCGCCTACATCCAGAAGCCGTTCCCGATGGCGGAGCTTGGCGCGAGAGTCAAAGAAGCCTTGGCGGCGCGCGCAATCAAGGAAAAACCAGTCTGACGTAACGTGCCGTTTATTAGGGGGAGTGTCGATGTCGAAGCTGTTTGATTTTGCGGCGCGCGCCGCCGGCTTTTTGCTGGGCAAAAATCGCCTCAATGATCTCATTGTGAACAGGCTGGTCGGTTTCGGCCGCGCAAGGCCGCATCCGTGGAGCACGAAATTCGACTATGTCTCATGGAGCGGCCTGTCCGATCGCACCTATTACGCGAGATTGCTGCCGCCCAAGCCTTATCCGCCTGAGGAGAACGTCGGCGGGCGCCGACCGCCGCTAAGCGACGTCAGGGCGCTTTTCGCTTGTTCGGGCGAACAAAGGCGTTGTCCGAAGTCGACTGTCTTATTTCCGGCGTTCGCGCAATATCTGACGGACGGGTTTCTCAGAACGCGCCTTCAGAATGATCCGCCTTTCGGATCCGGCGTTGAAGAGCGCGCCCGCACGACATCGAACCATGATATCGATCAAAGCCCCCTCTACGGACGCAACGAGGCGCAAACGCGCGCGCTTAGAACGCTGTCCGGCGGCAGGCTGAAATCGCAGATCCTCGACGGCGAAGAGCACCCGCTCTTTCTTTATGACGGCGGCAATCGCGTGCGCGCCGAGTTTTGCGACGCCGCCGGCGCGCCGATCCTGGACCAGCCGCTCGGCGTCGACCGGTCTCAGGCGATGCAGACATTATTCGCTGTCGGCGGCGACCGCGTAAACGCGACGCCGCAAGTGGCGATGTTGAACACGCTGTTTTTGCGCGAGCACAATCGTCTCGCAGGCCTGCTCATGGCGAAAAATCCGGATTGGGATGACGACCGCCTGTTTGAGACGGCGCGCAACAGCATCATTGTCATGTTCATCAAAATCGTCGTTGAAGAATATATCAATCACATCAATACGACGAATATCGCGTTTTCAGCTCGGCCCCAGCCGGCGTGGCGCGCCAGATGGAACCGGCCGAACTGGATGACGGCGGAATTCAGCCTGCTTTACCGCTGGCACGCCCTGATCCCGGAACGTATGGATTGGAACGGCGCCGACATTCATGGGCGAGACTTGTTGCTCGACAACTCGCTGTTGCTCAAGGGCGGGCTTGCGGACGCTTTTGTCGCCGTATCCGGCAACGCGGCCGCGGAACTCAGCCTTCAAAACACGGCGAGCTTTTTGCTTGATGCGGAGCAGCGCGGCGTCGCGCAGGCCCGTGAAGTGAATATCGCTCCCTATAACGACTATAGAGAGGCGATGAAGCTTCGGCGTCAAGAAACGTTCGCCGATATTGTCGGATCGTCAAATGACGCCGCCGAAGCGGCGCGCAAAGAGGCTCTCGCCGCGCGGTTGGAGCAATTGTACGGTTCGGCCGACAATTTTGAGTTTTTCGTCGGCCTGTTCGCTGAGCCGCGCGGCGAGAACGGGCCGTTGCCCGAACTGATTACGCGAATGGTCGCAATGGATGCGTTCTCGCAGGCGCTGACAAACCCGTTGCTCAGCGAGCCTGTCTGGGGGGATCGGGAGGTCCGGCGCCTCACATTTACGGACATCGGCCTCGACGCGATAGAAAACACCGCCTCTTTACGCGACATTCTCGAGCGAAATTCCACTGATCTCGGCGACCGCTTCGTCGGCATGACGCGGCGCGACTGGAAAAGGCAATAGCGCGCGTCGGCCGCCCCCCGCGGCGGTGTTGCGCTAATTGCGGACGGCTGTAAAAGACCTCTATGCGTCAGGTCGTATTCGATCTCGAAACCACCGGATTCCGGTTTGAGGAAGGTCACCGGATCGTCGAGATCGGCGGCGTTGAAATGGTCCGCGGCGCGGTGACCGGCCGCTCGTTCCACACCTATGTCAATCCGGAACGCGACATGCCGGAAGGCGCCTTCAAGGTGCACGGCCTGTCAGAGGATTTTCTGAAAGGATTTCCTGTCTTCGCCGACGAGCGCGTCGCCCGCTCCTTTGTTTCCTTTGTCGGCGACGCCGAGCTTGTCGCCCATAACGGGATCTCTTTCGATCTCCCCTTCATCAACGCCGAGCTTGAGAAAGCCGGCATCGGCAAGCTTGAAAATTCGATCGTCGACACGCTGCATCTCGCGCGGCGCAAATATCCAGGATCGCCGGCGAGCCTTGACGCGCTTTGCGCGCGCTTCGGGATCGACACTAAAGAGCGCGAGCGGGACGGGCACGGCGCGCTGCTCGATTCCAGGCTTCTCGCAGAGGTCTATATCGAATTGACCGGCGGCCTTCAGGCCGGCCTTGATTTCGCGACCGCCGAGATCGTCGAGACGGCCGGCGCGGCGGCGAAAACGCGCCGCCTGCGCGAGCGCCCAAGCCCGCTGCGTTCGCTCGTGACGGCCGAAGAAGCCGAAGCGCACGCCCGCTTCGTCGAAGCCGAGTTAGGTCCGCAAAATCTCTGGAAAGCGCGCGCCTGATCCGCGACGGCGATCAGGCGTTCTGCGCCGCCGCCGCGCCGCCGCGCGCGGCGAGATTGCGCTGATAGATGCCGAGAAAATCGATCGGGTCGAGCATCACCGGCGGGAAATTGCCGGCGCTCGTCGTTTCGGCGACGATCTGGCGCGCGAACGGAAAGAGCAGGCGGGGGCATTCGATCAGCAGGATCGGCTCGATCTGCGTTTCCGGGACGTTGGCGATTTCGAAGACCCCGGCATAGGTCGTCTCGACGACGAAAACGACGTTTTCAGGCCGGCTCGCCCGGACGGAGACCGACAGCTCGACCTCATATTGGTCATCGCCGAAGCCGCGCGCGTTGACGTCGACATTGACCTCAATGTTCGGCGCCCCGTCGCCTTCGCGAAAACTCGCCGGCGCGCGGGGGTTCTCGAAGGAATGATCCTTCAAATATTGCGCGAGCACGCGGAGGCTCGGCTGACCGCCCGCCCTCTCCGGCCCGGCGCCGTTCGGCGTCGTTTCCGACATTCGATTCACCGTCCAACAGCTGCGAGGCGCGCGTCATACACGCCGGGGGCGGAGGCGGCAACCCGCGAAAATGGCCGAAATGTTAACGCAATGACGCGCCGCGCCCCGAAGGCGCCGCGCAATCTTGGTGTTTTCCTCACTTTCTTGCCTATATATAGGCAGGTTGATCGCCCCGACCGGGCGCGCCATGGAAAGCCCGAAGCCCGGGCGTCTTGCTGGTTGTCATGGATTTGTCTCTGATCATCTTGTTCGCTCTCGCCGTTTTCATCGCGTATCGGCTCTATTCCGCGCTCGGCACGCGCACGGGCGAGGAGCGCCATCGCGACATAGAAGGCCTCCAGCGCGCGAAAACGCGCGCCGAACAGGAGGAAGAGGCGCAGCGCGAACAGCCGCGCGAAGCGGCGCCGCTGCCGCCCGTATCGCCGGCGGCCGAGCCCTTGCGCGCGGCGGACCCGGCCTTCGACGAACGCGCCTTTCTCGACGGCGCGCGCGCCGCCTATGAAATGATCGTCGAGGCGTTCGCCTCGGGCGATCTCAAAAGCATCCGCCGTTTCCTCAGCCCGTCCGTCTTTGAGGCGTTTCGCGCCGCCGTCGTTGCGCGCGAGGAAGCGCGTCAGCGGACCGACCTCAAATTCGTCGGCATCGAACAGGCGCGCATCGCCGATTCAAGACTTGAAGACGGCGCCATGGTCGCCGCCATCGAATTCATTTCAAATCAGGTCCGCGCGACTTATGACGAGGCCGGCGCGCTTTTGTCGGGCGATCCCGCTCGCATCGACCTCGTGAAGGACCGCTGGACGTTTTCGCGCCCGGCGAAGTCAAGCGATCCGAACTGGACGCTTGTCGCGACCGGCGCTTAGAACGAAGCGGAAAACGTCGGGGACGCCGTGCAATTCTTCAGCGAACGGAACATTGCGCGGGCCCTTGTCGCGGCCGTCATCGTCTCCATTCTTCTCGCCGCGCTGACGCTGACCGGCGTCATCGGCGACGGCGGGCGCAAGCGCGCGCCGCAAGAATTCGCGCCGGCGGGCGTCTCGGCGAGGCTTGTCCACTTCGATGACATCCGCGGCTGGCGCAGCGACGCGATCGACGCGGCGCTTGCGCCTTTCCTGAGATCCTGCGCGCGGCTTTCGTCTCTCGCTGACGATGCGCCGGCGAACCCCTCGGAATATCTCGGCGATGACGCGCCCCCCGGCGCGACCTTGTCCGGCGTCGCGGCGGATTGGCGGCGCGCTTGTCAGGAAGCGAAAATCGTCGCCGAACGCCCCTATGTCGACGAAAGCGCGCGCGCCGCCGGCGCCCGCGCCTTTTTCGAATATCATTTTCGTCCCGTTCAGATGCGTCAGCTGATGGTTCCAGAATGGGGGAGCGACGACGCGCGGATCGAACAGGAAGGCCTTTTCACCGGCTATTTCGAACCGACCTACGAGGCGAGCCCGTTCCGCACGGCGGTCTATTCCGCGCCCGTCTACGCCCGTCCCGACGATCTCGTCATGGTCGATCTCGGGCGGTTTCGCCCAGAACTCGCCGGACAGCGGATCGCCGGGCGCGTGTCAGGCGGCGCGCTTGATCCTTATCCCGATCACGCGGCGATAAACGCCGGGGCGCTCGCCGGGCGCGCGCGCATCATCGCCTATATGCGGCCGAGCGATCTTTTGTTCCTCCAGATCCAGGGATCAGGGCGCCTTAAATTCGCCGACGGCGAACTGCGTCTCGGCTATGACGGCGCCAATGGACAGTCCTATACGGCGATCGGCAAGACGCTGGTCGAAATGGGCGCGCTGACGCTTGAAAATGTCAGCATGAGGACTATTCGCGACTGGCTCGACAAGGCCCCCGACGCCGAGGCGCGCAAGGTTCGCGAATCAAACGCATCCTTCGTGTTCTTTCGCGTGATCGATACGGAACTCGATCCGGCGCTTGGACCGTTCGGCGCCGAAGGCGTTCAGCTGACGGCGGGGCGGTCGATCGCCGTCGATGCGCGTTACGCCCCGTTCGGCGCGCCGGTCTTCGTCTCGATTGACGGAGAGGAGGGCGAAGCCCGCGCTGATGTGCGCCGCCTCTTGATCGCGCAGGATACGGGCGGCGCGATCAAAGGCGCCGTCCGCGGCGACATTTTCATCGGCAGCGGCCCGCAGGCCGGCGCCATCGCCGGCGATTTCAGAAAAACCGGCGTCATGTATCTGTTGCTGCCGAATGAACTGATCGACCGCTTGCCGGCGGGCGCGCTGGCGAAATGAACAGGCGGCGCCTGACCGATACGGAACGCGACGTGTGGCGGCGCGCCGTCCGGGACGTCAGGCCTGTGCGGCCGGTGCCGCTCGATCCTCCCCCGGCGCAGAAAGAGCCGCACGCCGCGCCGCGCCGGCAGCGCGCCGCCGCGCCCGCGCATAACGGGTCGCCGGTTTTGCGCGCGCCGCATTTCGTTTTCGGCGGCGGCGATCCGGCGCTAGATCGCGCCGCCGCCTCGCGGCGCATCGCCATCGACAGGGTGATCGATCTGCATGGACTGACCCAGACCGAAGCGCATCGCCTGTTGCTGACGCGGATCCCGGCGGCGGTCGCCAATGGCGAACGGCTTGTGCTTGTCATCACCGGAAAGGGGCGCGCCTCGCAGGGGATGCTGTCGGGCGCGCAGGCCGGCGGCGTTTTGCGGGCGCGGTTTTTCGACTGGGTCGAAGAGCATCCGTTGAAAGGGATGATCGCGCGCGTCGCGCAGGCGAAACCGAAAGACGGCGGCGCCGGCGCCTTTTACGTTTTTCTCAAAAGAAAAGGCGCGGGGGCCGCCCGCGCCGATTTTCCCTGATTTCGCCGCGCGCCTATTTGCCGGCGGCCATGAAATTCCACACCAGATACGCGGCGAGCGCGACCGGTATGAGATAGACGAGCAGGCGCGACAGGCGGATGAACATCGTCTCGACGAAATCCATCGCCCAATCGACAAGCGCCTCGTTCCACCAGCGGCGCTGCTTCTGTTTCGGCAATTGCGCCTGACCTTCTTCGATCGGCATCGCCGCCATGACCAGGACGCCGCGGTTTTTCCAGCGCTGGAACGCTTTCTTCATCGCGCCGTTGACGACCGAGCCGCGCAGGCGGCGCGTGATCATGCTCAAAATGTCATGCCGGAAATCGACAGCGTCGAATTCAACATCAAGCATGATCGACGAAGGCCGGTCGCGTTCGCTGTCTTCGTCAAGGCGCGTGACGGCGTGCCGGACGCCGTAATTCCTGAGAAAGTTTTCAACGTCGCCGATCGACGCCGCCGTCGAGTCGCGGCGGAATTTCAGCATGACGCGAACGCCTTTCGGCGGCATGGATTCGGTGCGGCCCGCGATCAGCCCGGCGACGCCGAGAACGAAAAACGCGGCGCCGATCGCGGCCGCGCTCAAATCGCTTCCGAACACCATCCAGGCCGGCGCCTCCCAGACGGGCATGCCCGGATTTCCAAGCATGCCGGGCAGGCCGACGGCGAGATAGATGATCCCGATCAGCGCCAGCAATCCGCCGGCGGCGTCGAAGGTCCGCGACGCGAAGTTCGGCGTGCCCGCCGCGACCTTGCGCAGGCGATTGACCCAGTAGCGCGTCTTTGCGTCCGTCGTCCTGTAGGCGTCTTCGTACAGCGTTTCGTCAGGATTGATTTCAACCGCCATGAAGCGGGTCTTTTCACCCGGCGCGTCATCGAAATCGTGATCGATGATGATGTAATCCGACGAGCGCATGGCGACTTCATAGGGCAGCACCATGCCGTAAAGCTTGCCGTCCTGCGCTTCGGCGCCGAGCGTTGAATAGAACCGCGTCTCGCCGGTGATCGGATCATAGAGCGTATTCGTCTGGCGCGATCCGTTGAGCGTTCCGCGCGCGCGGCGCGCAAGCTCGCGGTGCGGCTCGACCATTTGCGGGATTTCTTCAACCGCGACGCCGATCGCGCGCATGCCGTCCAGGCGCGACTTGCAGCGCCGCGCGGCTTCGGGTCCCGCGAAGACGACATCGATCCGGTCACGGATCAGTTTCTGATCGCCCATGTCGATCGGCAGTCCCGCGCGCGGCATTTCCGCGTCAAACTCGGCCGGCTTGTTGCCGCTGCCGCTGTCGACCGTTCCCCAGCTTTTGCGCAGGCGGCGCTGAAGCGCCGAAAATCCGGTGCCGGGATGCGCCGACTGGACGATGTCGTAGAGTTGCGATTCATGAACGGCGAGACAGAGCTTGTCGGTCGCCTCGACCTGAAGAACGCCGCGCAGCGTGAAAAGGCTCCCCAGCGCCCGCAGCGATTCAAAATCATAACCGGCATAGGGGTTGTAGAAAGGAATGAGCGCGAAGTCGGCCGTTCCCTGCTGCACGGCCAGCAGGGCCTGCTCCTTCGTGCGCAGCGGCTGCGGGACCGGCTCGTCATAATCGAACCGGTTATTCTTGCTCGCTTCCTTGAACTCGCGCTCGGTCGTCGCCCAGCTGCTCAGTCCCGCGTCCGGCACGGTGCCGATTTTGCGCGAATGGCCGACGAATTCAGACGTCGCCTGATAGCCGAAACCGAATTCCTCACCGGTGAAGGCGATGCGCGGCCGCGATTTTCCCTCGGAGGTCTTAACCGGGCTCGCCCCGGCGCGGCGCTCGGGCCGTCCTTCCGCCTCGCCCGCCATCGCAAAACGCGGGTCGGCGTCGAACTGCGCGCGGAAGCTGTTCCGTCGCCGAGATGTCACGCGTGAACCGTCAGCCATGAGAATGGCCCCACTTCTTCCCCTAGGCGGCTGGGAGCTTAACCCGCCGTTAACGAAACACCAAGGCCGGCGGGGGAGGCTTTTGCGGCATCGTCTGTTGCCTTCAGGTAACGCACGACCTCACATTCCGAGCATTTACGCCGGTATCTTAACGGAGCGCCAGAGTATACTTTTTTGCCAAAAAGTATACTCAGTTGAGCTGGTGTGATACCAAACTCCTAAACCCCACAGAGGCCAGCGTTTCAGGAAATGGACAAAAGATTCGAAAAATCGCCGACCGGACGCTTAATCAAGACATCGCACGGAGCAGATGCGTTCACGCCGAATCCGTTGCCGCCCCGGATTAATGCAGCGCGCCATATATCAAGCGTCGTAGAAGCAGCGAGCGCCCTTGGGGAATTGAATGGGGCGGCGAGACGATTGGCCAATCCGCAGATTCTCCTGCGCCCTCTGAGAAATCGCGAAGCGCTGACCTCGTCCGCGATCGAAGGAACGCACTCTACAGCGGAAGACCTGGCGCTACTGGATGCTGGGGATATCGGCGAAGTCCGCAATGAAACTCGGGAAGTTCGCAACTACGCCATAGCGCTGAACAACAGCATGAACCATATCGAGGAATGCGGCGCAATCACGCAATTCCTAATCCGTTCGATCCACCGACAGTTGATGGCGAATCTTCCAGATAGCAACAGCGCCGTGCGTCCGGGCGAATATAAGGTTGAACAGAACTACATTGGCGGAAAGCGTGGCCAAATACAAACCGCTCGATTCGTGCCGCCCCCTCCATTAGAGACGAAATTATGCATGGACGATTTAGAAAATTATCTGGCGTCAGATCATTCTGAAAAGCCCCACCCGCTTATTGATGCGGCATTGGTGCATTATCAGTTTGAAACAATTCATCCATTTTCAGACGGGAATGGCCGCGTCGGCCGTATTTTGATACCCCTATTGTTGAAAAAAAATAAGGTGCCCGGCGCCCATCTGCTCTATGTCAGCCCGGCAATTGAATCCCGGAAAGACGATTATATTGATTTAATGTTCGCAGTGTCGCGTGACGGAGATTGGGACTCATGGATCGATTTCTTTCTCGGAATGATTACGATTTCGGCGCACAGCGCGATTGATGTGGTTGATCGGCTGATCGCGTTGCAGGAAAGATATGCGCGAATCGCCCGCGAAAGCAGCCAGTCGTCAAATTTGCGCACGCTTGTCGATATGCTGTTTACGACGCCTGTTGTGACGATACCGAATGTGCGTGACTTTATTGGCGTAACGTATCGAGCCGCAGCCGGGTTGGTGGAAAAATTAGTTGAAGCTCGGATTCTATTCGAAGCGCCGAACCGGCCGATCAAAACATTTATCGCGCCGGAGATTATTCTGATTGCGCGCGACGAAGATTCGCAACGATTATAGAATATACCGCGAAAGGTCGGAATTCCGGGCGATTTCGCCGATCCGCGCCTCGACATAAGGGGCGTCGACGCGAACCGTTTCGCCGCTGCGATCCGAGGCCGAAAAGGAAAGATCCTCCAGCACCGTTTCGAGGACGGTCGAAAGCCGGCGCGCGCCGATATTCTCGACCGCGGCGTTGACGGCGGCGGCCGCGTCCGCGATCGCGTCGATCCCGTCCTCGCTGAAGCTGAGCGCGACCCCTTCGGTGGCGAGAAGCGCCTCATATTGGCGGGTGAGGCTCGCCTCGGTGTCGGTGAGGATGCGTTTCAGATCATCGCGCGACAAGGGATCAAGCTCGACCCGGATCGGCAGCCGCCCCTGCAATTCGGGCAACAGGTCCGACGGCTTGGCGAGATGAAAGGCGCCCGACGCGATGAAGAGGACATGGTCGGTTTTCACCGGCCCGTATTTGGTGGCGACGGTCGCCCCCTCGATCAGGGGCAGCAGATCGCGCTGCACGCCCTCGCGCGAGACATCGGCGCCGCGCGCGCCGTCGGCGCCGCCGCGCGCGATCTTGTCGATCTCGTCGAGGAAGACGATGCCGTCATTTTCGGCGAGATCGACCGCCTCGCGCGCCATCGCCTCGTCGTCGAGCAGCTTGTCGCTTTCTTCGGCGACGAGCGGCTCATAGGCGTCTTTCACTTTCAGCTTGCGGCGTTTGGCCGGCCCGGCGAACGCCTTGCCGAGCATGTCGGAGAGATTGATGACATGCGCCTGCGCGCCCGGCAGGCCGGGAATTTCAAAATTGCCGCCGCCCTGATCGCGCAGGTCAAGCTCGATCTCGCGATCGTCGAGATCGCCGCGCCGCAGCTTTTCAAGAAAGCTCGCCCGCGTCGATGCGCCCGCCTGCTCTCCGACCAGCGCGTCGAGAACGCGCGCTTCCGCCGCCTGATGCGCGCGCGCCTTTACGTCCTCGCGCTTTTTCTCGCGCACCAGCGCCATCGACACTTCGACAAGATCGCGCACGATCGAATCGACGTCGCGGCCGACATAGCCGACCTCGGTGAATTTGGTCGCTTCGACCTTGAGAAACGGCGCGCCGGCGAGACGCGCGAGGCGGCGCGATATTTCGGTTTTGCCGACGCCGGTCGGCCCGATCATCAGGATGTTTTTAGGCGTGATTTCATCGCGCATCGCGCCTTCGACCTGACGGCGCCGCCAGCGGTTTCTGAGCGCGATCGCGACCGCGCGCTTGGCGGCCTTTTGCCCGACGATGAAGCGGTCAAGTTCGGAAACGATCTCGCGCGGAGAGAAATTGGTCATGGGTCCTGTCGCTTAGGCGCCGATCGTTTCAATCGTCAGCGCGTCGTTCGTGTAAACGCAGATGGCGGCGGCGATTTCCATCGCGCGTTTGACGATCGCTTCGGCGTCGAGATCGGTTTCAAGCAGAAGCGCTGTCGCGGCGGCGCGAGCGAAATCGCCGCCTGAACCGATCGCGGCGACGCCGCGCGTCGGCTCAATCACGTCGCCGGCGCCGGTCAAGGTGAAAGTCGCCTTCTCGTCGGCGACGATCATCATCGCTTCAAGCCGGCGCAGATAGCGGTCGGTGCGCCAGTCCTTGGCGAGTTCGACGGCGGCGCGGGCGAGATTCTGCGGATGCTGTTCAAGCTTTCCCTCAAGCCGCTCAAGCAGCGTGAAGGCGTCCGCCGTCGCGCCGGCGAAGCCGGCGATGACGCGCCCGCCGGCGAGGCGGCGGACTTTCTTCGCGTCGCCTTTGACGATCGTCTGGCCAAGGCTGACCTGGCCGTCGCCGCCGATCGCGACGCGCCCGCCGCGTCTGACGCTCAAAATCGTCGTCGCATGCATTGATTGGCTCATGGCGGCTTCTTCGCCCGGCGGGACGTGAAGATCAATGCGCAGCGCATCGCGCTTG
>CALAZI010000130.1 GCA_937895955.1 uncultured Alphaproteobacteria bacterium | reverse complement strand
CGCACAACAAGCTCGCCGAGATTATGGCGCTGACGGCGACGCGCCCGCCGCGTCCTTCCGAATCGCCGAAATACCGCGAGACCTTCGCGATTTCGCAGTCGATGGAAGCCTGGCGCTCGTCGAAAATGAAAAAGGCGGGGTGACGGGCGCACGCGAATGGCATTTTGCGCGTCAACGCCCGAGCGAAGCGCCGATAATCGTCTCCGCGGCGCACTTCGCATCCTCAGCGATAGTTTCGGAGACGCCTAAGTGAGCAAGGACGATTGCTCCTTCTTTTAAGACGAGAAGTTGTCTGGCGACTTCTTCAGGTCTTGCGATATTCGCCTTTTTCGCGAGTTTCGAGAAAAAACTAAGCAAAAGCTTTTTGTGGTCGGCTGCTGTCTGGTGGATCGGATCGTTGCGATCCTGGTATTCGGAAGACGCCTTGATGAACATGCAACTCTTGAACTCCGGCTCATCGAACCATTCGCCAAGCGCTGTGAATATGGCCAACAGCTGATCCATTGGGTCGTCAGCCAGCGCCTCAACGCGCCTGACCAGCCAGTTTCGAAATTGCTCGTCGCGCAAACGCAGGGTTGCGAGGATGAGATCATCCTTGGTGCGAAAATGCTTGTAGATCGCGGTTTTTGAGACCCCGGTTTCTTTCGCCAGCCGATCCATGCCGATGGCGTGAAACCCGCCGGCATAAAACGCCTTGAGAGCGTTCTGGACCAGCTCGTCTCGTTTTGAAGCGCTCATATCCAAAGCCTTTTGAATGACAGGTCTGTAAATGCATTATCGCAAGCAAGACGCAAGTTAGCTCACACTACTGTGTTGTAAATATTCATATTATCATAGTTTCACCGCAAAATTCCTGATTTTTCCGACACAAATCAAAATTACACATTGACAGAACGGTTTATGTTGTCTATCTGACGTTTACCGTTCGGTAAATGTCATCGTTCGGCCGTCTGGCGGAGGCCCTTCCGCACCGAAACGCAACCATTCGACTGAAAGGGGATGGAGAGATGGAAAATTTGCTTCGTCATTATTACGGCCGCTGTACAAACCTGGCGGCGCTTACGCTGAGCTTTTTTGCATTCCTGATTCTCGCCGCGGCCGTCGTTGGGCCTGCATTCGCCGTTACGTCTCCGGCCCAGACGGCTGAAAAGGCGTCGCGAGCGGCGACAGCCAAAACGCCGCCGGTCAATGACGGTTTCCCTGAACCAGGATTTCAAGTCACCAAAGGCGACACCGCCATTGTCATTACCGATCCCCAGAACGATTTTCTATCGCCTGACGGCGTAACCTGGGGCGTCGTCGGCAAGAGCATCACCGACAACGGCACGGTTCCAAATCTCGCAGCGCTCTTCAAGAGCGCCGATGAAACCAGCATACCGCTCTTCGTCTCGCCGCACTATTACTTCGAGCACGACCACAAATGGAAGTTTGAAGGCGCGCTCGAAACGTTGATGCACACTATCGGCATGTTCGACCGCCCCAATGCGTTGACGCTTGACGGATTTGAAGGCTCCGGCGCCGATTGGCTTGATCAGTACAAGCCCTATATCAATAATGGCAAAACCGTCGTTACGAGCCCGCACAAAGTTTACGGGCCCGACAGCAACGATCTTGTCCTTCAGCTTCGCAAAGCAGGAATCGACAAAGTTATCCTGGCGGGGATGTCGTCAAACCTCTGCACTGAATCGCACATGCGCGCGCTCATAGAAAACGGCTTCGAAGTCATGGTCGTCACTGACGCAACGGCCGGCGCAATCACCGAACACTATAACGGCTTTGAAGCGTCGCTGACCAACTTCCGGATGATCGCAAGCGCGATCGACAACACGGACAACACTGTTCGAGCCATCAAAGCCGCTTACCGCCGCTAGTCCCCAAGGGCCATCCGCCCCCATCCGACAAGATGGCCCCAAACGCCCGGCTGACGCCTTCCTCCCGACCCTGCGTCAGCCGGGCGCCCCGAAACCCGGTTCGCCGGCGCCTCGACCTTCACCGCCCGCGCGAATGATCCCTGCAGGAACGACAGGCCGCTTCTGCAGAACGCCCGCCCCTAACGCCTGAACCCAGCAAAGGAACCAAGCCATGACCAACACGATCAAAGCCGCCTTCTCCGCAATCGCTCTTTCAGTATTATTTTCGTCGCCAAGCTTCGCCGCGGACGAATACAATGTTTCTTCCGGCGTCACGACGGCCGGCGCGCCGCTCGGCCTCCACGGCGTTGATGCGGTGACGCTGACAAGTTTCAATGCTGTCGCCGAGGGCGACGCCGCCCACACCGTCGTTGTTGACGGCGTCGCCTATTATTTCGCTTCCGCCGATTCCGCCCGTGAATTCGAATCCGCGCCTGACAGATACTTGCCTCAATTTGGCGGCTTTTGCGCATACGCCGTCGCGCTTGGTAAAAAATTCGACGGCGACCCGCGTTACGCCGACATTGTTGGCGGAAAGCTCTTTCTCTTCGTCAACGCTGAAATCTTCGAAAAATACAAAAAGGATTCAAAGCGCATCCTTGCGAAGGCCGAAAAGACCTGGCCGTCCATACAGCACACAGCCGTTGCTGATCTCTGACTAACAGAGGCGGCTGATCATTAGCGGTCAGCCGCCGCCGTCGATCAACGTCAAGGAAAGGACCGCTGATATGCGCCCGCCATCGCCGCCCTTCTCCGAGCAATCCGCCCGTGCCAAAGTGCAGGCTGCCGAAGACGCCTGGAATACGCGGGATCCTGAAAAAGTCGCGCTCGCCTACACGGTCGATTCTGAATGGCGAAATCGCGACGAATTTTTGTCCGGCCGCGACGAGATTATAGCTTTTCTACAGCGAAAGTGGGAGAAGGAAATCGATTACAAGCTTCGTAAGGAGCTTTGGGCGTTTAGAGATAATCGTATTGCAGTCCGCTTTGAATATGAGTGGCGTTCTGTCGGCGGCCTGTGGTTTCGCAGCTATGGCAACGAGATGTGGGAATTTGCGCCGGACGGATTAATGCGGAAGCGGTATGCCAGCATCAATGACCTGCCAATCGACGAACAGCAACGTCGATTGTAAGCGACCGGCTTCGATAAAGATGAAGGGCGAGTCCTTCACGCATCGCGGAAGTCGGCCATGGCTTCTTATCGAAGTTCATGTTGCGATTGTGGAGCCTCGCGCTTTGGCGCCGCGGCAGTCAGCAGACGGCCGCGCCCGTCGGCGCGCACATTGGCGAAATCGCGATCAACCACGGAATCGACGGTGTTTTAATCGCCGATCCTAGCGGTTGTCAGAACCCTCTCAACGGCGTCTTTTCCGGCCGCTGCAGCCAGTTCCATTCGGGGTAATGCGCGGCGGCCTCGATCATGTG
>CALAZI010000129.1 GCA_937895955.1 uncultured Alphaproteobacteria bacterium | reverse complement strand
CGCTCGGCCGCGCGCGCGAAAGCCGCAAAGATTTCGCCGGCGCCTTCGCCGCCTTTGAGAAAGCGAATGCGGAGGCTTCTGCTTCTCTCGCCCAGTCCGGCCTCGTCTATGACCGGCGCGCGCGCGAGGCCGATATTCGGCGCACGATCGCGCTTTACTTCTCGCCCTTCGCGCCGCCTTCCGGATCGCCGAAACCGCCGGCGAAAATTTTCATCATCGGCATGCCGCGGTCGGGATCGACACTGATCGACCAGGCGTTGTCGCGGCACAGCGTCATCGCGAGCGTCGGCGAAAGCCGGATCATCCCGTCAATTGCGATGTCAATAGCCGGCGTCGTTCAAGCGGACCGGCGTTCGCCCCGCGAAGCCGCGAGGGATTTTCGCGACGGCTATGAGAAAGCCTATCGCGACGCAGCGGGCGGCGCGCGTGTCGTCGTCGACAAGAATCTCTTCAATTTTGAACATTGCGGTTTGATCGCCGATCTTGACCCCGACGCCCGCTTCATCGTCGCCATGCGGGATCCAGGCGACATCGCCCTGTCGATTTTCAAGATCAAATTTCTCGCTGCAATGCCGTGGTCGAACGATCTTCGCGACATCGCGCATATGCAAGCGTCATTCGAAACCCTTATCGAGCATTGGCGGCGCATCATCGGCAACCGCATGCTGATCGTCAGCCATGAGGAGCTGATCTCCGGCTTTGAGCCCGGAATCCGCAAGATGCTTGAATTCTGCGGTCTTGATTTCGAACCGCGATGCCTTTCCTTTCACCAAGACGACCGCAGCGTTTTCACGACAAGCGCCGCCCAGGTGCGGCGGCCCGTGAATACTGACGGTGTCGAGCGTTGGCGGCGCTACAAAAAACAGTTAACGCCCTATTTCGAGAGTCTCGCAGCATTTCGCGGCGAATTCGCTCTTAAATAAGAGATGGAAGCGGCGGATGTCAGACCTGACAAAACAGCTACTGAGCGGACAGGCAGCGCTCGAACGAGGTGAGTTCCCACAGGCGCTAGGCCTATTTTCAACCCTTACGCGAAGCGCGCCCCAATCCGTCGGCGCATGGTGCGGATACGCTGCGGCGCTGTATGGCGTCAGCCATTTTCAAAAAGCGCTCGCCGCAGCGAAAGAAGCAGTGCGGTTAGGCCCGTCTGATTCTAGGGCATTCTTGGTTCTTGCGCCGCCAGCGTTCGTTCTGAATTCGAAGATCGCCATTGAGGCATGCCGCGACTTTTTGCGGATATTGCCGCGCGACGAAGCCGAAGCGCTCGCCCATTTCTGGTCGAAGCGGCTTATAGAGAAAGATCATTTCGCAGAGGCGGCGACAGCATTCTCGCTCTTTGCTTTGTCGAATATGGATGATGAGATAACCGCACTCGAACTCGCAAATCATTACCTCAATGCGCATAAGCTCGATAAAGTCGAAGAAATTCTTGATGATGTCGTCGAAAAATTCGGCGATGGCCCAACCGTACACGCGATGACCGCTCGCATAGAAATCACACGCGGCAACTCAGAAGCGGCCAAATCGGCGGCCCTTAAAGCGATTGAGTTGAACGCAAGGGCGATTCCCGCCTATGTGATCCTGTCGGAATTAGACCCACGACTGATTGACGCTTCAATACAAAATCGTTTGAGCGCAGTTTTACGCGACGAAAGCCTTCCTGCTGAAATGCGGGTCGGCGGCTATCGCACCTTGGGTCGCGTTTTTGAAAAGAGGGGTGACATCGACGCTGCATTCGCAGCGTTTGCAGCAGCGAAATCCCTTGCGAAGGAAAATACCCATGATGCCGGCCGGGCGTATAACCCTACGCAAATCGAAAGAAGAACTCGCATCGTAGCGGCTCGATACCCTTCGGTAATAGTTGAATCTGATGACAAGCATAGAAGACCCTTATCAGTATTCATCATTGGCATGCCGCGCTCCGGATCGACGCTTGTCGATCAGATAATATCACGCCACAGCAGGGCGATTAGCATCGGCGAAAGCAGTAATATACTGCAGATCGCCAACTGGATTGACCGCAAGGCAAAGGCAAGTGGTCGCACCTACCGTTCCTGCGTCGCCGACATTCGTGAGCACTACCGAAGCGTTTACAGCGAAGCGGCGCAAGGCGCCGCTTGCATCATTGATAAAAATCTTTTCAATTTCGAACGCTGCGGCCTTATTGCCGATCTCGATCCGCAAGCCCGCTTTATTCTGACACTGCGTGATCCGGCTGATATCGCCCTGTCTATATTTCGTACGAAATTCCTCGCAGCGCATGAATGGTCTCACGACCTTCGCGACATCGCCCATATGCAGGCGACTTTCGAATTCCTGACGGGTCATTGGCGCCGCATCCTCGGCGATCGCATCCATGTCGTGAAGCATGAGGAGCTTGTCGCCGATTTCGAACCGGGCGTTCGCGCGCTCCTCGATTTCTGCGGGCTCGATTTCGAGCCGCAATGCCTTGAATTCCACAAGGGCGACCGAAAGGTCTTCACGACAAGCGCCGCTCAGGTGCGTCGCCCCGTCAATGCGGAGGGCGTCGGACGCTGGCGGCGCTATGAGAAACACCTCGCTCCCTATTTCGAGGGCCTTGAGGAATTCCGGCGACGCTACGCGCAAGGGTGACGCCGATGGACGGCGCCGGCAAATCACGCCAGCCTGCCTTTCTTAACGACGTGTTAACGCCCGGCAGCGCCTATTTGTCGGGCGATCGCGAGACAAGAAGGCCATGTCGACTCCAAAAGCGCCAGGCGCCCCTGACGGCAAGACAGTCCAGGAACTTCAGGCGATGGCCGCCGAAGCGGCGCTCGCCGTCGACGAGCGCCCGCGCGCTCAACGCAAGCTCTCGCGCGCCGCGCGCCTTCATTTGATCGATCAATTGTCGCGCTGGAGCGGATCAGGCCTCGCCCTTTTCGCCGGGATCGCCATTTTCAATGGCGTCGTCATCGCCCGCGCGCTGCCGCTGCGCGCGGCGGCCTGGACGCTCATCCTGTTTGCGGCGCTTTATCTTTGCCGCCGCTATCGCAGCGCGTTCCGGCGCGGCGAGGCGATCGCCGCAAAGCCGTTTCGCTGGCGCGCCTATCACACGTCCAGCCTCGCCGTCGTCAGCGCCGCATTCGGCGCCGGCGCCTTTCTTCTTTTGCCGGGCGGAACGCCGCCGGCCGCAGCGATGCAGACGCTCGCCTCGATGCTCGCCGCCGCCCTCATCGCAGCCGCCTTGAATCTCGCCCATCGCCCGGCCGCCGCCGCCGCGGGTTTTCCGGCCTTCGCCGCGATCAGCGCGGCGTCCCTTTTCGCCTTCGGCCTCACCCAATTCACGATCGTCGTTTTGGCGGCCGGCTTGTCGGGCGCAGCCTTCATCGCCGTCGCATCGGCCGAGGCGGCGCGCCGCGCCGAGCAGCGCTTTCCGAGGACGGCTATTGTCCGGCGCGAAGCCGATCGGCGCGCGTCGCCGGCGATGCCCGCGGCGGCGAAATCCGCAATCGCGGGCTGATTCAGCCGAATTGCTCCATTTTCGAAACGGCGCCGCTGTTTTCAGGCGAAGGCTCGCCGGCGCCGTGCAAAACGCTCTTATTCGTTAGACTTTCAACGCCGCCTTACGCTATGACGCCCGGCGATTCGACCGGCGGCGGCGCGCAGCAAGGCCGCCGATCGCATGGGCCGCAGGCGCGCTCGGCGCGGAGGTATTCGAATGGCTGATGGTTTTCATGCGTCGGCGGACGCCAAGACGTTGAAAAAGGCGCTGGCGCTGGCGCGGTCTCACAGCGAGACGCCGAAAACAAAGGACGGCGCGCTATCCCCGGCCTTCGAGCATTATCTTGAACAGCTCGTGCGGTTTGCGACCGGCGAAGACCGCTACTGGAATGAGCCGGCGAGCCTTCTGGAGCGCGCGATCGGCGCCTGGAAAGCGACGCAGGTCCGCAAGAAGGGAACGCCGGTCGTCAGCTTCCGCCTTCATAAGGGCGACGACTGGCGCGACACCCGCCTCGTTCTGGAGATTGCGGCCGACGACATGCCTTTCATCGTCGACAGCGTCACCTCGGCGCTCGCCGAAGCCGGAAAGCCGCTGTCCTTCTTCGTCAACGCCGTCGTCAATGTGGCGCGCGACGCGAAAGGCGCGCGGCTTGTCGACGACGAGGGCAAAAAGACGATCGCCGAGTCGATGGTCCATGCGGAAATGGACCCGCCGGTCGAGGAAGGCGAAATCGCCGCGCTGGAGCAGGAAATCGCCGCCGTCCTCGCCGACGTCGCCATGGCGGTCGCCGATTTCGAGCAGATGCGCGCGCGCATGAAATCCGCGATCGAACGTCTTGAAACCGTCAAGCTGAAAGGCGTCGACGGGCTGACGCAATCGGAATCCGTCGAGTTCCTGAAAAAACTCTGGGAAACCAAGTTCACGTTTCTCGGCGTTCGCCGTTACAATTATTCCGTCAAAGGCTCGAAAAAGAGCTTCATTCGCGATGACGGCGCCGATCTCGGCATCCTGAAAGACAGCGATCGGCGCGTCCTGAAGACGACCTTTTCGGATGAAGGCGAATTGTCGCCGTCCGTGGCGGCGTTCATGGCGTCGAATGAGCCGCTCATCATCACCAAGGCGAATGCGCGTTCGACCGTCCATCGCCGCGTCCACATGGATTATATCGGCGTCAAGATTTTCGACGATTCCGGCAAAGTCGTCGGCGAGGAGCGCTTCGTCGGCCTGCTGACGTCGGACATGTATAATCGTCCCGCCTCGGACATTCCGATCCTGCGCGTCAAGGAAAAACAGGCGGTCGAGGCGGCGGGTTTTCGCGCCGGCGGCCATAACCAGAAAGCGCTCGTCCATATTCTTGAAACGTTCCCGCGCGACGAGATGTTTCAGAGCGACGTTGAAACGCTGAAGGAAACCGCGCTCGGCATCTTGCGGCTTTATAAACGCCCTCGAGCGAAACTTTTCCTGCGCCGCGACCGTTTCGACCGCTTCATTTCCGCACTCGTCTTCGTGCCGCGCGACCGATTTTCATCGGCCGTTCGCGAACAGGTCGGCGAAACGCTGGCGAAGGCGTTCGACGGTTATGTCGCCGCCTTCAATCCGCATTTCGGCGACGCCGCGCTCGTGCGCGTTCATTTCATCATCGGCATCGCGCCGGGCGCGCCGGAAGGTCCCGGCATCGCTGAGCTGACCCGCCGCATTCGCGTGATTACGCGCAACTGGTCCGACGGATTGCTTGACGCGCTGCGCGCCGCGCATGAGGGCGCGACGCCGATCGGTCTTTTCGGCCGCTGGGAATACGCCTTTGACGCGGCCTATCGCGAACGCAATACGCCGGCCGAAGCGCTCGACGACATCGCCGTCATCGAAAGCATGGGCGAGGCGAAACTCGCGCTGCGGTCCTACAGGCGTCCCGGCGCGCCGGAAACGGAAATCAACATCAAGCTTTATTGCCGACGCGAACCGCGGCGTCTGTCCGATCTTATTCCCCCGATCGAGCATCTCGGCCTCAATGTCATTCAGGAACACGGCTATTCGATCATGCCGGGCGATTTCGGCGCCGAATTCTGGATTCACGATTTCCGCGCCGAAGACCGGCTCGGCCGGACGATCGACGCGCTCGGCGTCAAGAAGCTTGTCGAGGACGCTTTCGGGGCCGTTCTTGACGGGCGCACCGAAGATGACGGCTTTAACGCGCTCGTCGTCAGCGCAGGCCTTAACTGGCGCGAAGCGTGGTATTTGCGCGCCGCCGCCAAATATCTGCTGCAGGCCGGCATTCCCTTCTCGCAGAACTACATCGAGGAAACCCTCGGCAAGCACCCGGAAATCGCGCGCACGCTCATCGCCGTCTTCCATACGCGGTTCAACCCGGCGGGACCGGCGAAACGCGAACAGCGCATCAATGAGCTTGACGGCGCAGTCGCGCGCTTCAACGCCTTGCTTGAAGACGTCCAAAGCCTCGATGAGGATCGCATCTTTCGTCGCTATCTCAATCTCATCCTGTCGACGGTGCGCACGAATTACTATCAACGCGCCGAGGATGGCGGGTTCAAGCCGTATATTTCCTTCAAGATCGTCAGCGCGGGAATCGACGATCTTCCCGAACCGCGGCCCTATCGCGAAATCTTCATGTCGGGGCCGAAGGTCGACGGCGTCCATTTGAGATTCGGCGCCGTCGCGCGCGGCGGCCTTCGCTGGTCGGATCGCCGCGAGGATTTCCGCACCGAAGTTCTCGGCCTCGTCAAGGCGCAGCGCGTCAAAAACGCGGTCATCGTTCCGACCGGCTCGAAAGGCGGGTTTTATCCGAAGCAATTGCCCGCGGGAGGCGATCGCAACGCGATCTTCGAAGAAGGCCGCAACGCCTACAAGCAGTTCATCCGCAGCCTTCTCGACATCACCGACAATATCGTCGCCGGCAAGACGGTGACGCCGGACAAAGTGGTGCGCTGGGATGAGGAAGACCCCTATCTCGTCGTCGCCGCCGACAAGGGCACGGCGACATTCTCCGACACGGCGAACGGCATTTCCGCCGATTACGGTTTCTGGCTCGGCGACGCTTTCGCGTCCGGCGGCTCGGCCGGCTACGACCACAAGGTCATGGGCATCACCGCGCGCGGCGGCTGGGAGGCGGTGAAGCGCCATTTCCGCGAAATCGGCAAAGACATCCAGAATGAGCCGTTTACGGTCGCCGGCGTCGGCGACATGTCGGGCGACGTCTTCGGCAACGGCATGCTGCTGTCGACCCAGATCCGGCTGATCGCCGCTTTCGACCATCGCGACATTTTCATCGACCCCGATCCGGATCCGGCGACCTCTTACGCCGAGCGCAAGCGTCTTTTCGATTTGCCGCGCTCATCGTGGGCCGATTACGACAAGAAGCTGATTTCAAAAGGCGGCGGCGTTTTCTCGCGCAGCCTCAAATCAATTCCTCTTTCAGCGGAAATGAAGGCGCTTCTCGAACTCGACAAGAGCGCCGCGACGCCGCAGGAGGTGATGAAGGCGATCCTGAAACTCCCCGTGGAGCTGTTCTGGCTCGGCGGCATCGGCACCTATTTCAAGGCGACGCATGAGGAGAATTCGCGCGTCGGCGACCGCGCCAATGATGCGATCCGCATCAACGCCGAAGATATGCGGATGAAAGTGATCGGCGAAGGCGCCAATCTCGGCCTCACCCAGGCGGGGCGCATCGCTTTCGCGCTCGCGGGCGGGCGCGTCAACACCGACGCGATCGACAATTCGGCGGGCGTTGATTCCTCCGACCATGAAGTGAACATCAAGATCCTCCTGTCGTCGGCGATCGAAAACGGCGAATTGAAAGCCGCTGCGCGGAACAACCTTCTCAAAAAAATGACGGAAGACGTCGCGCAACACGTGCTCGCCCACAATTACGACCAGACGCGCGCGCTTTCATTGATGCAGGTGACGGCGGCGCAGGATATCGACGCCTATGCGCGCTTCATGGCGTCGCTCGAGGCGGAAGGCCGGCTTGACCGCGAGGTTGAAGGACTGCCCGACGCCAAGGCGATCGCAGCGCGCAAGACGGCTGATCTCGGCCTGACGCGGCCGGAGCTTTCCGTCCTTCTCGCCTACGCCAAGATGCACATCTATGAAACGCTTCTTGAGTCGAAAGCGCCGGACGACCCCTCGCTTGAGCGCGAATTGAAGCTCTACTTTCCGGATGAGACGCATAAATTCGAAAAGGCGACCGCTGGCCACCGCCTGCGGCGCGAGATCATCGCAACGCGCCTGTCGAATGAAATCGTCGACACATGCGGAGCGACATTCGTCAATCGCCTGATGGAAGTGTCGGGCGCCGGCGTCAGCGATATCGCCCTGAGCTATGAAGCGGCGCGGCGCATTCTCGAACTGAGAAGCTTTGGCGCGGCTGTCGACGCGCTCGACAACAGGGCGCCGGCCGCGCTTCAGACCGATCTCTACAACACCGCCGTCGATCTGCTTGCCGAGCAGGTGAACAAGATCGTCAGCGACGTAGAGGCGTCCAAGGTGCTAGCGAAGCGCGGCGTCGCCGGACTTGTCGACCAATACAAGGAACCGATCCAGGCGCTGAAAAAAGCCCTGCCGGAAATCCTGCCGCCGGCCGCCGCGACGGCGCTTAAATCGCGCATCGCTTCCTGGAAGGAGCGCAAGGCGCCCAACGCCCTCGCCGAACAGGCGGCGCTCATGCCGGCGCTCGAATTCGCCTTCGACATCGTCAATCTTTCGCGCGAAACGAAATGGGGGTCCGGCGCGGTCGGCGGCCTTTTCTTCGCTATCGGTCACCGCTTCCATATCGAGCCGGCGCGCGCGGCGGCGAAAGCCGCGATGCCGGAGGGCCATTTCGACCAGCTCGCCGTGCGCCGCCTCATCGACGAATTGTCGATGCGCCAGAGCGCGTTGACCAGGGCCATCGCGCGTTTCGCCAAATCGGAACCGAAAGGCGCAACGAAAACCTGGCTTGATCCGATGCTCGCCGACTGGCGCGCCGAAAACAGCTCGGCGCTCGCGCGCTATGAGAAATTCGCGGTCGATCTCGACATCGGCGCAGGCATGAGCGTCGGCAAGCTGTCGCTTCTGTCAACGAAACTCGCAGACCTCGTCGACCGGACGGGCGGGAAGTGACGATCCTGGCTAATGCCGGAAATGGCGCATGCCGGTGAAGACCATGGCGAGGCCGGCCTTGTCCGCGGCGGCGATGACTTCATCGTCACGCATCGATCCGCCCGGCTGGATGATCGCCGTCGCGCCGGCTTCAGCCGCGGCGAGCAATCCGTCGGCGAATGGAAAGAAGGCGTCCGAAGCGACGACTGATCCCTTCGCCAGCGGTTCGGCGATCCCGGCGGCTTTCGCGGCCTCCGCCGATTTATGCGCCGCGATGCGGCTTGAATCGACGCGGCTCATCTGGCCGGCGCCGATGCCGACCGTCGCCTCGTTCTTGACGTAGACGATCGCGTTTGACTTCACATGTTTGGCGACGCGGAAGGCGAAAACGAGATCGCGCATTTCCGCCGCGCTCGGCGCGCGTTTCGTGACGACTTTCAGCGCGCTTTCATCGATGCGTCCTGAATCGCGCGACTGCAGCAGAAAGCCGCCGGCGAGCGGGCGCATGATCAGCCCTTTTTCCGCCGGGTCAGGAACGCCGCCGGCCGCAAGGACGCGCAGATTCTTCTTCGCCTTGACGACGGCGAGCGCCGCCTCGTCGACTTCAGGCGCGATGATGACTTCCGAGAAAATCGCCGTGATTTTTTCCGCCGTCTCCGCGTCGAGGCGCCGGTTGAGCGCGATGATGCCGCCGAACGCCGAAACCGGATCGCAGCGCAAGGCGAGATCATAGGCCTCGCTCATCGTCGCGGCGGAAGCGACGCCGCAGGGATTGGCGTGCTTGATGATCGCGACTGTCGGCTTTTGCGTTCCAAGCTCGGCGATCAGCTCATAGGCAGCATCCGTGTCATTGAGATTGTTATAGGAAAGCGCCTTTCCCTGAAGCTGGCGCGCGGTGGCGACGCCGAAGCGTTCAGCGCCGCTCTTGTAGAACGCCGCTTCCTGATGCGGGTTCTCGCCATAGCGCAGCGTTTCCGCGCGCGCGCCGGCGATGGCGAAGCGCTTGGGAAACGTATCGCCGATCGCGCCGGCGAACCAGGTCGAGATCGCCGCGTCATAGGCGGCCGTGCGGGCGTACGCCGCCGCAGCGAGCCGCTTTTTGGTTTCAAGCGTCAAGCCGCCTTTCGCCTCGATCTCGGCGGCGACCGTTTCATAATCGTCGGGATCGGTGACGACGCCGACGCCGCCGTGGTTTTTCGCCGCCGCGCGGATCATCGCCGGCCCGCCGATGTCGATATTCTCAACGCAGGTTTCATAGTCGGCGCCCGCCGCGACGGTTTTCTCGAACGGATAGAGATTGACGACGAGCAGGTCGATCGCCGGAATATCGTGCGCCTTCATCGCGGCGAGATGCTCGGCGTTGTCGCGCAGCGCCAGAAGACCGCCATGGACTTTCGGATGCAGCGTCTTGACGCGGCCGTCCATCATTTCCGGAAATCCGGTCAGCTCGGCAACATCACGGACCGCAAGGCCCGCCTTTCGAAGCAGAGCCGCCGTGCCGCCGGTCGACACAAGCTCAACGCTTTGCGCTGCGAGGCGCTTTGCGAAAGCCTCAACGCCTGACTTATCGGAAACGGACAGGAGGGCGCGCCGGACGGGCGTTACAATCGTCATCGGGATACTCCGGAATGTTCGCGCGTCGTTTAGCCAAGCGCGCGCAGACGAACAACCCTGCGCGCCGCCTAATGCGGCGCCTGTTTTGCGCTCTTGCCCTCGCCGACCGCCGGCGTGAATTCCGGGACCAGGGCGTGAACCGCTTCGTCGAGCGATTTCTGGTCGGCGGCCTGCGCCGCCTTGACGACGTCGGTGAGGCGCGGATTGAGCAGAGGGAGGTCGATCATCGCCGGTGAGCCGAGCAGGACGCCGTCCGCGCCGGTTCGCACCAGCTTGTCCGTGTCGAGAAAGATTTCCTCGAACAGTTTTTCGCCGGGCCTGAGGCCGGTGAAGCGGATCTCGATGTCCTTGCCCGGAACAAGCCCCGAGGCCTCGATCATGCGCTTGGCGAGGTCGAGGATGAGAACGGGTTCGCCCATGTCGAGCACGAAAACGCGCCCGTCATGGCTGACGATCGATTTCTCGCCGCTTTCAAGGCTCGCCGCCTGCAGCACGAGCTGCACCGCCTCGCGCGTCGTCATGAAATAGCGCTTGATGTCGGGATGCGTGACGGTCAGGGGGCCGCCATTGGCGATCTGGCGCGCGAAAAGCGGCGCGACCGATCCTGTCGATCCGAACACGTTGCCGAAACGCACCGTCGTGAAGCGCGAATCGCTTTGCGCGACGTCGAGCGCCTGCGCGTAGAGTTCGGCGACGCGCTTTGTCGCGCCCATAAAACTCGACGGGTTGACCGCCTTGTCGGTTGAAATGAAGACGACCGTTTCAGCCTTGCAGCGGACGGCGGCGTCAAAAACGAGCTTGGCGCCGAGCACGTTGACGAGCGCGGCCGCGCAGCGGTTCTGTTCGACGATCGGCACATGCTTGAAGGCGGCGGCGTGAAGCACGATTTCCGGTTTCACCATCTCGAAGACGCGCGTCAGATGTTCAACGCGGCATACGTCGGTGAGCGATGAGAAAAGAATGTCGCCATGGCCCGCCTCTCGCAGCTCCATGTCGATCTCGTAGAGATTGAATTCGGAATTATCCAGAATGGCGAGTTTCGCCGGCGCGAAACCCACCGTCTGACGCGCAAGCTCGGAGCCGATCGTGCCGCCGGCGCCGGTGATGAGGACGCGCTTTCCCTGGATGAGCTTGCTCGCCGCGCGCAGATCGATGCGGCGCTGCGGCCGGTCAAGCAGCGCTGAAATGTCAAAGTCATTGAGCGTTCTCGGTTCGACGCGCGCGCCGGTCGCTTTCTTCAATCTGATCAGCAGCTTTCTAATCATCAACGCCTTCCCCTAACACGCCGAAACAGACGCTGACGCGCTTCCGCTTCGATAGAGATCGCCTGCGCCCGTGCGGCCCGGCGACAACAAAAAGTGCGATCAACCTCTCGGCGCGCCCCAACTTCCCCTGGTCCGGCGAAGCCTTCGTCGTCGGACGCGATCAGGCGGCATCCATGCGACGGAAGCTCCAGCGGGCGACAATATCCCCGGCCGCATCGTCTTCCAACCCATCAGGGGCGATCACGATCTGTTCGCTCGCCTGCGGCAAACCGCCGGCCCCGCAATAGACGCTGCGGTCGATCGTCAGATTGGGAAAATTGCAGCGAAACCGCCAGCCTTCCTTGTTCGGAAGCGCCAAAATGATCGACCGGCCGTCCCGGGCGGCCGAGGCCTTGACCCCCGGATGAAGATGGAAGCGCAGGCGCCAGCCGGCGCGCAGCGCCGCGGACGCCCCAGCTATCCTGTCCTCGCCCCGCAGATCGTCGCCGCGCGCGGCGAGGTAGAAGCGCCTGATGTGACGCATGGCGTCAGGCTCGGCGCCGAAGCAACGCTCGATTTCGAGAAGATGGCCTTTGACGTCTTCAGCGCGGCGATGCGTGATGACGGCGCCGCGGGCGAGCCCCGCGCCGGCCTCGCGCGGCTCTTTCGACAGCGTCGAATGCGCCGCCGCCAGCCGCAAGGCGTTCGCCCACTCGCCCGGAAGCTGGGCGCCGGAACCGCAATTGACGACAAGGCGCGAGCGTCCGGACGAAAAATGAAACGACGCGCCGCCCTGAAAGCCGCCGGTCGCCGTCGCGCCGCCGCGCGCCGCGCCGATATCGGCGATCAGAACGCTTCGCGCCGCTTCCAGCCGCTGAAAGCCGGAATGGCGCGCAAACCCTGTCGGCTCGGCCGCTTCATCGACCGCCGTCAGCGCTGAAGAAAGCGCGGCGCCGTCGTCCTCATAGCCGCCGTTGAACACGGCGAGGCGCCCGTCGCCGCTTCTGAACAGCTGCACATGCGCCGCGGCGCGGCCGATCATGTGACGCAGAAATCCCGGCGTCGGCATGCGGCGCGCTTCAAGCGCTTTCAAAACCATCTGCAGGCGGACGACAATCTCAAGCTGGCGCGACGGATTGCGGCTGATATGGCCGCCGTCCGGACGAATCTGGAGACGCAGCTCCCGGCGCAACAGCTCAACGCCTTTTTCCGCTTCACTCTCGCAGCCGGGAAGCGCGAGCGCGACGACGGTCAGCGCCATCGCCGTCATCAGCCTTTCATGCGCCGCGCCGGCGCGATGGCCGGCGCGCGCGAGATGGCGCGTCTGGCGCGCCATCGAAGTGAGAATGCGGCTGCGCCACAGCGCGTCGCCGCGGGCGATGACGACCTGTCCGTGGCAGCACAAATGAATGAGCCGTTCGCCGGTCGTGTACGGCTCCCAGCTTTCCGGCGACCATTTCTCATTGTCGGCGAGCCAGGCCTCGGCGAGGCGGAGCGCCGGATCGCGGCCGCGCTGGCCGAGCGCCGCCAGATGGCGCAGCCAGACGAAGCGGTGAAGAAAATCGTAAAGCGGCCCCTCGCGGCCGGCGAGCGCCCACAAACGCTCGATCTCGCCTTCGCAGTCGACCGACTGCGCGCCGATCGACAAGCGTCCGGCGGCGATGCCTTCGCCGAGCGCCTTGTCGGCGCCGTAAGGATCGATCGGCTTCAGCGCGAGGCGATCGGGCGCCGGGCCTTTCAGTTGAGACTGGTAGAACGGGCTTTCGCCCCACGCGCGCTGGAAGCGGCGGGCGATATCGCCGGCGACGTCATGATCGGATTTCCTGCTCGAACTCGACGCCACGTCCTCACACGCCCCTTAGCGCGGCGATGTTCGCCGCATAGGCGGCGGGATCGCCGCGAAAAACAGCCGAGCCGGCGACGAGCACGTCGGCGCCGGCGGCGATGACGGCTTTCGCCGTCTCGGCGTTCACGCCGCCGTCAACCTCAAGCATGATGTCGCGGCCGGTCTCATCGATCAGCTTACGGATCGTTTCGATTTTTTTCAGTTGCGAGCGAATGAAGGACTGGCCGCCGAAGCCCGGATTGACGCTCATGACAAGAACGAGATCAACATCGCCGATGACCGGCTCGATCGCCGCGACCGGCGTTCCCGGATTGAGCGCGACGCCCGGGCGCATCCCCGCCGCGCGGATGCGCTGCAAGGTCCGGTGAAGATGCGGCCCCGCTTCAGGATGAACGGTCAGGATGTCGGCGCCGGCCTTGGCGAACTCATCGATATAGGGATCGACGGGCGCGATCATCAAATGCACGTCGAAGGGCAGCTTCGTCGCCTTGCGGATCGCGCCGACGACAAGCGGCCCGATCGTCAGATTGGGCACAAAATGCCCGTCCATGACGTCGACATGGATGAAGTCCGCCCCGGCGGCGGAGACGGCGGCGATTTCCTCCCCCAGACGGGCGAAATCGGCGGACAGAATTGAAGGGGCGATACGAACGGGCGACATCAAGCCTGCCTATCTTGATGCGCCGGATCGGCGCAACAAAAACGCCGGCTGGCGGACGAAAAATCAATCACATGGGCTGAAATGAAATCCGCCCGGTCTTCAGGGGTGCGGGGGGCGAAAGACCGGGCGGTTTCGAGGTGCAGGAAGCGTCAAAGAGGCTCAATGAAGCTCATGGGAGAGGATGGCGCCTCAATGCGGCGGAAATGAGGCGTCAGCCGCCTTTCTTACATTTAACATACTGTTTTTATTAGTTAATCAGTCGTTAAGACGAGACCGCGACCGATTGGAGGCAAAGACTTTTTTCGTCCTTGCCGCGCCGAGCAGCGCAAGGCCCGTCATCGCCGCGCCGACAATAAGGCCGCCCGCCCATTCGATATCGTAGAGGCCGAGACCCGTCAGGGCGAAGAGGCCAAGCCCGGCCATCAAGAGGAGGAAGCGCAAGGGCGAGGAAACGGCGCGCGCGGCGGTTTTGACGACAGCGACGGTCGCATCGGCGCCGGCGGCGACGACTTTGCCGCTTGCGGTTGCAGCGGCGATCGCCGCGCTTTTGAGCCGCCGCAGCCCGACAAGCCGGACAAGCCCCGCCAGCGCCGCCAGGGCGGCGGCGGCGATGCCGATCCCCCTGGCGTTGATCGCAGGGCCGGCCCGCTCGGCCTCATGGTCCGGCGCGACCATGACATGCTCGATCGCGACAGGCTCCATCGGCGTTGCGGCGATAGCCGGCGCGATCGCCAAAGACGCCGCGGTCAGCGAGGCCGCGGCGAGGAAAGCCGTTTTCATACGCGCATGGGTCATGGTTACGCCCTTTCGTTCCATAAGATGGGGAGGCCCTCGCCCCCGATCAAGAACGGGGCGCAAGCGCCGGCGACGCCGCAAGGACCAGCGCCGACAGGATGAACGCCGGCGCATAATTGATTTGCGTGAAAGCGGCGTGGATCTGGGTGTGGTTGGTGAAGACTTCCATCCACAGCAATGGCGCCAGAGCGACGCCGAGAAGAACGCTGCGTTCGTCGATCAAGCGCCGCCAGCGCGCGCGCCGCGCCTTCGTCGCGAAGGGAAGAATGAAGAACGCAATGATCGCAACCGGCGCCCAGAACGTTTTCATCGCCGCGATATTTTCATAAAGCGCCGCGCCGGGAATGAAACTGCCGACGTCTTTCGTCTCGCCGCGCAGGCGAAAGAGCGCGGCGTCAAGAAAATCGCGCCAGACGCCGGAATCGAGAACAAGCGCCGCAATCGCGATCTTGATGAGGATGAACCCGGCCCAGCCGACGCCCCAGAAAAAGCCAAGAGGAATGAACTCGCGCCATGTCGGCTGTCGGCCGCTGCGCAAGTCGTAAAGCGCCCAGACCAAGGCGGAGAAACAGAAGATGAAGGCGGGTCCCGTGAAAAAGTCGAAATAGGCGGTCATGGCGCCGATCATGAAGAAGGCGAGAACAGGCGCCTCGCCCGACCGACGCCGGCTCAGATAAAGCGCGGCGCCGATCGCGAGCAGCCATGTCGTCGCTTTCGTCGCGACCACCATCAGGCCCATGGCGTTGATGACGACGAAAGGCGCGGCGAAAGCGAGCGCCGTCGCCGGCGTGAAGTCGGCGCCGATGCGCCAGAGAAGCCAGAGGAGAAGACCGAGCGAGATCGTAAAGAGATAGCCGCGCAGGTCATTATACGGCATCAGCGCAAGAACAGGTCGCGAGATCAGCGCATGGCCGTGCCAGTAGCGGAAATAATCGAGAAGTTTCTCGTCCGTCGATCCGTTGAAAAAATCTTCCAGCGGCTGGCAGCCATAGAGACTCTGCGCATTGACCGCGCGATGAAGAAGCGGTTCCTGAACGCCTGAAAGATCAAGACCGATGCTGAGACCGATGCATTCGGTGTCGGCGTCGATGACGCGGCCATTGTCGGCGCGACGCGCGAAAATCACCTCCGGCCTGTCTTTGAGATTGCGGAGCACAGGTTCGCTCGGCACGGCGAAAGCGGCGAGAATCCCGCCGAGAAAGATCGCGGTCAGCAAGGGCGCGAGAGCCAGCGCAATGAGCCCCTTCCTCGCGAGCGCGCTCATGCGCTAAGACCCGGCGGCGGCGGAATGCGCAAATAGGCGAGCCGCTTGGTTTCGGCGAAATGCTGCGCCTGCGCGTCCAAAATGGCGCCGACGGCGAAGGCGGCGAAACCAAGGAGGCCGATCGCGACGGAGACGATGAGGGTCGGAAAGCGCGGCACCAGCCCGGTCTGAAGAAACTCAATCAGAATGGGAATAAACAGGATCGCCGCGACGCCGACGCCCAAAATGCCGAGAATGCCGTAGACGAAACGCGGCCGGTGCAGGCGCAGGAAGCGAAACATGCGCGCGAGAATGCGCGCGCCGTCGCGCACGGTGTTGAGCTTGCTTTCAGCGCCTTTGGCGCGCGGCCCATACGCCGTTTCCATTTCCGCGATCGGCGTCCTCAGCAAGGCGGCGTGCGCCGTCATTTCGATCTCAATCTCAAAACCGCGCGCGCGCGAAGGAAAGCTCTTGACGAAACGGCGCGACAACACGCGATAGCCGCTCAATATGTCCGTGTAGTTCGTCCTGAACAGCGAGCGGAAAATGCCGCTGAAAAGGCGATTGCCCAAAACATGGCCGGGCCTGTACGCCGCCGCCGAGGAATGCGTTCGAACGCCGATCACCATGTCGAGCGTCTCGCGCCGCAATCGTTCGACCATCATCGGCGCCGTCTTCGCGTCATAGGTGCCGTCGCCGTCGGCGAGAACATAGATATCGGCGTCGATGTCGGCGAAGGCGCGCGTCACCGCATTGCCTTTGCCCGGCCTCGGTTCGCGGCGAACGACGGCGCCGGCGCGCGCGGCGACGCCCGCCGTGTCATCGCTCGAGGCGTTGTCATAGACATAGATTATGGCCGACGGCAGCGCGGCGCGAAACGCGGCGACGACGGACCCGATCGCCGCTTCCTCATTGAGACAGGGAAGGATGACGGCGATCTCGGTCAATCAAATCCCCGGATCGGCAAGGCCGCGACGGCGCGCCGCGGCGAGAACGGTGTTTTTCAGAAGACAGGCGATAGTCATCGGGCCGACGCCGCCCGGCACCGGCGTGATCGCGCGCGCGCGCTTTGCGGCGCCTTCATAATCGACATCGCCGATCAGCTTGTCGTTGACGCGATTGATGCCGACGTCAATGACGATCGCGCCTTGTTTCACCCAGTCGCCCTTGATGATCTCAGGCCGACCGACCGCGGCGCAGAGAATATCCGCCGAGCGGCAGACATCCGCCAAATCTTTCGTGCGCGAATGCGCCATCGTCACGGTGCAGTTCTCGGCAAGCAGCAACATGGCGAGCGGCTTGCCGACAAGGATCGAGCGCCCGATGACGACGGCGTTCAACCCAGAAAGTTTTCGTTCGACCGTTCTGATGAGAATGATCGAGCCTTGCGGCGTGCAGGGAACAAGCCCCGTCTTGCCGAGCATCAACCGTCCGGCGTTCACTTCGGTGAGGCCGTCGACATCCTTGTCAGGATCGATCTCGTTGATGACGCGATGCGCGTCGATCTGATCGGGAAGCGGCATTTGAACGAGAATGCCGTCGACGGCGTCATCACGGTTTAAATCGCGCACCAGCGCGATGACGTCTTCCTCACGCGCATCGGCCGGCAGGCGATGCTCGATCGACCGCATGCCGGCTTTCTTCGTCGCAATCCCCTTATTGCGCACATAGACATGGCTCGCCGGATCGTCGCCGACGAGGACGACGGCGAGGCCGGGCGTTACGCCGTGTTTGTTCTGAAGCTGCGAAACCGCATCGGCGACAGTCCCGCGCAGATCCGCCGCAACCGCCTTGCCGTCAATCATGCCAGCCGCCACAGCGTCACCCCTCTTTCAAGGCGGCGAAACGCGCCGCCAACATATCCGGATCGCCGATAAGCGCGAATGTCTTCAGCCGGTCCTTGTCGCCTGCGGTAACGCTGACGGCCGATTTCGGCAAGCCGAACGCTCGGGCGATCGCCGCTGCGGCGGCCTTGTTGGCTTTTCCCTTTTCGGGCGGCGCGGTCACGCGGACGATAAGGCGCTCATCGCCTTCCGGTCCGACCCATGCGCCGCCGACCGATTCGCGGGACGCGCCCGGCGTGACGCGGACGCGGATATGGAACGCCTCAGCGGCCAAGATCAGCCGCCAAGCGGCCTCAGAATATAAGCGTTGACCCCGATCTGAAGCGCATTGAGCGCGATCAGCAGAACGATCGGCGAAATGTCGATGCCGCCGAGATTGGGGAGCATATTGCGGATGGGCCGCAGAACCGGCTCGGTCAGCGAAACGCAGGTCCGCCAGACGGCGTCGACAAAAGCGTTGTGCCGGTTGATGACGTTGAAGCCGATCAGCCAGCTCAGGATCACCGTGACGAAGACGACGATGATGTAAAGCTGGATTGCAGCGTTGAAGATATACGAAATCACGAGCATGGCGCGCGTCCTTCCGGCGACAGGTCAGCCACGCATCTATGGCGCGTCGCCCTCCGGCGCAACCGAAGCGCCGGCGGCCTTGTCGTCAAAGGGAAGCCGCCGGACGCACAGGAGCGGCGTCGCGATGCCGCCGACCCGGATGAAGCCGACGCCGTCCTCCGCGAGGATCAGCAGCGTGACGTCGCCCGTCGCGCCTTCGATCGCCGAAACGAAGGGCAGATCGTCGCCGATCCACAGCAGGCGCCCCGCCGCGCTTGACATCGCCGCCTTCCCCTCCCAGCAGCCCGAATAGGCGCAGGCGGATATCTCGCCCTCGCCCGCCGCGCCGAGCGAGGCCCAGATGTCCATCGGCGTCGATTCATCGGGCGGCGTCGCCGCGCAGCCGTCGGCCGCGCACCAGACCTCGACCTGATTGCGGCAGTTCCACGTTTCCGGCGGAACTTCCGTTCTCGACGCGCCCAAAAACAGCGCAGCGGCAAGCTCGATCATGAGAGCCTCCTTCCCTGGCGCCCACCATCCGCCCGGAATTGACAGCGCGCAAGCGCGCGCCTAGATCAGCGCTTCCCAAAACCTGGGGCCCTAAAGGCCGCATGGGGCTGTAGCTCAGTTGGGAGAGCGCCTCGTTCGCAATGAGGAGGTCAGCGGTTCGATTCCGCTCAGCTCCACCAGCCTTCAGGTTGCGTTGCGCGCCGCTCGCCGATTTGTGATTCGATCAACGCCCGCCAAACCGTCAGGCGTCGCCTCCATGATTGCGAAACGGCGGCGGCCCCATGAGCAAGCTTCACTTCAAACCTCTTTATGAGGCGTCGACAGGCGACATCATCGCGCTGATGAACAACGATCTTGTCGGAAGACACATGCCGTTGCTCGGCGCCCGGTTTTCGGAAACCGACTGCGAGGCTTTTCTCAAAGCCAAAAAGAAACTTTGGGACGATTTCGGCTATGGGCCCGTCGCGTTCTTCATCGACGGCGTTTTCGCCGGCTGGGGCGGCCTACAACCAGAGCGGGGCGAGACAGACTTCGCCCTTGTTCTTCACCCGGATTACTGGGGATGGGGTCGCGCGATCTTCGAGAAAATAAAGAAACAGGCGTTCGGCGAAATGCGCCTTTCCTCAATCACCGTTCTGTTTCCGCCGGGACGGCGCAATGCGAAGGCGATCCTTCGCGCAGGGTTTGCCGAAGACGGCGATCTGACGATTGACGGGCGCGTGTTCAGGCGGTTTCGCCTTTATCGCCCGCTCCAACCGTTCCGCGTTTAGCAGTTCAGATCAGCTTTTTCAGCCGCGTCAGCGTATGGCAATGCCGGATGTTGCGGTCCGTGTTCAGCGTCCGCATGGCGAAGTCGGAGAAACTCTCCATATCGTCGAAATCGCCGACAAGGATGAGATCGAACGTTCCCGCCAGAAGATCGACCTCTTTAACCTCGGGATGGGCGCGCAATTTCTGGACGACCGCCTGCAGGCTGGACTGACTGTCGTCATTCAGCTCGACCATGAGGTAGATGCGGATTTTCCTGCCGTTGAGCGCCGGGCTGACTGACGCATGGGCGCCGGTGATGACGCCAGAAGAGCGCATCCGCTCGACGCGCCGCTGAACCGCGCTCGGCGACAGGTGAACGCGCTCGCCGATCTGCACATTCGTCATCCAGGCGTCCTGACGCAGCAGGTCGGCGATCTCACGATCTTTCTCATCAAGCTTCAAAGCGCCCGTCATCAATCCTCAACGCCCCGTCTTGCAATAAACTTGCGCGGTGACCCGCATATTCGGGCGCATTTTGCATGGCGCGGATGGTAAGCGGAAGCCCGGACGCAATGCGGGACGGACCTTAATGACGCTTTCATCTTTCCTTCGACGAGCGAATTTCGCGCGATGTGCGCGCAGGCGGCCGCTTAAGGCGGCGGCGCTCGCGGCGCTGTTTTCTCCCGCAGCGGCCGCGCCCGCCCCGGATACTGAAATGTGGCGTCTTGATTGCGGCGAGATGATCATTGAGGACATCTCGTATTTTTCCGATTCCTACGCCTATGAAGGCCGATCGGCGACGATCGGCAACGGATGCTATCTGATCCGGAATGGAGACGATTATCTGTTGTGGGACGCCGGCCTCCCGAAAGAATCGCTTGGCGACAAGACGCCGGATGACGGCTGGATTTCGTCCATTTCAATAACGCTTTCCGACCAGCTGCGCGCGATCGGCCTTGATCCGTCCGATGTCGACTTCATCGCCGTCAGCCATTTTCACGGCGATCACGTCGGGCAGGCGGAAGATTTTGACCGATCGACATTGCTGATCAGCGAAGCGGACGCCGCCGCGATCCGCAACGCGCCGCAAGGCAATGCGCGGCGCCGGCTCGCCCCCTGGTTCGACGGCCGTTCCTCGATGACGACGTTCAAGGGCGATTTCGACGTCTTCGGCGACGGATCGGCGACGATCCTGGCGATGCCGGGCCACACGCCCGGCCACGGCGCCCTGCTCGTCAGGCTGCCGAAAACCGGCGCCGTTCTTCTCACCGGCGATCTCTTTCATTTCCGCGACGAGATCGGAAAGAGAAACGTCTCGCGCTGGAATACGAGCCGCGCCGACACGCTGTCCTCGATCGAACGGTTTGAGCAGATCGTCGATGCGCTCGATCCGATCGTCATCGTCCAGCACGAACCCGCCGACATCGGCTTGCTGCCGGCGTTTCCCGCCTCCGCGCGCTAGGCGCGGCGCCGGACGGTGACGCGAGACTTCGATGCGCCTATCATCGCGCATCGCAGGGAGGTCCGCATGATTCGTCTTGTCATAGGCGCGCTGCTCGTTCTTTCCGCCGGATGCGCAAGCGGCGGCGAGACGGCGACGGCGCCCGTCGTCGCAGCGCCCGACATTCCCGATACGGACATTTTCATCGGCGCCGTCGATTTTGCGGCCGGGGCGCCGTCGATCGGCGCGCTTGAAAACGCCACCAAGCGCAAGGGCTATGACAACCAACCCTTTTTCCTCCCCGGCGAGGCGGCGTTTTACTATGTGGCCGAAGGCGCCAGCGGCAAGACGGACATTCGCCTTTATGACATTGCGCGCGGCGCGAGCCAGCCGGTTTTCACCTCTGAAAATGAAAGCGAATATTCGCCGAGGACGGCGCCCATAGGCGGGCTTTCCTATATTCAGGAAAATCCGGCGGGCGACGTGACGCGCGTCCATCATCGAGCGCCGGGAAGCGATCAAGGCGCGGCGATCGTCGATTTCGCCCCGCTCGGCTATTACGCCTGGCTCGATGAAGGCGCGGCGCTCGCCGTTTATTACCGCTCAGAGCCCGGAAGCCTCTATCGCGTCGAGATCGCCAGCGGCGAGACGGCGCTGCTGCGTGAAAAGATCGGCCGCACGCTGCAATCGAACGCCGAAGGCGGCGCCCTGTGGTTTTCCGAACTGCTCGATGACGAAGGCGCGCTCGGCGCCGTTCGCTATGACGCGACAAGCGGCGGCCTATCCCCCCTTTTCGCCTTGCCCGCCGGCGCGACCGACTTTTTCGTCGTCCTCGACGACGCGGGCGCGGCGCTCGGCTTTCTTTCCGGGAGCGGCTCGAAGATCTATTGGCGCGCCGGCGACGATCCCGGCTGGAACGCCGTCGCCGATCTTGGGCCTCTCGGCGTTGCGAGCGTTTCGCGCATCGCCCTCAGCGATGATCGCACGCGGATCGCGGTGGTCGGCGAAATTCAGAACTGACAGGCTGAAGCTCCCGCGCCGCCGGCGCTGCCTGTTTCGCTGGACCGGGGATACGGTTTGCGGGAAACTGATGCGTTTTATGCGTTCCTGTCCCCGGAGGAACTGATGGCCGATACGACCCGCCCGATCGACGCCGCGCCGGCGCGCGACGCCGAGCTTGATCGGATATTCGAGCTTCAAAAAAAGGCGTTCGCCGCCGAGCCCTATCCGAGCGCTGCGCAACGCGCGGCGCGGCTCGACGCCCTCATTCACGCCCTTGAAACGAACGAAAACCGCATCGTCGAAGCGGTGAACGCCGATTTCACCAACCGCTCGCGCCATGAAACGCTGGTCGCCGAAATCATCGTCTCCATATCCGCCGCGAAAGCCGCCAAGGCGCATCTCAAAAAGTGGATGCGCGCGCGCGCCGTCGCGACGCCCCTTCACATGAAGCCGGCGAAAAGCCGCATCGAGCCGCAACCCCTCGGCGTCATCGGCATCATCTCGCCGTGGAACTATCCGGTGCAGCTCGCCTTTTCGCCGGCCGCGGCGGCGCTCGCCGCGGGCAACCGCGTCCTTATCAAACCGAGCGAATTGACGCCGGCGACAAGCGAGGTCATGCGCGACATCATCCGCGCCGAGTTTGACGAAAGCGTCATGACCGTCGTCACCGGCGGGGTCGAACTCGGCCAGGCGTTCTCCTCCGTCCCGTTCGATCACCTTCTCTTCACCGGTTCGACCGCGATCGGCCAGCGCGTCTATATGGCGGCGGCGAAAAACCTGACGCCGGTGACGCTGGAGCTTGGCGGCAAGTCGCCGGCGATCATCGACGACAGCGCCGATATTGAAAAAGCGGCGTTGTCGATCGCGCACGGCAAGACGTTCAATGCGGGGCAAACCTGCGTCGCGCCCGATTACGTGCTGACGCCGCGCGCGAAACTCGACGCGACCGTCGACGCGCTCGCTGCGTCGGCGCGCAAGCTTTACCCCGACATCGACACGACCGCCGACTACACGGCGATCATCTCGCAACGCCACTTCGCGCGCCTGAAATCGCTCGTCGCCGAAGCGAAAGGCGCCGGCGCGAAAATCGTCGAGGTCGGATCGTCGAACGCGCTCGATCCGCAGCGCAAAATGCCGCTGACGATCGTCGTCGATCCGCCGCAGGATATCGCGCTGATGAAAGAAGAGATTTTCGGCCCCGTGCTGCCGGTTCTGTCGATCTCCGGGCGCGAGGAAGCGATCGGCTACGTCAACAAGGGCGATCGCCCGCTTGCGCTTTACTGGTTCGGCGAAGACGGCGCGGCGCGCGATGAAGTTCTGCGACGCACCATCGCCGGCGGCGTCACCGTCAACGACACGCTCTGGCACGTCGCACAGGAAAATCTTCCTTTCGGCGGCGTCGGCAAGAGCGGCATCGGCGCCTATCACGGAGAAAAGGGCTTCGAGACCTTCTCGCACATGAAACCGGTTTTCTATCAGAGCAAATTCGCCTCGAACAAAATGCTCTACCCGCCCTTCTCGGAAAAAACCGACAAGCTGCTGAAGATGGTCCGCAAGATTATTTAACGGGCCAATCCTTAATTGATGCGAGTAGCAATGAGCGTCGCGGCGATCGAAAGTTTCGACTATGTCATCATCGGCGCAGGGTCGGCCGGCTGCGTTCTCGCCAATCGCTTGAGCGAAGACGGCAAGTCGAGCGTCTGCATTCTCGAAGCGGGGCCCGAAGACAAAAGCGCGCTCATTCACGCGCCGATCGGGTTTGCGTTTTTCCCAAAAGGAACAAAATACAACTGGTCGTTCGAGACCGCCCCGCAAAAACACATGAACGGCAAGACCGGAAAGCAGCCGCGCGGACGGGCGCTCGGCGGCTCAAGCTCGATCAATGCGATGATCTATATTCGCGGGAGCAAGGCCGATTATGACGGCTGGGCGCAAGCCGGCGCGCCGGGTTGGGACTGGGACAGCGTTTTTCCCTATTTTCTGAAAGCCGAGGATCAACAACGCGGGCGCGACGACTTTCACGCGACCGGCGGCCCTCTCACCGTTTCCGATCTTCGTTACAAGAACCCGCTTTCCGACGCCTTTCTTGAAGCCGCCGCGGAACTGCAGCTTCCCGTGAATGCGGATTTCAACAGCGCGGCTCAGGAAGGCATGGGCTATTATCAGGTGACGCAGCGCGACGGAAAACGCTGTTCCGCCGCTGTCGCCTATCTCAATCCGGCGCGAACGCGCGCCAATCTGGACATCAAGCCCGACAGCCGCTGCGAGAAAATCCTGATCGAGAACGGGCGCGCCGTCGGCGTTCGGTTCCGTCAGGGCCGCCAATTGAAAGAGGCGCGCGCGCGAAAAGAAGTCATCGTTTCGGCTGGCGCGTTTCAATCGCCGCAAGTCCTGATGCTGTCCGGAATAGGCCCCGCCGCGCACTTGAAGGAGATGGGCGTCGATGTCGTTCTCGACGCGCCGGAGGTCGGCAAGAACCTGCAGGATCATCTCGACTACATTGTGCTGAGGAAATCGTCGGCGCCCTCATCGATTGGGTTGTCTGTCCCTTTCGCGCTGAATTTTCCAAAAGCGCTCAGCGAGTACAGAAGATCAAAGACGGGCCCCCTGACGACGAATATCGCAGAGGCCGGCGGTTTTCTGAAAACCGATCCGACCGAGGCCGAACCCGACATCCAGCTTCACTTCCTGCCGGCGCTCGTCGACAATCACGGCGACAAGAAACATTTGGGCGGCGGCTTTTCCTGCCATGTGTGCGTGCTGCGCCCGAAAAGCCGCGGCGAGGTTTTGCTCGGCTCAACCGATCCGACGGCGGACCCCCATATCGACCCGAACTTCCTCGCCGACGAAGACGATCTTCGCCGGCTGATGAAAGGCGCGCGCATCGTTTTCAGGATTCTTGAATCGCCGGCGATCCGCGCTGTCGCCGGCGACTATCTCTATGAAGGCCCGGAGGCGAGCGACGCGGCGCTGATCGCCGACATCAAGCTCAGAGGCGATACGATCTATCACCCGGTCGGCACCTGCCGGATGGGAACAGATGGCCGCGCCGTACTGGACCCCCAGCTTCGCGTGAAAGGGATTGACGGGCTGCGCGTCGTCGACGCCTCAATCATGCCCAGTCTGATTTCCGGCAACACCAACGCGCCGACCATCATGATCGCCGAAAAGGCGGCCGACATGATCCGCGCCGCCTGATTTCCCCAATCCGGCCTTAACCTTGCTTGGATCAAGGCGCCGTATCACTACGCAACACTTCTTGATATGACGGCCGCGCCCGGCTCAGCGAAAAGAAAATATGTGCGGAATCATCGGGATACTCGGAAAAACGGATGTCGCCCCCGCGATCGTCGAGGGGCTGAAACGGCTTGAATATCGCGGCTACGATTCGGCCGGCGTCGCGACCATCAAGAACGGGCGGCTCGACCGGCGGCGCGCCTCCGGCAAGCTCGGCGTTCTTTCAACGCGGCTCGCCGCAGATCCGCTTTCCGGCCCGACCGGAATCGGCCACACGCGCTGGGCGACGCATGGCGCGGCGACGGACGACAACGCCCATCCGCATGCGACCGAGCGCCTCGCCCTCGTTCATAACGGCATCATCGAAAATTTCGCGGAACTGCGCGAGGAGCTGAAAGCGAAGGGCGTCGTCTTTTCCTCACAGACGGATTCGGAAGTCTGCGCGCAGCTCATCACCTATTACCTTTCGCACGAAAACCTGAAACCGAAAGACGCCGTCAAGAAAGCTTTAGACAGGATGCGCGGGGCTTTCGCCTTCGCCATCATTTTCACCGGCGAGGACGATCTTCTGATCGGCGCGCGGCGCGGCTCGCCATTGGCGATCGGACGCGGCGACGGGGAAATGTATCTCGGCTCCGACGCCTATGCGCTCGCGCCGTTCACCAATCGCGTCACCTATATGGAAGAAGGCGATTTCGCGGTTCTGACGCGAAAATCTTTCGACGTCTACGACGAGAAAGGCGCAAAGGTCGCCCGCGCGGAAACGATTTCATCCGCCGCCGACAGCGTCGTCGACAAGGACGGCCACCGCCATTTCATGGCGAAGGAAATTCACGAACAGCCGGAGGTCATCGCGCACACGCTCTCGCGCTATATCGACGCCGCGACAAGCGCGATTTCGCTCCCCGCCGGCGCCTTCGAATTTTCAAAGCTTGACCGGCTGACGATATCGGCTTGCGGCACCGCCTATTATGCGGGCCTCATCTCAAAATACTGGTTTGAGGCCTGGGCCGCGCTGCCTGTTGAAATCGATATCGCCTCGGAACTGAGATATCGCGACGTTCCTTATCCAAAAAAAGGCGGCGCGCTGTTCGTATCGCAATCGGGCGAGACGGCCGATACGCTCGCCGCGCTGCGCCATGCGAAAGCGCACGGCCAGAAGATCGCCGCCGTCGTCAACGTGCCGGAATCGTCAATCGCGCGCGAGGCGGACATTATTTTCCCGATGGCCGCCGGCCCTGAAATCGGCGTCGCCTCGACAAAAGCCTTCACCTGCCAGCTCGCCGCGCTCGCCGCGATCGCGCTCGCCGCCGGACGCCAGCGCGGGGTCATCGGCGCCGAGGAGGAAAAGGAAATCGTCACCGCCCTCCTGCAGACGCCGCGTCTCGTCGGCGAGGCGATCAAGGCGGCGGCGAAGATCGAGGAGGTCGCGAAGGAAATCGCCAAAGCCTCCGACACGCTTTATGTCGGGCGCGGCGTGTCCTTTCCGCTCGCCATGGAAGGCGCGCTGAAGCTGAAGGAGATTTCCTATATCCACGCCGAAGGCTACGCCGCCGGCGAATTGAAGCACGGGCCGATCGCCCTTATCGACGAGCATATGCCGGTGATCGTCATCGCGCCGGCCGACAAGCATTTCGAAAAGACGATCTCCAACATGCAGGAAATCATGGCGCGTCAGGGAAAGGCCATCCTCATTTCCGATGCGAAAGGGATCGCGCAGGCGGGGCCCGGCCTCTTCGCCTCAATCGAAGTTCCCGCCTGTCACCCGCTTCTTTCACCGATCGTTTACGCGGCGCCGGTTCAATTGCTCGCCTATTTTACGGCGACGACGAAAGGCACCGATGTCGACCAGCCGCGGAACCTTGCGAAATCCGTCACCGTTGAATGAGGGAGATTCCGCCCGGTTTTGACCGAAGCGGGCGGGCGCCCTATCGGGATCGCCGAACAGTACGGAACGACGCGGAAATGACACGGCTTCGCGCCGCCATCGACAGGCTTGAGAACTGGTATCGCGAAGCGGCGCTGCCCGCATGGGCGCGCGCCGCGACGGACGCCGCGGGCGGGTTCTACGAACAGCTTGATTTCTCCGGCCGGCCGGTGACGGGAACGCCGCGCCGCACGCGCGTTCAGGCGCGCCAGATACATTCCTTCACCCGCGCCGCGCTCGCCGGCTGGCTGCCGGAAGGCGACGCGATCGCCGCCCGCGGATTTCGCCGTCTCCTTGACACGGCCTGTCCCGACGGCGCGACGCGCGGCTGCGCGCATCTTCTCGATGACGACGGACGCATCATCGATGCGACGCGCGACCTTTACGATCAGGCGTTTCTGATTCTCGCCGCGGCATCACGCATTGTCGCCGAAGACGATGCGGCGCGCGCGATCGCCGAACGAACGCTCGCTTTCATCGACGCCGAACTCGCCTCGCCGCATGGCGGCTATCGCGAGAATGACAAGGGCGCGACGCCGCGTCGGCAAAACCCGCATATGCATCTTTTCGAGGCGACGATGGCGCTTTACGCCGCAACGGGCGATCCGGCGCATCTTCAGCGCGCGCACGCCGTCGAGGCGCTTTTCAACACGCGCTTCCTCGATCGCAACGCCGGCGTCCTGCGGGAGTTTTTCAACGACGACTGGTCGCTTGACGCCGCGAAGGGGGAAAGCATCGAACCCGGCCATATGGTCGAATGGGCGTTTTTGCTTGATCGGTTTGAAACGCTGTCGGGCGAGGATCGTAGCGCGGAAAAGGAATTGCTCTGCCGCTCGGCTTTTTCCCTCGCCGCGTCGGACGATGCGCCGTTCCTGCCGAATGCGGTGCGGCTCGGCGCGCCGCAGCGGCGCGGCGCGCGGCGCCTCTGGCCGCAAACCGAAGCCTTGAAAGCCGCGCTCGTCCTCGGCCGCGACGCGGACGCCGCCGATATCATCGAGGCGATGTTCAAGACCTATCTCAATCAGGAAACGGCGGGGCTTTGGTGCGACGAATATGACGACCAGGGACGCCCCTCTGCGAAAGTCGTTCCCGCATCAATTCTCTATCATCTTCATGAGGCTGTTTCCTGCGCCGTCGAACGCCGGCATAAGATCCGGCCATGACGACGCGCGCGCTTATCCAGCCGGTGATCATGTCGGGCGGGGCCGGCACGCGGCTCTGGCCGATGTCGCGCGCGGCGCGTCCGAAACAATTCCTGCCGCTGATCGCCGAAACCTCGCTGTTCCAGGAAACGGCGACGCGCATGACAAGCGACGACGCGGTCGAATTCGCGCCGCCGATCGTCATCGCCGGCGCGGCGCATGCCGATATCATCGCGGCGCAGCTTGAGGATATCGGCGTCAAACCCGCCGCCATCATCATCGAGCCTTGCCCGCGCAACACCGCCGCGGTCGCCGCGGTCGCCGCGGCGTGGACGGCGAAAATGCGCCCGGGCGCGCTATGCCTTCTCGCGCCCGCCGACCACCACATCGCCGACGCGATCGCCTTTCGCGTCGCCGTCGCGCAAGGCGCTGGACCGGCGGCGAAAGGCGCGATCGTCACCTTCGGCGTTCGCCCAAGCGAACCGCACACCGGCTACGGCTATATCGAAGCGGGCGCGCCCATTAGCGAAGGCGTCGCCGAAGTCGCCGCCTTTCGCGAAAAGCCGGATCGTCAAACAGCCGAACTTTATCTCAAGAGCGGACGCCATTTCTGGAACGCCGGCATTTTTCTTTACGCGCCGAATTCCATGACGGGCGAACTCGCCGCGTTCGCGCCGGCGATCGGCGACGAAGCGGCCGCAGCGTTTCGCGAGGCGGACAATGACGGCGCGATTTGCCGACTCGACGCCGCGCGCTTCGCCCAATGCCCCGCCGATTCGATCGACTACGCCGTCATGGAAAAGACGTCGCGCGCCGCCGTCGTCGGCCCTCTCGACGCCGGATGGAGCGACATCGGCGCATGGACCGCGCTTGAAGGCGGGGCTGAAGACGCGCGCGTCGTCGCGATCGATTGCGACGGCGTCGTCATCCGCACGGACGGGCCTTTCATCGGCGCCGTCGGCGTGTCCGACCTTGTGATCGTCGCCACCAGCGACGCCGTCCTTGTCGCGCCGAAATCGCGCGCGCAGGACGTCAAGAAAATCATCGATGAGCTGAAAGCGCGCGGACGCAAGGATTTGCTATGACGGGCAAACGCATCATCGTCGCCGGCGGCGCCGGCTATATCGGCAGCCATGTCTGCGTCGAGCTTTTGAAAGCCGGGCATCAGGCGCTCGTCATCGACAATTTCGCCAATTCCAGCCCGAAGGCGCTTGAACGCATCACGGAAATCGCCGGGGGCGGCGTTGAGCTTCTGCAGGCCGATCTCGCCGATCCCGCCGATGCGACGCGCATTATCGACGCCGTGAAAGCGTTCAAGCCCGACGGCGCAGTTCATCTCGCGGGCCTTAAAGCCGTCGGCGAGTCGGTCGCCGAACCGGTCATGTATTATTCGATCAATCTGCCGGCGACATTCACGCTCATCCGCGCGCTTGAAGCGGCGAATGCGCGCCTCATCGTTTTTTCGTCCTCCGCCACCGTCTACGGCGCGCTCAACAAAAATCCGATCGACGAAACCGGCGCGACGGGACCGACCAACCCTTACGGGCGCACGAAGCTTTTCATCGAGGAAATACTGAAAGACCTCGCGCGCGCCGATGCGCGCTGGAAGGTTTGCAATCTTCGCTATTTCAATCCGGTCGGCGCGCATCCGTCGGGCAGGATCGGCGAAGACCCGAACGGCGTTCCGAACAATCTTTTCCCGTTCATCGCGCAGGTCGCCGTCGGCCGCCTGCCGAAACTGAAAGTGTTCGGGAACGACTACCCGACGCGCGACGGCACCGGCGTCAGGGACTATATCCATGTCGTCGATCTCGCCGTCGGTCATGTCGCCGCGATCGATTATCTGACGCGCGAGAAATCGCCCGGCGCCGTCGTTTACAATCTCGGCGCGGGGCGCGGCTTCTCGGTGCTCGAAGCGATCAGCGCCTTCAAGCGCGCGTCGAACCGCGACATTCCCTATGAGATCGCGCCGCGGCGCGACGGCGACATCGCGGAATTCTTCGCCAATCCGACGCGGGCCAACAAAGAGCTCGGCTGGAAGGCGACAAAATCGCTTGAAGACATGTGCGCCGATCACTGGCGCTGGCAAAGCGGCAATCCGAACGGCTATCGCGACTGAAGCGTCGCGAATTTCTCACTCGCCGTCAGGCGACTTGAGTTTTTTCTCCGCCGCGCACGGAGCCGACACTCATTAACCATATAAGCCGCTGAAATCGCGCGGCTTTGCAAAGTTATCCCCCTACTTATCCGACACCTCGCCGGCGGCCTTACAATGCCGACGAAACACGATGCCGTACGGGCCGGAGGAAGGAGGAAAGCCATGCGCGAGATTAAAAGCGGAAAAACACGTCTTTCCCTCTTTGCGGGAATTTTCCCGATGCGGATTATACGGACAAATCTGCGACAAGCCGCATGGGCGCTCGATTCGAGGGGGATCGAGGCGCGGAAATTTTCCGCATTGTCCGGATATGCCGGCGCGGCGTCACACGCGGCGATAGGCGCCGGCGTCGGCGCGAAACTGCAACAGATCGCCGACGCGCACGATCTCGCCGTCCGCCGCGACGGGGTCGGCGACAAGCGGCAGAATATCCTCGCCGATCGGACCGCCCGCGGCGTCCGTCATCAGGAGAACGCTTTCGCGCCCTTGCCCGTCGCGCGCCCAGAAGGAGGGCGGCACGCCGCCGCGAATGCACAGCGCCGCGCACGCCTTATGCGTCTTCCCGCGCCCCGGCCGCATGACGCCGAAGAAGCATTTCGAATCCATGATCATGCCCGAAAGCGCAAACCGGCCGAGACGCTCTTCCGGCGGGTTGGCGACAACGCCCGGCATGTCGATGAAAACCGGCTCAAGCCATTTGTCGAGCGCGAACGGCACTTCAAGCATGCGGCGTCCCTTGCGCTCAATCAGAACGCCGCTCGCCTTCACCGGGAGCCCTTCGCGCGCCGCAAGATCGAGGCCGCTTGTGCATTTTCCCTGCGCGACGACGAGAACCGTGCGCACGCCTTTGAGCGCCGACGGATCGGCGACGCGGATCATTGGATAGGGTTTTGTCGTGAGCGCGCCTTCGACGACATGCGTCGCGCCGGTTTCCCATTTTCCGGCGCCCGGATCGCCGAGGTTTTTGGCGAGCAGCCAGCCGAGACCCGTCGTCGCGCCGAGAAGCAAGGGTCCGGCGCCGAGAAGAAACCGGCGATCGACCATCGGCGCCTTCGCCCAGCCGATGAAAAGCTCATCATCGCGTTCAGCCGGAATGACGCCGCGATTAAGGCTCATGACGCCGCCTCTTCAAGATCGATAAAAGCGCCCGCTTTTCCGAGCGCGTTCTTTTTCACCCGCACGAAGACGCGCCCGAGACTGGAAAGGCGCACGTCATGAGTGGCGATGCGCTCTTCATAAGGCGGCGGCGAAACGCCGTCTTGCGGCCTGTACTGCCAGCCATGCCAGGGACAGGTGATGACGCCGTCCTTGATGCAGCCTTCGCCGAGCGGGCCGTTCTGATGGCGGCAGGCGTTTTCAACCGCGTAGATTTTCGCGCCGTCGCGAAAGACGGCGACGCGATCGCCGCGCGGCAACGGCGCGATCACGGCGCGCTTGTCGGGGATGTCGTCAGGCGCGCAGACGTCGATCCAGCCGTCCGGCGCGTGCAACCCCCTCATGCCGCTGTCGCGCGACCATTCGCGAAGGCCGACGAAGACATGCAGGCCGGCGACAATCGCCAGCGCCGCGATGACGAGCGCGACATAGACCGGCGACTTTTCCGTCATCAGCGCGCCATAGGCGATATGAAGAACGAGCAGCCCGTATGCGACATAAACGAGCATGTGAAGAAGCTTCCACACACTCGCGGACAGGGTCTTCAACCAGAAATCATGGCTTGTGGCGGCCATCACGAAGAGGATCGCGAACGCCGCGAGGCCGAAAATCTCGAACGGAAATCCTTGCGCGGACGCATAAAGCGGATTGGAGACGAGGAGGGAGACAAACGGATTGAGCGGTCCGCTCGAATGATACCAGATAACCGTCAGGCCGAAATGCGCGGCGGCGACCAGGAAGGTCATGACGCCGAGATGGCGGCGATTGTAAAGGAACGGCAGGAAACGCGGGTTCAACCGCGCGAGCGGCCCGATCGTCAGCACGATCGTCAACATCAGGAAAGCGGCGCAGCCGAGCGCGCGGATAAGAAGAATGACCGCATCGGCCTGATGGCCGTCCGGATGGACGGTCGTGCCGATCGCCATGAAGACGCCCGTGAAGAGCGCGAGCGCGACAAACATGTAGAGATCGTAGACGACCTTGTTTCCGTTCCACTGAACGCCCTGATATTTAACGCTCATCAGCGCGCTCCGTCCGTGACGGCGTCGGCGGGAATTTCGCCGACCGGCGCGACAGGCGCATGCCGCAACGCCAGCAGCAAGCCCGCGGCCGCGGCCGGCGCGACAAGGAGCCACAGCATCAGATGCAATCGCCGCTGCGGCCGTCTCATCGCCCTGACCCTTTCGGCGTCATCAGCATGCGCAGCAGAAGAACCGGCCACAACGCCGCAGCGCCCGGAAACAGCAGAAGACGGAACGGCGCGGCGGCGCCCTTCGCCGCATGGTCGAGAAGATCGACGCCGCGCAGAACGAAATAGAGCGCGAACAGCGCGCCGAGGCCGAGATAGAAACCGACGGCGAGCCAGATCATTTCAGCCGTTTCGATCGACAAGACGCCCTGAGCCCCTTCATGCGACAGCGGCGTCGATCTTGGACGATCGGACCCTTTGCGAAAAGCCCGCCGTCAAGAATGTGATCGGGCGGCGGACCGGCGCCGGATCAGCCCGGCGGCGGGCGATGAAAGATCGCGATGTCAATTCCCTTGTAAGGAGAGAGCGCAACTTTTTTGAAGCCGGCCGCCTCTGCGACGTGAACCGACGGTGCGTTGACGGGATCGATGATGCAGGAAAAAACCGTCGCCGGAAATTTTTCCTCGCCCCAGGCGAGCGCAGCGGCGACAGCTTCCTTGGCGTAGCCTTTACCCTGCGCCGACGGCGCAAGGATCCAGCCATATTCCGGCATGCCGTCGAGCGAGGGCGAAAGATCGCGCTTGAAATCGGCAAGACCGATTTCGCCGATGACATCGCCGCTCGATTTTTCCTCGACGATCCAGAACCCGTAGCCCGTCAGCGCCCACAGACCTTCCATGCGGGTGAATTTGACCCAGGCGTCTTCTTCTTTCAGCGGATTGACGGTGGTGAAGCGCGCGACCTCGGGCGTCGCCCATATCGCGGCATAGGCGGAAAAATCCGCCAGCGTTCGTCCGCGGAGGATCAGCCGTGACGTTTCGACAACCGGCGTCATTGCGCCTTTTTTCGCCGGATATAGGCGTCGACCTCATCGCTCAGAACCGCGAGCGGCAAGCCGCCCTGGGCGACGACGACGTCATGAAATTCTCGAATGTCGAATTTTTCGCCAAGCGCTTTTTCCGCCTTGCGGCGCAATTCCCAGATGGTCAGTTCGCCCATCTTGTAGGCGAGCGCCTGTCCCGGCCAGGCGATATAGCGATCGACCTCGACCTGAACATTCTTCAGCGAGAGCGCGGTGTTGCCGGCGAGATAGTCAAGCGCCTGCTGGCGCGTCCAGCCTTTGGCGTGAATGCCGGTGTCGATGACGAGGCGGCAGGCGCGCCACATCTCCATCGAGAGACGGCCGAACTCGTCATACGGCGTTTGATAGACGCCCATCTCGACGCCGAGCTTTTCTGCGTAGAGTCCCCACCCTTCGCCGAAGGCGTGCGGATAGAACTGCGTTCTGAAATCCGGTGCGTTCTCAACCTCATAGGCGAGCGCGCCTTGAAGATGATGGCCAGGGACGGCCTCATGCAATGTGAGCGCGGGCAATTCATAAAGCGGACGTTTGTCGAGCGCATAGGTGTTCACCCAATAGCGTCCGCCGCGCTTGCCGCCCGGCGGCGCAGGCACGTACCGTCCAGTCGTATAATTCGGCGCGATTTCGTCGGGCACCGCCTCGACGGAATATGGCTGGCGCGGCAATTTGCCGAAATAGCCGGGCAGCTTGCCGTCGATCGTTTTGGACAAGTAGGCCGCGCGTTCGAGCAGCGCCTCCGGCGTCGTCGCATAGAATTGCGGATCGGTGCGCAGGAATTCGAGAAACGCGGCGAAGTCGCCTTTGAAACCCGTCTTCTTGATGACGGCGTCCATCTCCTTGCGGATGCGCGCAACCTCTTTAAGGCCGAGCTTGTGAACGCCGTCCGCGGTGACGTCGTCGCGCGTCGTGTAATAGCGCGCGAGCGCTTCGTAATACGCCACGCCGTCGGGGAGATTGCTCGCGCCGATCTTCTCCGCCGCGTTCGGCGCGTATTCATCGCGCATGAATTCATAGGTGCGCGCGAATGCCGGAATCACCTTGTCGCGAAGGACCGCCGCGCCTTCCGCCTGCAGGGCTTTCGCCGTTTTCTTCGGCATCGACGCCGGCGTCGATTTGAACGGCGCATAGAGCGGATGGTCTTCAACGCTTGCGCTCGCCTGCGCCTCGAAAGAAGGGAGGATGCCGGGCAGGATTTCTTTCGGCTGCGCAAAACCGTCCTTCAGCCCCTCGCGCATATTCGCGACATTCTGGTCGAGATAGGCGGGGTATTGCGCAAGCCGGGCGAGATAGGCGCGGTAATCCGCCTCGTTGCGGAACGGCGTCGCATCGACGGCGAAGCCGAGATCCTGATGAAATCCGTAATCGGAGAGAAAGGGGATGCGCCAGCCGTCGAAGGCGCTGAGCGCGATCTGATGCTTGAGGATGAAACGCAGCAATGAAGCGTTCAGCCTGTCATCCTCGCTCGCGCCTTCAAGATCGGCCGCGTCAAGGCGGGCGAGAAAGCCCTTCGCCTCCTCAAGGCGGCGGGCCTGATCCTCAGGCGCGGCGAGCGGAACGCGGTCATTATAGGTTTCAACGCCGACGCCGGTCGCCGCGAAGGGATTTTCCTCAAGTTCGTTCGCCCAATAATCGGCGAAGAGCCGGTCGAGTTCCTCCGCGGCTGACGCCGCGCCGCCAAACGTCAAGCCTGCCGCCAACGCGACCGCCGCCATCATCCTCACGAATCGCCTCCTGATTCCAAATATGGGCGAACCTATTCGGATCGGTCTTCACGCGCCAGCGCGCGGCGGCGACGGCAAAGAGGGCCAATAAGGCGAAAGGCGCGCACTCTTCTCCCCCGAGAAAGTGCGCGCCCTCCAGATCCTGGCGGAGCGGGTTTCGTTGGGCGACTGACCGCCGCCAGGATCAAGCGCTGACCGTCGCCGCCCATGGAGGGCGCCGGCCTTCATGATCCGCGCAGGGCTGAATTGCGCGAATAGGCCGGAGGGGTGGCTTAAGGCGCCAGCGCTCCCGATCTTTTTCCTGTTGAACGGAGGGAAATTTCAGCCCGCCCTCCGGTTCGGCCACTATGGCGCGCCCTAGAGCGTCCCCCTGTGATGAATGTCACAGGAAAAGCCGATCTCAGGCCGAGGCGCTCAAGCCGGCGCTCGCACTGGCGTGAAAAAGCTTGTTTTCCCAAGCGCCGCCGGATCGGCGATAGAAACGGCGGAATGTCGCAGCCCCAAAGGAACCCCCGCCATGTCGCGCCCCCTCGCCGTCATCATCGCCGCCGCCTTGCTGACGGGCGCCGCCGCGCCCGCCCTCGCCGCCAAGCCGGAAATCTCCACAAGCCGCTTTAACAATCTCGCCGTCGGCGGATACGACCCGGTCGCCTATTTCGAGGATGGCGCGCCCGTCAAAGGCGCGAAGGAATTCTCGACCGAGCATGAGGGCGCGGTCTGGCGCTTTTCTTCCGCCGAGAACCTTGAACAATTCAAGGCCGATCCCGCCGCCTACAAGCCCCAATATGGCGGCTATTGCGCCTGGGCGGTCGCACAGGGCTACACCGCCCCCGGCAACCCGCAGAACTGGTCCATCCGCAATGGCAGGCTCTATCTCAATTATAATGACAAAGTGCAGGCGGACTGGCTTCAGGATCCCGACGGCTTCATCGTCAAGGCCGACGAGAACTGGCCCGAGGTTCTGACGAAATAGGCAGGCCGGCGTAGCGGCCGCATCCGCCGCATCCTATCCTTCAGCATACTGAAGGCGCGCCGGCCGCACCGCCACAGGAGACGGCTGTCGCGCTTTCGCGGGCCGGTCGGTCTGAAATCTGGAATAGTTCTGATGGAATGGGCGCAGCCGCGTCGGCCTTTGTTGCGTCACCGCGCCGCCGGTTGGAAGGGCTTAAACGGCGCACTAACACTTTGGCGGTCGACCGCAGCGGCCGCGCCATCCCTATCAGGCGGGGCTCCGTCCGGACATGCCGGCTCTCCCCCAATGACGGCTGCGCATTGCTGCGCGTTGGAACGCCGCCATAGGGAAATAGCAGAAGGCCTGCGACGACGCCCCCCCAATTTTCCCCTCAATTCACGCCGCAAACCGACCGTTCTTAATTGACTTCCGCAGCGGGAGGACCGAGCCTTCAGCAAGGGTGATTGGCTGGAGGAATTCCGCGCGCGGCCTGCGCGGCGGCTTGGGGCGACGCATCTAAAATGCTCGATCTGATCGAAGCGATCTATTCCGCGGTTGAACGCCCGTCGCTATGGCGACGGACGCCGCGCCTCATTGCTGAATCATTGAACGCGACAGCCTTCACGATCGGGGAATACGCGCCCGGCGAGACGCATAGCCGCCGCATCGCCGCTTATGGACTCGATAAGCGGCTTCTTGAGCGCTATGACGCGCATTGGGCGATGCGCGATCCTTGGCGCCAGCGCACAATCGCGCATGTGCTTAGCGCTAAATCGGCAACAGACTTTTCCACCGTTCATCTGGGTTCCCTCATATCGCCGGATGAGATGCGGCGAGAACCGATTTTCATTGAATTGTTCTCCAAGCTCGACATCTGCGACGGCATTCTGTTGCCGCTGGCCGCGGACGATTCATTCATGTGGATCACCTTTTTTTGCGGCGTGGAAAAAAGCGTGTTCTCGAAAGCGGAAATCAGCGCCGCGCAACGGCTTACACCGCATCTTTTACGCGCTTCGCGGTTGATAGAGCGTCGCGGATTGACAGGCCGCTATTTCTCAAACGGCAAGCTCGCCGATTTCGGCGCGCCAGCCCTCATCCTCAGCCGGCGCGGCGAGGTCATCGAAACGAACACCTCGTTCAAGGAAACGATCGGCGCCCGCGCCGGCGGCCGATTTCGCCTGGGCGACAAATCAGTCGCGGCGGCGCTGGAGGCGTTTTTCGCCGCGCCTGACGACGAACAGGCGTTTACAGGCATTACGATCGGAACCGACTCAGATTGGCGGCTTCGCCTGCACCATCTCGATTCGTTGCAGGATCTTCTCAGCGATGACGGACGCGCCGATATTTGTCTCGTTCTTTTCGAACGCGATCAGGACGCCGCGCGCGCGGCGACGTCGCTGAAGCAGCGCTTCGATCTTACGGATACGGAATCGGAAATCGCCTCGCTTCTGCTCGCCGGCCGTTCGCCGCAGCAGATCGCGGATCTCCGCCGTTGCAGCATTTCAACGGTGCGCTGGCATTTGCGGCAGGTCTATTCGAAAATGGGCGTCACGCGCCGCAGCGATCTCGTCAAGCGCGTCAACGCGCGGTAATCCTCAAATCGGCCGCGCCGCCGAGCATGAAATGACCCCGCAACGCATCGTCTGCCTCACTGAAGAGACTGTCGAAACTCTCTATTTGATGGGCGAGGACGCGCGCATCGTCGGCGTGTCAGGTTTCGTCGTTCGCCCGCCGGAAGCGCGCAGGAAGCCGAAAGTCTCGACTTTCACCGACGCGAAGATCGACGAAATTCTGGCGCTCAAGCCCGATCTTGTTTTCACATTTTCTGATATTCAGGCGGATATCACCGCTGATCTGATGCGCGCAGGATTGGAAGTTCACGCTTTCAATCATCGCACAGTCGCCGGGATATTCTCGATGATCCGCACTGTCGGCGCGCTGATCGGCGAGCCGAGCAAAGCCGCCGCGCTGTCGGCGGATTTGCAGTCGCGCATTGATCAGGCGCGCGAAAAAACGAAAACGTTGAAACGCCGACCGCGCGTTTATTTCGAGGAATGGGACGAGCCGATGATTTCCGCCATCGGCTGGGTGTCGGAACTGATCGAGATCGCCGGCGGCGAAAACGTCTTCGCCGATCGCGCCCATGAACAGGCGGCGAAAGACCGCTTCGTGACGAGCGAAGAAGTTATCAACGCCGCGCCCGACATCATCATCGGCTCATGGTGCGGCAAGGGTTTCAAGAAAACCCAAGTCGCCGCGCGTCCCGGTTGGGATGAAATCCCTGCGGTGAAAAACGGTCATTTGTACGAAATCAAATCGGCGATCATTTTGCAGCCCGGTCCTGCGGCGCTGACGGACGGGTTGGAAGAAATTCAGAAAGTCATCCAAAATTTCACCCGCCCCTGAAACTCTTCATATGAAACGCCGCCTGTTCGGGCGAATATTGATAGTCCTTGCCGACAGGACAGGCGCGGCGCGCGAGGCACCCGCCCGCCATGCAATCGGCGCCTTGCGATGAACGGATATGCGCCGCGCATGTCGGCACATCGTAAACGCCCTCGCCCTTCATGGCGCTGACAGGACAGGCCGTAAGACACGGCTTTTCGGCGCATGAATCGCAGGGACGCGAACGCACATCACGCGGCGGCAAATCTAATTTGTCAGAAAACGCGAGCGCGCCGCGCCAGGCGTGCCAGAGGCCGAAATCCGGATGAATGAGCATGCCGATTTCGGAGGGATAAACAGGCTCCGCCTTCAGCGCCCAGCGGATGAACGGCATGAAGGGCGCCGTGAACGGAAACAGCGCCCGCGCGCCGAGATCATTCGCCAGTTTTGAAATAACGCGATGCGACCAGCGATCGAGCGGATGCGGGCGCCCGTCGCGATATTCCGCAGATGCGGCGAAGCCGCGCCATTGTTCGCCGCCGATGAAGCCCAGCATGACGATTGTTCCGGCGGCGACGCCCGTCGGCAGGTCTTTCGCTTCGGGATGAAATGCGCCGCGGAAGGCGAGGCCTGTCGCTTCGGCGGCGGCTCGGATGTCGTCAGCACCGATCACTGCGACGCTCCCCTCTCCCGTTCACGGGAGAGGGGCCGGGGGTGAGGGCTCTCCACAAACAAATCGCGTTCAATCTACCAGAGCGCCCTCACCCGGCGCTTCGCGCCACCCTCTCCCGCAGGCGGGAGAGGGTTCGGCCAGCCTCACATATTCCGCCGATACTTGCCGCCGACTTCAAAAAGCGTGTCGGTGATCTGTCCCAAGGAGCAATATTTCACCGCGTCCATCAAAACGGCGAAAACATTCTCGTCCTTGACGACGGCGTCTTTGAGACGCTGGCGCACCGCCTTCGATTGCTCGGGATCGCGCGCCTGAAAATCGCGAAGGCGCTTGATCTGATTGTCTTTCTCTTCCGTCGTCGAGCGCTGCAAGGGCGGCGACGGCGGCTCTTCGGCTTCCGGATTGATGAACGCATTGACGCCGATGATCGGCAATGAGCCGTCATGCTTCTTGTGTTCGTAATAAAGGCTTTCTTCCTGGATCTTGCCGCGCTGATAGCCGGTTTCCATGGCGCCGAGAACGCCGCCGCGTTCCGCAATGCGCTCGAATTCCTTCAACACCGCTTCTTCGACGAGGTCTGTCAATTCGTCGATAATGAAGGCGCCCTGATTGGGGTTCTCGTTTTGCGCAAGCCCCCATTCCTTGTTGATGATCATCTGGATCGCCATCGCGCGCCTGACCGAATGTTCCGTCGGCGTCGTATAGGCCTCGTCATAGGCGTTGGTGTGCAGCGAATTGCAGTTATCGTAGATCGCAATCAGCGCCTGCAACGTCGTGCGGATGTCGTTGAAATCCATCTCCTGCGCGTGGAGCGAACGCCCGGACGTCTGCACGTGATATTTCAGTTTTTGCGAGCGCTCGTTTGCGCCGTATTTCTCGCGCATCGCGATCGCCCAGATGCGGCGCGCGACGCGACCCAGAACCGAATATTCGGGGTCCATGCCGTTCGAGAAGAAATAGGAAAGATTGGGCGCGAAATCGTCGATCTTCATCCCGCGCGCAAGGTAGGATTCAACGAAGGTGAAGCCGTTCGACAGCGTGAAGGCGAGCTGCGAAATCGGGTTCGCGCCGGCTTCCGCGATATGATAGCCGGAAATCGAGACGGAATAGAAATTCCGCACCTTGTGATCGACGAAATATTCCTGGATGTCGCCCATCACTTTCAGCGAAAACTCCGTCGAGAAAATGCAGGTGTTCTGGCCCTGGTCTTCTTTGAGAATGTCCGCCTGAACCGTGCCGCGCACCGTTTCGAGCGCCCAGGCGCGGATCTTGTTCGCCT
>CALAZI010000128.1 GCA_937895955.1 uncultured Alphaproteobacteria bacterium | reverse complement strand
GCGGTGAGATGGATATAGGGAAGGCGCACGCCCGCATGGACGGTGAAATAATCAACGCCCTGTTCGCATTGCTCGATCAGCGTGTCGCGATAGACCTCCCATGAGAGGTCTTCGGCGACGCCGCCGACTTTTTCGAGCGCCTGATAGATCGGCACCGTGCCGATCGGAACCGGGGAATTCCTGATGATCCATTCGCGCGTATTGTGAATATTGCGCCCCGTCGAGAGGTCCATGACGGTGTCGGCGCCCCAGCGGATCGCCCACACCATCTTGTCGACTTCCTCCTCGACGGAGGAGGCGACGGCGCTATTGCCGATATTGGCGTTGATCTTCACGAGGAAATTTCGGCCGATGATCATCGGCTCGAGTTCGGCGTGATTGATATTGGCGGGAATGATCGCGCGGCCCTTGGCGATTTCCTCGCGCACGAAGTCGGGCGTGATGAAAGCGGGGATTTCCGCGCCGAACGATTCCCCGAGCGCGACGGTTTTCTCCGCGCCTTCGAGCATTTTCTTGCGCCCGAGATTTTCGCGGATCGCGACATATTCCATTTCTTTGGTGATGATCCCGGCGCGCGCGAATTCAAGCTGCGTGACGGGCTTGCCCGCCGCGCCGCGCAAGGGGCGCTGCTTCACCGGAAAAGCGCGCGCAAGGTGCTTGCCCGCAGCGCCGCCATTGTCTTCCGGCTTCACGTCGCGGCCTTCATATTCGTCAACGCCGCCGCGTTCCTTGACCCATTCGCTGCGCAACCGCGCCAAGCCTTTCTCAACGTCGATAGCGATTGCGGGATCGGTGTAGGGGCCCGTCGGATCGTAAACCGGAATGGCCGGTTCATTCGCTGTCGGGTGCAGGTCGATCTCGCGCACCGGCACGCGGATGTCTTTGTGCAGATCGCCTGCGACATAGACCTTGCGCGAGGCGGGGAGCGGCCCCGTCGTCACTTCCGGCGTTTTGAAGTCGGATTGCGGCGTCAGCTTGTTCATCGAGGGCGCTCCATCCTTATGGCGTCGGCGCGTTCGAGAACTTTGCGTTCGTTCCGTCCCTACGCCGGTTCTAACCGATCAGGTTCAAAGAGTGCTCGCACGATCAGCGCGATCTCAGCGGGTTCGGCCCCGCGCCCCTCGGAATAGCCTCCCCGATAGCATGAGAGACGCGGAGGGCCAAGAAAAAGCGCAACTGCGCCTCACGCGACGCCTCGCGGGGAATTGTGGTTGAATGGCGCGGAAAACCCCTAAATAGGGCGGACCGCAAGCAAGGATGCGACATGAGCGAGCAAAAAGGCTGGACGCCGCCGAAAGTGTGGAAATGGGAAGCGCCGTCGGGCGGGCAATTCGCGTCGATCAACCGCCCGGTCGCGGGCGCGACGCATGAAAAGGAATTGCCGCTTGGCGAGCATCCCTTGCAGCTTTATTCGCTGGCGACGCCGAACGGCGTCAAGGTGACGGTGATGCTCGAAGAGCTTCTCGCCGCCGGCCATAAGGGCGCGGAATACGACGCCTGGCTCATCTCCATTCAGGACGGCGATCAGTTCGGCTCCGGCTTCACGGCGATCAATCCGAATTCGAAAATTCCCGCGATGGTCGACCGTTCAGGCGAAACGCCGGTGCGCGTGTTCGAGTCCGGCTCGATCCTTCTCTATCTCGCCGACAAGTTCGGCGCCTTCCTGCCGAAGGATCGCGCGGCGCGCACGGAGGCGCTCAACTGGCTGTTCTGGCAGATGGGATCGGCGCCCTATCTTGGCGGCGGCTTCGGGCATTTTTATTCTTATGCGCCGGAAAAATTCGAATATCCGATCAATCGCTTCGCCATGGAGGTGAAGCGACAGCTCGACGTTCTCAACCGTCAGCTTGAGGGCCGGCGTTATATCGCCGGCGACGACTACACGATCGCCGATATGGCGATCTTTCCCTGGTACGGCGCGCTTGCGGCGGGACAGGTCTATAACGCCGCCGAATTTCTCTCGACGCATGAATATGAAAACGTGCTGAGATGGACGGCGGAAATCTACGCGCGTCCGGCGGTCAGGCGCGGCGCTATGGTCAACCGCCGCTGGGGCGACCCGTCCGGTCAGCTCCGCGAACGCCATGACGCGGCGGATTTCGAAACGAAAACGCAGGACAAGATCGAGGAGCAAGCGTAAGAGCGGCGCATGATCCGCCTCCCTTGAAGCCGCGCCCAAGCGGCGCCATTCTCGGCCTATGGGGGAGATTCCGAAGAGCAGGTTCGAATGGGCGGCGAAGTTTCAACCGACCGCTGACGAACAGCGCGTCATCGACGCCGCCGCGAAGGATGAAATCGCGTCGTTCGAGAACAATGCGACGATCCGCGGTCAACTGATCCGCATCTTCCTGCTCGGCCTGCGTGACGACTGGCCCGTTGCACCGGCAGGCGTTCGCATTGCCGGCCCGCCGGTAAAAGATGACGAAGAGCCGCACGTTCTTATCAACGGCTCGATTGATCTTGCTTATGCGCGCGCGGCGGATGGCGGGCC
>CALAZI010000127.1 GCA_937895955.1 uncultured Alphaproteobacteria bacterium | reverse complement strand
GATTTCTGGCGGCGCTGGCACATCTCGCTTTCGACCTGGCTGCGCGACTATCTCTACATCCCGCTCGGCGGCAACAAGAAGGGACGCATACGGACCTACGTCAATCTGATGGTCACGATGCTGCTCGGCGGGCTCTGGCACGGGGCGAGCTGGACCTTCGTCGTCTGGGGCGGGTTGCACGGAACCTATCTCGCGGTTGAACGCCTGCTGCGCGAGACGATCCGCGAACGCGCCTGGTTTTCCTCCTGGGCGTTCAAACTGTCGATGGCGCTCCTCACCTATTTCCTCGTCAACATCACCTGGGTCTTTTTCCGCGCGGAGGATTTCAACCACGCCGCAACGATGCTCGCCTCGATGTTCGGGCTCACGAAGAATCCTGAAAAGGTTCTCTACCTGAACGAGATCATTCCCGCCGCGCTCGTCATCGCCGGCATGGTGGCGACGCACTGGCGCCTGCGCGCGACGACGAAGGAAACCGTCATCCGAAAAATGCCGCTCTGGCTGGTCATTCTCGCCGGAACGTTCATGCTGTTCATGCTTATCATCACGCAAGGGTCCGACAGTGCCTTCATCTACTTCCAGTTCTGAAAACGCCTATCCGGCGCCGAAGACGGAATTTTTCGACCCGGAGCATGTCGAACGGCCGATACCCGCCCTTCCCTGGCGCGTCGTCACGCTTTGCGTCGTCGCCGCGAGCGCGCTTTTGACCGCCGGCTGGGAAATTTACTGGCGCGGCAAGGAATTCGTCGCCGGCGACTTCAAGAACACGCCGGCGCTCTGGGCCGAACAGCGGCGCAAGGCGACGGGCGACGCGACCGTTCTGATCGGCTCCTCGCGCACGCTTTTCGACGTCGATCTCGACATATGGGAGGAAATCGCCGGGGTCCGTCCGATTCAGCTCGCGCTGGAAGGAACGAGCCCGCGCATCTTCCTGAAAGACCTCGCTGAAGACGAGAATTTTCACGGCATGCTTATCGTCGGCGTCACGAACGTTCTTTTTTTCACGCAGGAAGGCGGCCTGCGCGAGGAAGTGCTCAAATACGCGCGCGACGAGACGCCCTCGCAGCGCGCCGATCATTTGATGTCGATCCCGCTCGATCGCGTTTTCGCCTTCCTCGATGAGCAAACGCGACCGAAACGCCAGATGAATTTGGCGCCGTTGCCGCTGCGCGAGGGCATGAAGCCCCGCTTCAATCCAAGAAAGCTGATGATCCTCGACAGGGATCGCAATTCGGAAATGTGGAGCCGCGTCGTCAATGACGAGATCTTTCGCGAAGAGGCGAAGGGACAATGGCTGATCGCGCTCAGCCAGGGCGCGCCGCCGCCGGGCCCTGACGGCGCGCCGCCGCCGGGAATGCCGGATGAGGCGATCAATGCGATCATCAGCGGCGTGAAAGCCAATATCGACAAGATCCGCGCGCGCGGCGGCGATGTCGTCTTCATCCAGCCGCCGGTCGCCGGGCCGTTCGCCGAAGCGGAACAGGCCGGTTTCCCGCGCGAGCGCTTCTGGGACCGGCTGCTTGCGGGAACCGACAGCGCCGGCGTCAGTTTTTACGATCATCCGGAAATGCAGAACTATGACCTGCCGGAATGGTCGCATTTGTCGCCGCCGGACGCCGAGCGCTATTCGCGCGCGCTGGTTCCGCTGGTCTATCAGGCGCTTGAACAGAAAAAAGACGCGCGCGGCGCCGACAGGCCGCCAGCGCAGAAGGTCAGACAATGACTTTGGGCGCCCCCATCGCCGAAAACGCCTATCCGGCGCCGAAGACGGAATTTTTCGACCCGGAGCATGTCGAACGGCCGATACCCGCCCTTCCCTGGCGCGTCGTCACGCTTTGCGTCGTCGCCGCGAGTTTGCTGCTGACGATCGGCTGGGAATTTTACTGGCGCGGGCGCGACTATGTCGCCGGCGACTTCAAGAACACGCCGGGCCTTTGGCTGCAGGAGCGGCGCAAGGCGAAAGCGGACGCGACCGTCCTGATCGGCTCCTCACGCATATTCTTCGACGCCAATCTCGACGTCTGGGAGGAAACGGCCGGCGTTCGTCCGATCCAGCTCGCGCTTGAAGGAACAAGCCCCGAGGCGTTTCTCGCCGATCTCGCCGATGACGAAGACTTCAACGGAACGGTCATCGTCGGCGTCACGTCGGGGCTGATGTTTTCCGGCTTCATGTATCGCAAGGAAGTGCTCGACTATGCGCGCAAGGAATCCCTGTCGCAGCGCGCCGACCACCTTCTGTCGCTGCAGCTTGAAAAGATTTTCGCCTTCATTGACGAACAGACGCGGCCGAAGACGATCATTCGCTATGCGGTTTTTCCGCTGCGCGAGGGCATGCCGCAGCGCTATGACGTGCCGAAACTTGATAATCTCGCCATCGATCGCAACGCGCATGTGTGGCCCTATGTCGCCGAACATCCCGAATACGCAGAGAACCACAAAAACTCCTGGCGGGATGAAATGCGGTTTCTCTCCTCGCCCGGACCGGACGGAAGCGTTCCCGGCGTCATACCGGACGAAAAGGTTTCAGAGATTATCGGGAACGTGAAAGCGAATATCGACAAGATCCGCGCGCGCGGCGGCGATGTCGCCTTCGTGCGCTTTCCCTATGAGGGCGACTATCGCCCCTTCGAGGATGAATTCTTCCCGCGCGAACGCTTCTGGGACCGGCTTGTGGCGGAAACCGACAGCGCCGGCGTCTTCTGGCTCGACCATCCCGAACTGCAAGGCTATTTCCTGCCGGAATGGTCGCATATCGAAGCGGAAGACGCCAAGCGCTTCACGCGCAATTTGACGCCGATCCTCTACGCCAAAATGGAAAAGAAGAAAGCCGAACGCGCCGCGCGCAAAAGCTGAACCGTCCCGGAAGGTCCAGCATCATCCCGTGCGCGTTGCGGCATGAAATGACGCATCGCAGACACGGGATCTCCTTCAACCCGTGATCCCGGATCAGCGCAGCAGCATTTCATGCTGCGGCGCATCCGGGATGACGAAACGCCGTTCGCGGCGCGCAATGGAGCGCTGCAGTCTTCAGCGCCGACGTTTTTTGCGGCGCGCTTTTTTCCGCGGGCGCGGGCGCACCGCCGTGACGTGATCCCAGATGTTTTCCGGATCGGTATCGCGTTCGCTGACGACATTCATGACGGCGACGCCCGCGTCCTCGACCGATTTCCTCGTTCCGGTCAGCAGCGGATGCCAGTCGGGCAGGCCTTCGCCGCGGGAAAGACGGCGATAGGCGCAAGTCTCCGGCATCCAGTCGAGCGCGCCGGCGTTGCCGGGCGTCAGCTTGACGCAATCCTTCACCTTTTTCGCGCGGTTGGCGTAGTCGCTGCAGCGACGCTTTTTCACGTCAAAAAGCTTGCAGGCGACATTCGTTTCATAAAGCCGGCCCGAATCCGTCTCGTCGAGCAGGACGAGACAGCATTTGCCGCAGCCGTCGCAGAGCTTCTCCCACTCCGCGTCGGTCATGTCCTTCAGCGCTTTTTCTTCCCAGAACGTCACCGCCCGCTACTGCTCCTCTTCCGCCGCCAAGAAAAGACCTGAGCCCCGCTGAAGTAAACCATGGAGTTTACCGCCGATCCGGCCTATTCTCCCGGCCGAAAGGAGTGAGGCGATGGAACATTTCGACGTTCTGATCGTCGGCGCGGGGATTTCCGGCGTCGGCGCCGCGCACTATCTCCAGAAGAAGTGCCCGGGCAAAAGCTTCGCGATCCTTGAGGCGCGCAAGGAGATCGGCGGCACCTGGGACCTCTTCCGCTATCCCGGCATCCGCTCCGACAGCGACATGTTCACGCTCGGCTACGGCTTTCATCCCTGGCGCAACGACAAGGTGATCGCCGACGGGCCGTCGATCAAATCCTATGTGAATGCGACCGCGAAACATTACGGCATCGACCGTCATATCCGCTTCGAAACGCGGGTTGAAAGCATGGATTTCGACAGCGGCCGCGCGCGCTGGATTGTCAACGCAGCGACGCCGGACGGGCCGAAACAATATTCCTGCGGCTTCCTTTGGATGTGCTCGGGCTATTACCGTTATTCGTCAGGCTATGCGCCGGACTTTCCGGGCGTCGACCGTTTCAAGGGCGATATCGTTCACCCGCAGCTGTGGCCGGAAAATTACGACTACGCCGGCAAGAAAGTCGTCATCATCGGTTCGGGCGCGACCGCCGTGACGCTGCTTCCCGCGATGACCGACAAGGCGGCGCATGTGACGATGCTGCAGCGTTCGCCGACCTGGTATTACAACCTGCCTTTCCGCAGCAATCTCGTCGCGACGCTCGCGAAGATCATGCCGGCGAGCATCGCCTTTCGACTGGTGCGCTGGTATCGCATCGTCTTCCAGCAGATCATGTACAAGCTGACGCGCGCCGATCCGAAAGGCGCGGGCGAGCGGCTTTTGCAGCATGTGCGCGAACAGCTTCCCGAAGGCTATGACGTCGAGAAGCATTTCCACCCGCGCTACGATCCCTGGGACCAGCGGCTCTGCGTCGTGCCGGACGGCGATCTCTTCAAGGCGATCGGCGAAGGCAAGGCGTCGGTCGAAACCGATACGATCGAGACGTTCACCGAAACCGGCATCGCGCTGAAATCCGGCAAGACGCTCGACGCCGACATCATCATCACCGCGACCGGGCTGTCGCTCGTCGCCATGGGCGGGGCCGAGGCGAGCGTCGACGGGCGCAAGGTCGATCTCGGGAAAACCTTCACCTATCGCGGCTTCGCCTGTTCGGGCCTGCCGAACATCGCCTTCGTGTTCGGCTACACCAATTCGTCCTGGACGCTGCGCGCCGATCTCATCTCGCAATATGTCTGCCGGCTGATCAATTACATGGACGCGCGCGGCTATGACGTCGCGACGCCGGTGAACGATGATCCGGAATTGAAGCCCGAACCGTTCCTCAATCTCAGTTCGGGCTACATCCTGCGGGCCGCCGAACGGCTGCCGAAACAGGGCGACAAGGCGCCCTGGCGCAACCCGCAAAGCTATTTCCGCGACATCCTCAATTTGCGCTGGGGCCGCATCGACGACGGCGTCATGCGCTTTTCAAAAGCCGGCGCGCGCGCCGCATCCGCGCCGACGCAACAGCCCGCTCTCGCCGCGGCCGAGTGACAAAACCCGCCTTGCGCCGTTCGCTGCGCGCATGTTGCATTTTCTTCACCTCATTCGCTCTCGCTTGACGCGCATTGCGACACGCTTTTACGTCGCGCCGGAACCCGGAAAGACATAGGCGTCACGCGGCGCCCCTCCAAGAACAAAGTGCGCAAATGACGGAAAAGTCGGCTTCAAGCGAGGCGGCGTCGGGCGATTCGCAATTAGAGCGGCTTCTCATGCGGCCGCGCATGGCGCGTTTCACGCTATGGCAAGCGCTGCTAGCGATTATCATTAGCATTCTTGCGGCGATTTTTTTCGCAACAGCCGCGATCGCCGGCGCGGAAGGAAAGCTCGGACCGCTCGGCTATGCGGCCCATGCGATCGCTGAAGCGCCGGTCGTTGCGCGGCGCGTCTTTCTGGACCTTGCCAAGAAACGCAACGCGCATCTGGCGCGCCTGCAGCGTTTTGGCGGCGAAGCGGGTCTTCACATCGCCCCCGGGGGCGCGCCGAGCGGCGGCGCATTGCTGATTTCGCGTTATGACGGCGACCGGAAGGAAGGAATTGTCGAATATCTCGATTTCGACAATGAGGGCGCCAAGCATGTCTGGCGGACCGATATCGACAGCATCCACAAGCGGTCGAACATGCCGCGATCCGTCGTCAATCTGCGGCGCGACTTCAACCGCAGCCGCTATATGTACACGCATCCGCTGCCATCTCCCGACGGGTCGCTGATCTTTCAGGGCATGGGCTCGCCCCTGATCAAGATCGACGTTTGCTCGCGCGTTCAATGGGTGATCGACGGCGCCTTTCATCACAGCATCGAGCGCGGACCGGACGGCTCCTTCTGGACGGCGCAAAGGCTGATCCCTTCCGATCTTCCCTTTGTCGACGACAGGTTCATGGACGACGCGATCGTCAACATCTCGGCGGAAGGCGAAATCCTGTTTCGCAAATCGGTCGCGCGGATGCTGCTCGACTCCGGCCTGAAACACATCGTCTATTCGCATAACAGATACGACAACGATCCGATTCATCTGAACGACATTCAGCCGGTTCCGTCTGACGGGCCGTACTGGAAAAAGGGCGACGTTTTTCTGAGCCTCAGAACGTCTTCGGTGCTGCTTCTTTATCGTCCTTCGACGAATGAGGTCGTGTGGTCGAAAGAAGGCCCATGGCTGATGCAGCACGACGTCGATATTTTGAGCGATCATGAGATCGGCGTTTACAGCAACAATACAGTCGCCTCGCCCAGGGGGCCGAAAACAATCCGGCCGAACGAGATCATGATTTACGATTTCGCCGCCGACGAAACGCGCAGCCCTTACAAGGCCGCATTCAAAAAATTCAAGGTGAAAACGGAAACATCCGGGCTCTTTCGCAAATTTCCCGACGGCTCAATCATGGCCGAAGAGCATGATTACGGACGGATCGTTTCTTTCGACGCAACCGGCGCGCTTCGCTGGCGATATGTCAACCGCGCCGCAAAAGACGGCCGCGTTTTCCAGCTCGGCTGGTCGCGCTTCATCGACGCGGATGACGCCGAAGCGCTCAAGGCCGCAATAGAAAAGGCTGATTGCGGCGCGCGGCGCGCGACGGCCGAACGACGCGATCAAGCGTCTGCGCCTCGTCAGGACGGATAATCATTCGCATATGCAAAGCGTCATTCGCGCGCCTCTTCACGCGCGCAACGGACCGCATATCCGCTTGACCTTTTCAGATCATGACAGTTAGCATTCCCGCAAATGATGCGCCTTTCTGAAGGCGACAAGAGCGGGGTCGGGCGAGAATGGCTGAAGGTGACGCGGCGTCGCGTGAAACAGCGCCCGTCAATTCCGGGCTTGAGCGCCTTCTCATGCGCCCGCGGACGGCGCGTTTTGCGCTCTGGCAAGCCCTGCTCGCCGCGCTGGTCAGCGTTATGGCGCTGATCCTTTTCGGCAGCTTCGCCCTTGAAGGCCAGGAAAAGAACGCGAACATCCTCGAACGCGCGGCGCACGCGATCTCATCGGCGCCGATCACCGCCAAGCAATTCATCGCCGATGCGATAAGCAGGAAAAACGAACGCGAAGCGCAAGAGCAGCGCTTCGCCGGCGAGATCGGATTTACGCGCCGCGACGGCGGCGCGTCGAGCGGCGCGGCGCTTCTTTTGTCGCGCTATGACGGCGACGCCCTGAAAGGCGTTGTCGAACTTCTCGATCTTGACACCGGCGCCGTTCTTCATACCTGGTCGCCCGATATTGACGCCATCAACGCCCGTTCGGCGTTGAGCGAAAAAATCGCGCATTTGAAACGCGACTTCAACAAGCGTCGCTACGTCTACAATGCGCCGCTCGCGCTCGATGACGGCTCGCTGATTTTCAACGGCATGGATTCGCCGCTCGTCAAAATAGACGTTTGCGGAAAACCGGTCTGGACCGTTGACGGATTTTTCCATCACAGCCTTGAGCGGGACAGCGACGGGAATTTGTGGAATCCGGCGCGATTGCTCAAACCCGCGATCCACTATGTGAACGACGCATTCATCGGCGATGCGATCACCAAGATATCGCCCAGCGGCGAAATAGTTTATCAGAAATCGGTTTCGCAGATCCTGATCGACAACGGGCTGCGCCATATCGTCTATTCTCACGATGAATATGTGCGCGATCCCATTCACCTCAACGACATCCAGCCGGTTCCGGGCGATGGCCCCTACTGGAAGAAAGGCGACCTTTTCCTCAGCGTTCGCACGCCGTCGCTCGTTCTTCTCTACCGACCGTCTACGAATGAAATAGTGTGGAAGCGGCAAGGCCCATGGCTGCTGCAACATGACGTCGACATCATCAGCGATCATGAAATCGGCGTTTTCAACAATAACGCCGTGATGTCTTCATTCGGCGCCAAAACGATTAACGCCAACAGCGTCATCATCTATGATTTCGACACCGAAGAAACGCGCGAATTGATCCCTGAAGCGATAGAGCGAAATGAAGTCCGGACGCACACCAACGGACTTTTCAATCTCGCCGAAGACGGCTCGCTGATGATCGAAGAGCACAATTTCGGCCGACTCATCGAATTCGCGCCGAACGGCGATGTTCGCTGGACTTACATAAACCGCGCGCCGAAGGACGGTCGCGTTTTCCATCCGGGCTGGTCGCGCTATCTGGAACCGCAAGAGGCGACGGCGCTGAAGGCGGCCGTCGAAAAAGCCGATTGCGGGGCGCAGTAACGATCTTTCTCGCTCGCGCGCGATTACTGAACGCCCGCCTTCGCGCCGCCTTCTTCCTCAAGCGCCAGCCAGTCCTCGCGGTCAAGGCCGAGTTCAATATCAAGATAGGTCGGCAGGATGCGCCAGAAGCGGCGCGAGCGCGAATTCGACAAGATGACGATGCCGGCGTCCTGTTCGGGCAAAAACGCGATATGCGCGGCGTAGCCTTCGACCGTGCCGGCATGGGCGATCACCGGCGCGCTGTCGTATGCGTAAAGGCGCCAGCCGAAAGCGTATTGCGCGGCGCGAAAACGCGGGCTGACGGTGCGCATGCGCGCCGATTCCGCCGGCGAAACGACGCGCGGCGCATGAACGAGATCGAGAAGGTCGGCGGACAGCGTTTCGGGCCGCTTCCCCATCTGCGCTTTCAGCCATTCGGCCATGTCGAGGATCGAGGCGTTGACGCCGCCCGCCGCCGGCACGCGGTAATAATTCGGCTTCACGTCGACGGCGCGCCAGGGGCCGTATTCGTCGTCAGTCCCCTTGATCCGGTCGCGCACATGCGGACGGGCGTATGAGGCCGCCTGAACAAGGCCGTTTTCGCCGACGGAAGCCGTCGACATGCCGAGCGGCGTGAAAATCCGCGCGCGCGCGACGTCCTCATAAGGCATTCCGTAGGCAGATGAAACGGCGAGCCCGGCGATGTCGTAGGTGATGTTCTGATAGGAATAACACCGCCCGACCGGACAGATGAGCTTCACCTTGGCGTATTTCGGATAGATGTCGGCGATCGGCGTTCCCGCCTCCAGCAGATTGTCATAGGCGTTCGGCGGCAGGCCGGTCTGATGCGAGAGGAGATGGCCGAGTTCGAGCGACTTCTCCGCGCCGCCGGCAAGCCGCAAACCGGGCGCGAAGCGCGTCGCGGGATCCGACGGCGACAACAGCCCTTCCGTCATCGCAAGCCCCGCAAGCGCCGAGGCGAACCCTTTTGAGAGAGAGCCGATGCGAAAGACCGTCGCCGGCGTCACCGCATCGCCGCCGATTTCGATCTCGCCCCATGTCTTTAACAGCCGCGTTTCGCCGTTCCGCACCACCGCGACGGCGAGCCCGACGAAGTCGCCGGTCGCGAACGCGGCGTCGAGCGTCTTTTCAAGTTCGAGATTGCGGTAGTTTTCGACAAGCGGCGTCGGCGCCGACGGCGTTAAAAGAACAGGCCCCTCTTCGGCGGCGGCTGATCCGACAAGCGCGGCGCAACAGGAAAGAGCGAGCAAGAAACGCGAAACGACCATGGCCAAATCCGCTGCGACAAGAGTCGCGAAAGTGAACAGCGTCCGCCGATCCGTCAATGTCTTGAAAGGTTCCGTCCCGTTGCGTCTGCAGCGCAGCGAACGGCGCGCCGCCGCTATCGATGCGTCGCCCGCTCGGTCAACGCGCCTGGTCAAATCGCGGCTGCGTCACGCCGGCGCGCGGCGGCGTGGCGCGTTGCCGGTATTTCCGACGCGCCACCATATCTGGAGGCATCAAACCGGAAATCCACAACATCTAGTAGGGAAATCGCCGCTATGTTCGACCTCGTTTCGGAACCGTCCGCTTCCGCCCCCGCCCGCCCGCGTCGCAGCGTCGACGTTAAATCGACGATCGAGGAATATGTCGGCGGCCGCGACTGGCGCATCCGCGCCAACGCCAATCAGGGGTTTTCGCTCGGCGGCCTTATCCTCAACACGTCGGGCAAGGTGACCGCGAATTACTGGCTCGACGAAATCTATCCGGGCGAGATCGGCGACGCGCATCGAAACGGCGACATCCACATCCACGATCTCGACATGCTCGCCGGCTATTGCGCGGGCTGGTCCTTGCGGATGCTGCTCGCCGAAGGCTTCAACGGCGTGCCGGGAAAAATCGAAGCGGCGCCGCCTAAACATTTTTCAACCGCGCTCGGCCAGATCGTCAATTTCCTCGGCGCCTTGCAAAACGAATGGGCGGGCGCGCAGGCGCTGTCCTCCTTCGACACCTATCTCGCGCCTTTCGTCCGCATCGACGCGCTCGGCTATGCGCAGATCAAACAACAGATTCAGGAATTCGTTTTCAACCTGAACGTTCCCTCACGCTGGGGAACGCAAACGCCGTTCACCAACCTCACCTTCGACTGGGTCTGTCCGGAAGATCTCAAAGACGCCGCGCCCCTGATCGGCGGCGCCGACGCCGATTTCACCTATGGCGAATGCCAGGCGGAAATGGACCTCATCAATCGCGCGTTTATCGAGGTGATGACTGAGGGCGACGCCAAGGGCCGCGTCTTCACCTTTCCGATCCCGACCTACAACATCACCGCCGATTTTCCCTGGGAGTCGGAAAACGCCGACCGTCTTTTCGAGATGACGGCGAAATACGGCCTTCCCTATTTCCAGAATTTCCTCAATTCGGATCTGAAGCCGGGTCAAATCCGGTCGATGTGCTGCCGCCTGCAGCTTGATCTGCGCGAGCTCTTAAAGCGCGGCAACGGGCTTTTCGGATCGGCGGAACAGACGGGCTCAATCGGCGTCGTGACCGTCAATTGCGCGCGGCTCGGCTATCTCCACAAGGGAAACGAGCCCGCGCTCATCGCCGCGCTCGACCGGCTTTTGCTGTTCGGGAAGGAAAGCCTGGAGATCAAGCGCGCAACGATCGACGCGCTGATGCGCGACGGTCTTTTCCCTTACACAAGGCGCTATCTCGGCACGCTGCGCAATCATTTCGCGACGCTCGGCGTCAACGGCGTCAATGAGATGATTCGCAATTTCACCGATGACCTTGAGGATATTTCAACGCCGTTCGGCGAGTCGATGGCGACGCTCCTTCTCGATCACATCCGCATCCGGATGATCGAGTTTCAGGAAGAAACCGGGAACATGTACAATCTCGAGGCGACGCCCGCCGAAGGAACGACCTATCGTTTCGCCAAGGAGGATAGGGCGCGCTTCGCCGACATTCTTCAGGCCGGCGCGCCGGATGCGCCCTACTACACAAATTCAACGCAGCTTCCGGTCGGCTTCACGGACGATCCATTCGAAGCGCTCGCGCGTCAGGACGCCTTGCAGACGAAATACACCGGCGGCACCGTTTTGCATCTTTATATGCGCGAGCGGATTTCCTCGCCCGCCGCGTGCCGCGAGCTGTTGCGGCGCAGCCTTGCGCGCCACCGTCTTCCTTATGTGACGGTGACGCCGACATTCTCGATCTGTCCGGTTCACGGCTATCTCGCCGGCGAGCGCGAATTCTGTCCGACATGCGATGCGGAGCGTGGAAGCGCCGACGCGACGCGCCCGCGTCAGGCCTGTGAAGTGTGGACGCGCGTCATGGGCTATCACCGCCCGGTCAGCGCTTTTAATCCGGGCAAGCAATCGGAACACGCCGAACGGCTTCACTTTGAGGAACGCGCCGCGGCGCGCGCCGCCGCATGAGCCGCCATCGGGCGAGCGCCGCCGATTTGAGGATCGGCGGTTTTCAACCCTTTTCGACCGTCGATTACCCGGATGCGCTTTCTGCCGTCGTTTTCTGTCAGGGTTGCGCCTTGCGATGCGTCTATTGCCATAATCCGCAATTACTCGACGCGCGCGCGAAACCGGCGCTGCGCTGGAACGATATCGACGCGCAAATCGAAAGGCGGCGCGGCTTGATCGACGCCGTCGTCTTTTCAGGCGGCGAACCGCTCTTGCAGCGCGCGCTCGGCGCCGCCGCCGCCGCGGTCAAGGCGAAAGGCTTCAAGATCGGCCTGCACACGTCAGGGACGGCGCCGGCGCGATTGCGGCGCCTCCTGCCCGATCTCGACTGGATCGGGCTCGATCTGAAAGCGCCCTTCGACGCCTATGCGCCGCTCACCGGCGTCGACGCCGGCGCAAGCGTCAGCCGAACGCTCGATATTCTCGCTGCGGCGGACATTCCCTTTGAAGCGCGCACGACGCTTTGGCCCGGCGTTCATTCATTCGACGCGCTTGTCGAGCTTGCGCGTGCGGCGCGCGAGGCCGGCGCCGCGCAATTCGTCCTGCAACAGGCGCGCGATCCGAAAACGTTGCGGGCGACCCCCTCGCCGATTTTCTCCGATCCCGAATGCACCGACCCGATCCGGCGCGCGCATCCGAACCTCCTCCTGCGCGCCGCCTGACGCGCACCCCTTGTCGCTGCTACGCCGCCTGCATTTCTACGCAGATCGCTTCGGCGTCCTGCGCGGTGAGCGTCTCATCGAGCAGCGCGCAGCGGCGTTCGCCGCCCGCGCGCTCGAAATGCCGGCAGGTTTTGCAAACGCCGAACGGCTTGCCGCCGCGACGCGCGAGCGCGGTCTTCAAGGCGCCGTCGAGCGCGGCGGCGATCAGCGCCGCCTCGCCCGCCGCGTCGATGTCGCGCGCCAGCAAAACCTCGCCGTCCTCATCATGCGCGCGGCGTCCAGCCTCGGTCAGCGACAGGAAGACGACGCGCGCGTCCTTCGCGCTTTTCGTCTTTTCGATGAGGCCCTTGCCTTCAAGCGCGATCAGCGTCTGCGAAACGGTGCCGCGCGAGCTCCCAAAATAATCGGCGAGCGCGGCCGGCGTTCGCGAAAACCGGTTGGCGCGGGCGAGATAGCGCAGCGCCTCGCGCTGGGCGGGGTTGAGGCCCCCCTCGAAATCCGACGCGCGCAACAGCCGGCCGAGCCGTTCGACCAGATGCGCGGCGCGCCAGGCGGCGATTGACGGGGGCTTGGTCATTGGCTTAGAGAGGGCTTTCTTTAGTATCGACTCGATACTATTACTATTTGCCAGCGACGCAAGCACGCGAAAGAGCCCCATGCCCGCCCTTCGCCCCGCTCAGGAATGGACCGTTTCCGGCTGGCTCAACGCCGCCGAGCCGCTGACGCTCGCGAGCCTCAAAGGCCGGGTCGTCTACGCCCTCGCCTTCCAGATGCTCTGCCCCGGCTGCGCCGCGCACGCCGTGCCGCAGGCGCTGAAGGTTCGCGCGGCCTTCGCCGAAGACGACGTCGCCGTCATCGGGCTTCATACGGTTTTTGAGCACGCCGAAGCGCAAGGCTCGAAAGAAGCGCTCGCCGCCTTCCTGCATGAATACAAGATCCGCTTTCCGGTCGCGATCGACGCGGCCGCGCCCGATGGCGGCGTCCCTGAAACCATGCGCGCCTACAACATGCAGGGAACGCCGACGACGATCCTCATCGACCGCGCGGGAAACCTCCGCCTGCAACGCTTCGGCCATGTCGACGATTTGAGCCTCGGCGCGATGATCGGGAGCCTGTTGGGGGAAGGCGCAAGCGATTAGCGGTTCGACGCCGCCCCTCACGCCCGCCTCCCCAGCCATCACGCTTCCTTGAACGCGCGTTTCCGCGCTTGAAACTGTACCGATCGTTCGGTACATGACGCGCATCGCAAATGAACAGATGAAACGCGGCCTGTCGAAAGACGGGCGGCGAAAAATGAAAGAAGGAAAAGACATGTCCCGCATCGACCTTCCCGCCTCGATCGACGCCGCGCCGGAAAAGGCGCAGCCCCTGCTCAACGCCGTCAAGGCGAAGCTCGGAAAGGCGCCGAATCTTTACCTTTTGACGGCGGCGAGCCCCGCTGCGCTGGAAGGCCTGTTGTCGCTTTCGGGCGCTCTCGGGCAAGGCGCGCTTGACGCGGCGACGCGCGAGCGGATCGCCCTCGCTGTCGCGAACGTCAATGGCTGCGACTATTGCAATTCGGCGCACACCTATCTCGCGAAGAATGTCGTGAAGCTGTCCGACGATGAGATCGAGAAAAACCGCGAAGGCCGCTCAAACGACGTCAAGGCCGATGTCGCCGTCGCGCTCTCGCGCAAGATCGCCTTCTCGCGCGGCGAGGTTTCGGACGGCGATGTGGCGCGCGCCAAAGGCGCGGGGATCACCGACGCCGAGCTTGTCGAGATCGTCGCGCATGTCGCGCTCAACACGTTCACCAACTATCTGAACGAGGTCTTCAAGACGCCGGTCGACTTTCCGGCCGTCGCCGCGGCGAAACGCGCGGCGTAAATTCCAGCGAACGCCATTCGCCCCCCTTTGGCGTTCGCGGACCGCCGGCGCGCGCCCGCCCTCTCTCCCATCAGCGGCGCGCGCCGGTTTCCTCCTCCTTGATCCGCCCTCTCAAACAGGCCGATCATCATGGACATGAAAACGACAATGACGGGATCGCGCGACGAGATTATCGTCACGCTTTACGATCTCTTCCGCCGCGCCGGTTACGACGCGGTCTCAATCGCCGACATTTCCGACGCGACGGGCCTCGGCAAGTCGAGCCTTTATCATCATTTTCCGGGCGGCAAGCCGGACATGGCCGAGGCGGTCGCCGACTTCGCGCGGCGTCATATGCGCGATCATGTTTTCGCGCCGCTTGCCGCCGACGCGCCGCTGAAGAAAAAACTCGCCGCGATGATGAAGACGGTCGCAGAAATGTATGAAGGCGGCGGCGCGCCTTGCCTCATCGCGTCGATGATGATCTCGCCGACCGCAAGCCCAAAAGCCGTAAGGACCGTCAGGGCGATCGTCGCCGACTGGCTCGACGCGCTCGCCGGCGCCTTGCGCGATGACGGTTTTACGGCGGGCGAGGCGAAGGCGCGCGCGACCGCCGCGATCATCGCCATTCAGGGCGCGCTCGTCGTCGCCCGCGCGCTCGGCGATAAAAAGGCGTTCGCCGCAGCGCTCAAAACGGCGGAACTTGAGTTGCTCGCCTGATGCGCCGCCCGGCGCAAACCTTCCCGCGCTTTCACGTTTCCGCCCCAAGTCCGCCATGCTAAGGGCCTATCGACCGCGCCCTATCCCCCGCGGGAGAGAGTGTTTGTGACCGATACGCCTGGAACGCCCGATTCTTCCGGCCCCGCCGACGCCGAGCCGAAAGACGGCCGCAATCTCGCCGATGAATTCCGCGACGCGGCGAAGGATCTCGCCGCGCATCTGTCGAGCCTGCCGAAGGCGGCGGCCGCCGCCCTGCCGACGCCCCGCCGGGTCGAGGCGCGCAGACCGCCCCAGCCGAAGGCCGAAGTAATGTCCGAGCCGCCGAAACCCGAGCCCCGCCCGCGGCCCGCGGCCGACGCCGGGCCGTCGCTTGACGAGCCGGCGGACCCTGCGCCCGAAACGCCGGCCGAGCCGCCCATGGTCGCGCGTCGTCTCGGCGCCGATGCGACCGCCGTCCCGGCGCGCCCGTCGGCGGCCGAGCGCGCCAAGGAGCGGCACAAGCTCAAGCCGCCGCGCCATGGCGGATCAGGCGGCGAATCCGGCGATGAGGGCGGCATGAAGCCCGCGTCCCTTCTCGAATTCGGCGGCCTCTTCGTGTCGCTTTTCCATCTCGGCGCGATCGCCGGTCTCGCCGCCTTGTTCCTCATCATCGCGCCCTGGCCGGAAGACGGCGCGGACCTCTGGGCGATCAACCGCACGCCGGCGATCGTCATTGAGGACAGGAACGGCGAGGAGATCGCCGCGCGCGGCGCGCGTTACGGCGAGGCGGTCGCCGTCGCTGAATTGCCGCCCTATCTCGTCAAGGCGTTCCTCGCGACGGAAGACCGCCGCTTTTACGACCATCACGGCGTCGATCTGCGCGGCACGATGCGCGCGCTCGTCAACAATCTGAAATCGAGCGGGCGGGTCGAAGGCGGCTCGACGATCACGCAGCAGCTCGCCAAGAATCTCTTCCTCTCGCCGGAGCAGACTTACATTCGCAAGGCGAAGGAGGCGATGCTCGCCTTCTGGCTTGAGGGGCGCTATTCGAAAGACGAAATCCTTTCGCTCTATCTGAACCGCATCTATTTCGGCGCCGGCGCCTACGGCGTCGAGAGCGCGGCGAAAACCTATTTCGACAAATCATCGCGCGACGTTTCCTTGTCGGAAGCCGCGCTCCTCGCCGGCCTGCCGCAGGCGCCGTCGACCCTGGCGCCGACGCAAAATCCCTTGGGCGCGCGCGAACGCGCCTTTGAAGTCATCGACAATATGCGCGAGACCGGCGACATCACCGAGTTTGAAGCGCGCGAGGCGCGGCGCGCGCCGCCGATTATCGTCACCGGCGGCGATGATCGCGATATCGGCTGGTTTTTCGACTATGTCGCGGAAAAGGCGCGCGGCCTCGCCGGTCCCGACGCGCCGCACGACATCGTCATCCGGACGACGCTCGACCGAAAGCTGCAGCGCGACGCGGAAGCGGCCGTCAAATCGGTGCTCGACGTCGACGCAAAAGTCGCCGGCGCGCTCGAAGCGGCGATGATCGCCTATGACAATGACGGCGCCGTGCGCGCCATGGTCGGCGGGCGTTCCTATATCGAAAGCCAGTTCAACCGCGCGACGCAGGCGAAACGCCAGCCGGGTTCGGCCTTCAAGCCGATCGTCTATGCGACCGGCTTTGAAAACGGGCTGACGCCGTCATCGCGCTTCGTCGACCAGCCGATCGACATCGCCGGCTGGAAGCCGACCAATTACGACAATAATTACCGCGGCGCGATGCGCCTCACCGAAGCGGTCGCCAAGTCGATCAATACGATCGCCGTTCAGGTGTCCGAACAGGTCGGCCGCAAGAAAGTGATCGAGATGGCGCGCCGGCTCGGCATTTCATCCGACATTCCGGAGAAGGAAGCCGGCATTGCGCTCGGCGGCTTTTCGGCGACGCTTGAGGAATTGACGGCCGCCTATATTCCGTTTGCGGACGGCGGCGAGGGCGTCGTCCCCTACGCCGTCACCGAAATCGCCGACGGGCGCGGCAATGTTCTTTACAAACGCCCGACGCAGAAACCCTCCCGCATCTTCGACTCCGCGATCGCAAAGGACGTGACGCATGTTCTCTATCAGGTGATGACGACGGGAACCGGACGCGGCGCCAATCTCGGAAACCGGCAGGCCGCCGGCAAGACCGGCACGACGAATGATTGGCGCGACGCCTGGTTCATCGGCTACACCGCGCAGATGACGGCGGGCGTGTGGGTCGGCAATGACGGCTATCAGCCGATGGACAAGATCACCGGCGGCACGATCCCGGCGAAGATTTGGAAGAATTTCATGCTCGCCGCCCACGCCGATTTGCCGAAACGCCCGCTTGACGGCGCCTATCCCGCCGTCACCTACGCCGATGAGGGGCTGCTGCTTTCTTTTTATCGCGACGTCGAGGCCGCCTTCCGGCGCGTCCGGCGCGACGGCGATGAGGATCGCGGCCGGCGC
>CALAZI010000126.1 GCA_937895955.1 uncultured Alphaproteobacteria bacterium | reverse complement strand
CGCTCCCGAAAACGTGATTAAAGACATCGCCGCCATTGTCGGGCCGAAAGGCGTCCTTTCCGGCGCCGACGCCGAGCCGTTGCTGCATGAATTGCGCGGCTGGTGGCCGGGTGCGGCGTCGCTCGTCGTCGCGCCGGCGTCGACGGAAGAAGTCGCAAAGATCGTCGGCGTCTGCGCCGCGGCGGGCGTCGCGATCACGCCGCAGGGCGGCAATACGGGTCTCGTCGGCGGCCAGCAGCCGCAGAACGGCGAGATTCTCATCGCCATGAAGCGGATGCGGACCGTTCGCGAAGCCTCAGCGGAGGGGATGACGCTCACTGTCGACGCCGGCGTCACGCTCGCGGAGGCGCAGGAAGCGGCGGCGAAAATCGACCGGCTTTTTCCGCTGTCGATCGGATCGGAAGGCTCATGCCAGATCGGCGGCGTCATTTCGACCAACGCCGGCGGGGTCAATGTCTTGCGCTACGGCAATATGCGCGAGCTTGTTCTGGGGCTCGAAGTCGTTTTGCCGAACGGCGAAATCTGGAACGGGTTAAAGAGCCTTCGCAAAGACAATACGGGTTACGATCTCAAACATCTTTTCATCGGCGGCGAGGGAACGCTCGGGATCGTAACGGCCGCCTCGCTGAAGCTTTTCCCGCGCCCGCGCGAGCGCGTCACCGTTTTCGCCGCGCTTTCGTCGCCTGAAAAAGCGCTCTCGATGCTCTCTCGCGCGCAGGTCGCAAGCGGCGGCAACGTCACGAGCTTCGAATTGATGTCGCGCTTCTCGCTCGGCCTTGTCTACAAGCATATTCCCGGCGCGCGCGATCCGCTCACGGAGGAATATCCGTGGTACGCGCTGATTGAGTTTTCGTCCGGCCGCGCAGGCGCGTTGCGCGGCGAGGTTGAAGCGGTGCTGGGCGAGGCGTTCGAGGAAGAGGAAATTCTTGACGCCGCGATCGCTGAAAACGAAGCGCAAGCGAACGCCTTCTGGCATCTGCGGCACGTCATTTCGGTCGCGATGCGCCCTGAGGGCGCGCAGGCGAAATACGACGTGTCGGTTCCTGTCGCGTCGGTTCCCGCTTTTCTCAAAGACGCCGGCGAGGCGGTCGAGCGGGTCTATCCCGGCGCGCGCATCATCGCCTTCGGCCATATGGGCGACGGCAATATCCACTATGACGTGCTGCAGCCGGAAGGCGGCGTCCGCGCCGAATTTGATCGCGCCGAGGACCGGATTGAAGCGGCGGTCTATGACGTCATCGACCGTCACAGGGGTTCGATCTCGGCCGAGCACGGCGTCGGCCTTGCGCGTCGCGAGGATATCGCCCGCCGCAAGCAACCGGCGGAAATCGCCATGATGCGCGCCGTCAAACGGGCGCTTGACCCCAGGGGCGTCATGAATCCGGGAAAGATGATTTAGCCGGCGTCCTGTGCTAGCCTTCTCTGCGACGCATCGCCGGAGGGGACTGATGATGCGACTTGCGGCTGTTCTCATTTTCGCGGCGCTGCTCGCCGCCTGCGATGATCCGCCCGTATTTTCGGGGCGCAATATTTACGGACCCTATTACCTTGTTCCTGAAGGCGTCGCCGGCGGGGAAAAGGTGTGCCTGCGCAATTCTGCGGGTCGATGCGATTTGCGCGCGCCGGCGCCGGTCGACGCTCTCGGCGCGGACGGCGAATATATTTCCGTCAGAACCGCCGGCGGCGTTGCGGCGCCTGACGATTATTACATCATCGTCCAGCTTTTCGATTCGACCCGCGCAGACGGCGAGCGCTGCCTCGCCCATGAGGCCGACAGGCTGCGCGAACACCGGAAGAAGTCGAAGCGGCTTACATGCGACAAGGTGTTCGACAAATCGGCGATCGAACGCCGGGAGTCGAATTGCGCCGTGCGCGGGCCGTTCAGCAAAGACGAGTTCGAGGTGTTGCGGCTGTGCTCCTGCGTTCCCGAAGGGCCGGGCGCCGACGCGCTCAAATGCATCCCTGACGTCGTCGCGCTTTCCGATTGATTTTTCGGCGCGGCGGCGCCAAGTCGATCCGATGCTGATCCTTCTCTCGCCCGCCAAGAATTTGAATTTCGATCCGGCGCCGGCTGCGCCGGCGATGACGAAGCCGGTCTTCCTCAAGGATGCCCGCGACCTTGCGGACGCCGCGCGGTCGCTGTCATTGGCGAAGCTGAAAAAGCTGATGTCGATTTCCGACAAGCTCGCCGATCTCAATCACGAGCGCTTTCAGGCGTTTCGCGGCGACGGCAAGTCGAATTCGCAAAAACAGGCCGCGCTCGCCTTTAACGGCGACGTATATCTCGGGCTTGACGCGAAAACGATGAGCGCGGCTGATTTCAAATTCGCGCAGGAGCATGTGCGAATTCTTTCCGGGCTTTACGGCCTGTTGCGGCCGCTCGACGCGATCGAACCCTATCGCCTTGAAATGGGATCGTCGCTCGCCAACGCGCGCGGTAAGAATCTCTACGCCTATTGGGGCGACAAGATCGCTAAAGAAATCAACAAGACGCTGAAAGGCGCGAAGAACCCGGTCGTCGTCAACCTCGCTTCGAACGAATATTTCTCCGCTGTCGACCAGGATGCGCTCGACGCCGAGATCATCACGCCAAGCTTCAAGGATGAAAAAGACGGCAAATTGCGATCGCTGCAGTTCTACGCCAAACGCGCGCGCGGGTCGATGACGCGCTGGATTATCGACAATCGCATCGACGATCCGGAAGCGCTGAAAAAATGCGACGCCGACGGCTATAAATTTCGCGCGAAAGGCTCGACGGCGACGGACTGGCTCTTTGCGCGCCAGCAGCCGCCGGCGAAGGGCGCGGGTTAAAACAATTCCTGCCGGCCGATCTCCCGCGCCAGCGCTTCGCCTTCATTGCGCGCATTGTTCACCGCCGCTGAAACCTTATGGAAGGTCCAGAAGCCGCGGCCTTGCGCGCGAATGAGCGATGAGGCGTCTTTTGCGCTGCGCTCGTCATCGTCGAGCCAGAGCGCGTATTTCTCTTTCGCGATGACGACCGGCTCGCGCGAATGCAGTCGCGCAAGGTCTTCGCCCGCCTCCGTCGTGATGATCGCGGCGGTGTCGATCTCGCCGCCATCCGGATCGAGCGCCGTTTCCCAGACGCCGGCGAAGGCGAAAAGTCCGCCCTCCGCCGGGCTGATTTGATAGGGCTGGCGGGCGCCTTTTTCCGTGCGCCATTCGTAAAAGCCGTCCGCAGGAACGAGACAGCGCCGACGTTTGAAGGCGTTCCTGAAGCTCGGTTTTTCCGCGACCGTCTCGCCGCGCGCGTTGATGAGCGGTTTCGTTCCGACCTTCTCGAAATAATCCTTCTTCGCCCAGGACGGAATGAAGCCCCAGCGCGCGAGCGCGAATTCGCGCCTGTGCGCGTCGCTCATGCGGATGACGGCGATCGGCTGCGTCGGGGCGATGTTCCAGCGCGGCGGGAAATTCTCGCGCAGGTCGAGACCGAATTCGGCGCCCACCGTTTCGGGCGGGGAAGTGAGACGAAATCTTCCGCACATGGCGCCGTGCTATATAAGGCGCCATGGATGAAGGCGAACTGAAAATGAAAATCGGCGTCGGCGCGGTCGTCTTTCGCGGCGATGAAGTTCTGATCATCAGGCGCGGCAAGCCGCCCTTTGAAGGAAAATGGTCGATCCCAGGCGGCGCGCTGCATCACGGCGAGCGCCTTATGGACGCCGCCCGCCGCGAGGTGATGGAGGAAACCGCGCTCGAAATCCGCATCGGCGGGCTGATCGGCGCATTCGAGGCGCTGCCGGAGATGACCGAGGGCGCGGCGCATATTGTCCTCATCGATTATTGGGCGGAATGGGTCGCCGGCGAGCCGGTCGCGGGCGATGACGCCGCGGCGGCTGAATTCGTCTCTTATGAGGAAGCGCTCTCGCGCGTTTCCTGGGATGAGACCCGCACCGCCATTGCGAGCGCCCTAAAACTCCGCAATATCGACAGAACAAGGCCCTAATCCGGGGGCAGGGTGCGCTTCATGGTCGCTCGCGCGTTTCTCATCGCTGTTCTTTTCATCGCCTTTCCCGCCGCGGCGCAGGACGATTACGCCGCGCGCAAGGGCGCGCTGACGGGTCTTTCCGGCATTTTCGGCGAGCTTCACCATATCCGCCGCATGTGCGAGCCGCGCGATGAGGGCGACATCTGGCGCGACCGGATGAAACGCCTCATCGATCTGGAACAGCCCGCATTCGACCTCCGCGATGAAATGGTCGGCGCCTTCAATGAGGGCTATCGCTCGGCGCAAACGCATTTTGATTATTGCGACCGCCGCGCGGAGGATTACGCCGCCGCACGCGCCGCCGCCGGCGAAGCGCTCGTCGCCGGGCTTTCAGCGCCGCTCTTTTCCGCCGCCTATGGCGAGGACGCCGAGGGCGTCGCCGTCTTTCGCGGCGGCGATGCGCCGCAATAAGATCAGATCGTTTCCTGGAAACGAACGGGCTCGCCGACGGCGATTCCTAGAATTTCGTTCTCGCGCATGACCGTCCGGCCGCGGACGATCGTCATCACCGGCCAGCCCGCGACCTCCATGCCGGCGAAGGGCGTCCAGCCTGACCGCGTCGCCGACCACTCATGGGTGATCGTCTCGCGGCGCTTCAGATCGACAATCGTGAAGTCGGCGTCATAGCCGGCTGCGAGGCGGCCTTTGCCGGCGATCTGGAAGATGCGGTTCGGCCCATGGCAGACAAGGTCGACAAAGCGGGCGAGCGAAAGCCGCCCTTCCGCGACGTGATTGAGCATGACGGGAACGAGCGTCTGCACGCCCGGCATGCCGGACGGTGACGCCGGATAGGGCCGCGCCTTTTCCTCAAGCGTGTGCGGCGCGTGATCGGAGCCGATGACGTCGAAAACGCCTTGTTGCAGGCCGACCCAAAGACCGTCGCGATGACGCGCGTCGCGGATCGGCGGGTTCATCTGCGCAAGGCCCTTGAGCGTTTCGTAACAGTCGGGCGCCGTCAGCGTCAGATGCTGCGGCGTCACCTCCGCCGTCGCGACGTCTTTCGCCGCAGCGAGAAGCGGCACTTCATCAGCCGTCGAAATATGCAGGATGTGGATGCGCCGGCGCGCCTCGCGCGCGAGACGGATAAGGCGGACGGTCGATGAGACGGCGGCCTCGGCGGTTCTGACATCGGTGTGCGACGTCCAGTCGCCCTCGCGCGCGAATTTCTTGTTCTCGCGCAGCATGAATTCGTCTTCGGAATGAACGGCGACGCGCCGCGATCCGTGACGCAAGACGTCAAGCACGCCGGCGTCGTCTTCAACAAGCAGATCGCCGGTCGAGGCGCCCATGAAAATCTTGACGCCGCAAACGCCGTTCAGCCGTTCAAGCTCGATGAGGTCTTTCGGGTTGTGGTGCGTCGCGCCGACATAGAAGGCGTGGTCGCAATGCATGCGATGATGCGCGCGGCTGAGCTTGTCTTCGAGCGCCGCCGCCGTCGTCGTCAGCGGATTGGTGTTCGGCATTTCAAAGACGGCGGTGACGCCGCCGAGAACCGCCGCGCGGCTTCCCGATTCGAGGTCTTCCTTGTGCGTCGGTCCCGGTTCGCGGAAATGAACCTGCGTGTCGATGACGCCGGGAAGGACGTGAAGCCCGGCGCAGTCGATCGTCTCGCCGGACGAGGCGGCGGAGAGATCGCCGATTTCCGCGATGCGGCCGCCGCTGACGCCGATGTCGCGTTTTCCTTCGCCGTCATGATTGACGACGGTCCCGTTCTTCAAAATGAGGTCGAATGTCTTGGCCATGCGGCGCTTCTAGCGCGTCGCAGGCCGCCTGTCAGGCTTTACGCGCCGCGAGGACCGGCAAAACATAGAGCGCGAGGATTGCTGCGTTAAAACCGACATTCGAGGCGGCGCCGGAAAGCACCGAGCCCGTGCTGTCGAGGGCGAACCAGGTGAAGACGGACGCGAGGCCGGCATTCAGAATGCGCCGGTCGCCGGCTTCGATTGCGGGCGCCACAAGGAGCCAATTTATGACCCCGAGCGCGGCGAGGACCCCGCCGCCGATCGCGCTCATGAAAACGGACATTTTAGTAAGCTCGCCCGGATCGCCGTCGATCGGCCAATTAAGCAGATCGAAACTCCAGCGGGTGATCGGCGCGACGGCCGGGATGGCAGTCCCCGCCCACAAGACCCCAGCGAGGATGAAGCTGACAATCAGATTTGCGCGAAAGACAAATGCGGCGCTGGCTGGCGACATGAGGCGCTCCGGTTCTGTGGGTTCGGGCGATATCTCTTCCAATTGGGTGCGCAGCGGCAATTACCCCGGAGGTAATGGCGAAGCTGCGCCGGGGCTGTAATCTGAGGGCAGGCGAAACAGCGGACGAGCGGACGAGAATGGAATTCGGCGCGATCCTGCGCGACTGGCGGCAAATGCGGCGGTTGAGCCAGCTTGATCTCTCGCTGGCTGCGGGCGTTTCATCGCGTCATTTGAGCTTCCTTGAATCGGGACGCTCGGCGCCGAGCCGCGGCATGGTGCTCAGGCTCGCCGGCGCGCTCGGCATGCCGAAGGGTGCGGCGAATGACGCGCTGAAGGCGGCGGGCTTCGCCGCGGCGTTTCCATCGCTTCCCGCCCACGCCCCGGATCTCGCCCCGATCCGCCGGGCGATCTCGATCACGCTTGAGCGTCACGCGCCGTTTCCCGCCGTCGCCATAGACCGCCACTGGACCCTGATTGACGCCAATGAGCCGGCGATCACGCTGCTTTCCCCGCTCGGACCGGCGGGCAACATGATCGAGGTTTTGCTTGCGGCTGTCGATCTTGTCGAAAACTGGGAGGAAACGGCGCTGTTGTCGCTGGCGCGCCTCAAGGCCGAGATTGCGCATCTTGGCGGCGATGAGAGGTTGGAAGCGCTGGCGACGCGCCTTGCGGAACATCCAAGGCTTGCCGCATTCGACATCGGCCGCGTCGATTTCAACCAGGCGGTGATCCCGACGATATTGAAGATCGGCGGCCGGCGCCTGTCGCTTTTTTCGGCGATCGCGCAATTCGGCGCGGTGCAAGACATCGAGGCGAGCGAAATCCGCATCGAGCTTATGTATCCGGCGGATGAGGAAACCGCGACGTTCTTCGAGCGCTTCGCAACAGAGAGCTGACGCCGATTTTCCTTTGATCCGGCTGGCGATTTAAGGCTGTATGCCATTGCTCAACGGAGGGGCGGCGGCGTGCATCAGCTTTCACCGGTCGGCGTTTCGATTTTTCTCCTTTCCTACGTAATCGCCCAGATGGCGATCGGCGTCTGGTTCGGACGCGGGGCGAAATCGGATGCGGATTACTATATCGCCGGCGGCCGACTCGGCGTCTTGCCGCTTGCGCTGTCGATATTCGCGACCTGGTTCGGCGCGGAAACGATTCTTGGCTCAGCGGCGGCGATCGCCGAGGGCGGCCTTTCCGGCGCGCGCGCCGAGCCTTTCGGATACGCCATCTGCCTTGTGTTGATGGCGATCCTGATCGCCAAGCCCATCCGGGAAAAAGGCTATGTCACGATCGCCGACTTTTTTCGCGACCGTTTCGGCAAAAGCGCGGAACTCGCCTGCGCCGTCATCAGCGTCATCATATCCGTCATCTGGGCGGGCGCCCAATTGCTGGCGATTGCGGCGATCCTTGAGACGGCTGTCGGCATTCCGGGATTGATCACGCTGTTCGTCTCCGCCGCCGCCGTCATCACCTATTGCTATTTCGCCGGCATGATGGGCGACGTCGCGACGGACAATATTCAGGGCGTGTTCCTGATGATCGGCGCCTTCGTTCTTTTTTACGCCGTCGCGGGCCGGTTCGACGGACTGGAAGCGATGTTCGGATCGATTGACGCGGAGCAGCTTCGCCTTGTCGCGCCGGGAGAAAGCGTTTTTTCGCGCCTCGACAATTGGGCCATCCCCATTCTCGGCAGCATCGTGACGCAGGAAGTGATCGCGCGGTTTCTTGCGGCGCGCTCGACCGGCGTCGCGCGCGCGGCCTGCTATTCCGCGGCGACGCTTTATCTTTTTATCGGCCTCATTCCCGTGACGCTCGGCCTTGTCGGCGCGCATATGATCGTGCCGGGCGGCGAGGGGGATAATTTCATCCCCGCTCTGGCGATCGAGACGCTTCCGCCCTGGCTGTCGATATTTTTTATCGGCGCGCTGTTTTCGGCGATCCTGTCGACGATCGATTCAAATCTGCTCGCCGTATCCTCGCTCGTTTCGATCAACATTCTCGGGCGGCGCCATGCGCATCTCGACCCGCAGCGCCAATTGCGCGACTCCCGGCGCGCGACGGTCGCCGCAGGTGTTGGCGCGCTCGTCGTCGCGTTGAGCGGCTCCGATATTTACGAACTGCTCGCCATGACGTCGGTGTTCGGCCAGGGCGGCATCTTGATCGCAACGCTTATCGGCCTCAGATCGGGATTTGGCGGACAGCGCGCCGCCATGACGTCGATTCTCGTTTGCGTCGCTTTCAACGTCGTCACTCTGATGGTCCTGCCGATGCGCGAAGCGCTCGGTCAGGGCATGAATGCGTCAAAGGCCTTTGCGGCGGTGCTTGCAGGCGACGTCGCGCCGATCGACGGCTTTTTCCTTTATTCGATCCTGATTTCGATCATCGCGTACGTCGCCGTCGCCATGCGCGAAAAGCGCAAGCGCCCAACGCCCCAATCCGCATGAGCGGCAAAACGCGCCTTGATCAATTGCTTGTCGAGCGCGGCGCGTTCTCTTCGCGCGCGCGGGCGCAAGGCGCGATCAGGGCCGGGCTCGTCCGCGTCGGCGGCGCCGTCGTCGACAAGCCGGCGGCGATGATCGCCGACGCTGAGACGATCAATGTTGCGGGCGACGTCCATGATTACGTTTCGCGCGGCGCATTGAAACTTGATCGCGCGCTTCTCGCGTTCGGCGTCGATCCGGCAGGAAAGACCTGCCTTGATCTCGGGGCTTCAACCGGCGGATTCACGCAAGTCCTGTTGAGAGCGGGCGCGGCGAAGGTCTACGCCGTCGATGTCGGAACCGGCCAGCTGCATGCGTTGCTGCGCGACGATCCGCGCGTCGTTAATCTTGAAAAGACCCATGCGAGGGATTTGTCGCGCGCGCTTGTTCCGGACGCTGTCGAAATCATCGTCTGCGACGTCAGCTTCATCAGCCTGATGAAAGCGCTTCCCTTCGCCATGGCGCTCGCCGCGCCGCAGGCCTTGCTCGTCGCGCTCATCAAGCCGCAATTCGAGCTTGGCCCGGAGAAAATCGGCAAGGGCGGGATCGTGAAAGCGAGCGCGGCGGAACTCGCCGCCTTGACCGACGCGATTGGCGAAAGGCTTAGGGAAGCGGGCTGGGCGCCGATCGGCGTCATCGAAAGCCCGATCGAGGGCGGCGACGGAAACAAGGAATTCCTGATTGGCGCGGCGAAATCAGCATAGGCCGAAACCGCCGCCGCGCCGCCTTCTGGCGCGCATCGACCATATCGCGGCCGGCGGCGACGGCGTCGCGCTTGTCGACGGCGCGCGCATCTTCGTTCCGCTGACTGCGCCGGGCGACGTCGCCGAGATTGAGGCGCGCGACGATCGCGGCGCCCTGATCGGGCTGAAGGAGCCGAGCCCCGTTCGCGCCGAAGCGCCTTGCCGCCATTACGGGCGTTGCGGCGGCTGCGCCTTGCAGCATGTGACGCGCGGCTTTTATCGCGACTGGAAGCGTCAGCGCGTCGTCGATGCGCTGGCGCGCGAAGGTTTCGATGCGTCGATTGTCGGCGATCTCATCGAGACGCCGGCGGCGACGCGGCGACGCGCGACATTCGCCGTCAAAAAGCTGCGCGAGCGCGGAGCGCTGGGATTTAATGCGCGACGTTCGGCGGCGATTGAGGAAATCGAGGATTGCCTCATCCTTCATCCGGAACTCCTGAAACGCCTGCCGGCCCTGCGCGCGCTCGCCGCGAAAGTCGGATCGGACGCTTTCGATCTCGCGGTCACGCTGTGCGACAACGGCCTTGACGCGACGGTTTCAGCAGCCTCGCCTGATGAACCGCGCGGACGCGCTCTGATCGATTTGCTTTCCTTGATGCGCGCCGCGAATGTCATCCGGCTTTCCTTCAATGGCGAACCGGTCGCCTCGCTCGCGACGCCGGTCGTTTCTTTCTCCGAAATTTCAGTGACGCCGCCGCCCGGCGGATTTTTGCAGGCGAGCCGGGAAGGCGAGACGGCGCTCATTGATCTGGTTCGCAAGGCGGCGTCTGGCGCGAAAAAGATCGCAGACCTGTTTTCAGGATGCGGAACTTTCTCCTTGCCGCTGGCGAAAGACGCGACAGTTTCGGCGTTTGATTCCGACGCCGGCTCCATCGCCGCTCTCAGCAAGGCCGCCGCCGACGCGCAGCGGACCGGCGTCGCCGTCAATCCGGTGAAAGCCGAAATGCGCGATCTCTTCGAACGGCCGCTGACGGCGAAAGAGCTGAAGGGCTTTGACGCGGTCGTTTTCGATCCCCCGCGCGCCGGCGCCGCCGATCAGGCGCGCGAAATCGCGGCGAGCGGCGTTCGGCTCGTCATCGGCGTTTCCTGCAATCCGGCGACTTTTGCGCGCGATGCGCGCATTCTCGCCGACGCCGGCTATGCTCTGGATGCGGCGACGCCGGTCGACCAGTTCGTCTATTCTTCGCATGTCGAACTCGTCGGCGTTTTCAGGAAAAAGCCCTGATCGCCCAGCGGTCGCGCGGCGCCTATTGCGGACCTTCAAGCTTCAACGAATCGACCGCTTGCGGCAATTGCGATTCCAGAAACCGTCCGATCGCATTCGCGGTTTTGGTCGGCGCCTCCTCCATCGGCACATGGCCGACGGCGTCGAATATGACGACCTCAGCGCCGACGATGTTTTCCCGAAAGGTTTCCGCCGCGCTCGCATGGATTAATTTGTCTTCCGCGCCCCAGATGATCAGGGTCGGCGCTGTGATCCCGCCGATCTTTTCAAAAACAGCCGGCTCGCGATCGGTTACGGCCCGGATGACGCTGGCGCGGCGATTGCCCGGAAAGCGCAACAATTCCCAATAGCGGTCGATGACCTCGTCTGTGATGAATTCATCGTTCGAGACGGTTTGGCGCAGCGATTTTTCGACAAGGCGCCGCGGCGTCACATGTTCGACGATCGGCCGCAGAAACGGATTGCGCATCATGCGAAAGCCGAGATTGAGCGGCGGCGCTTCCTCGCCCGCGCGCAAGGGCGCGCCGGCCGCGTCAATGAGAATGAGGCCGTCGACGCGCTCGGGATAGGCGAGCGCGTAACGCCACGAAACCCAGCCGCCCATCGAATTGCCGCCGAGGAAAAAGCGGTCGAGACGCGCGGCGTTGGCGACCGCGTTCAGCGCCTCGAACATGCCGGCCGCCGAATAATCGTCGCGCGGATGCGCGCCGGTGAGACCGTGGCCCGGCTGGTCATAGGTGATGATGCGGTATTCGCCGCCGAGCCGTTCGACGAGCGGCCCCCATGAGTGAAGGCTGGCGTTCGATCCGTGCAGGAGGATCAGCGCCGGACAGGTGCGGCATCCCTCGTCGCGCCAGTGAACGCGCATGCCGCCCGCGCCGTCGGCGAACATGACGTCGGCCCCGCCATATTTCGCGATCATTTCCTCGCGATCCGTATCCGGCGTTCGAAGGCCCAAGAATGCGGCGGCGAAGGCGACGACAAAAATGACGAGGGCGGCGGCGAATAGGCGTTTCATCATTTTCATCCGCACTGCGCCTTGTGACGAAGCGCCTGGTCGGCGAGGACGCAGGCCATCATCGCGACGCCGACCGGAACAGCCCTGATCCCGACGCAAGGATCGTGACGGCCCTTGGTGACGATCTCGGTTTCCTCGCCGTCTCTTGTGATCGTCCGCCGCGGCGTCAGGATCGACGATGTCGGCTTCACCGCGAAACGCGCGACGATGTCCTGCCCGGTCGAAATCCCGCCGAGAACGCCGCCGGCGTTGTTCGTAAGGAAATGCGGCTTCTTGCGCTTCATGCGGATTTCGTCGGCGTTTTCCTCGCCCGTGAGTTCCGCCGCTCTCATGCCGGCGCCGATCTCAACGCCCTTGACCGCGTTGATAGACATCATCGCCGCGGCGATCTCGGCGTCGAGCTTGCCGTAAACCGGCGCGCCGAGGCCCGCGGGAACGCCCGAGGCGACGATCTCGATGACGGCGCCGAGCGAGGAGCCGTCCTTGCGCGCGCGTTCAAGCGCGGCTTCGAACTCTTTCGCTGCGACCGGATCTGGCGACCAGAACGGATTGGCCGTGGTTTCATTCCAGTCGAATCGCGCGCGATCGATTTTGACCGACCCGATCTGAACGAGACTGCCGCGAATGACGACGCGGCGATAGAGATGATCGAGAACTTTTTGCGCGACGGCGCCGGCGGCGACGCGGCACGCCGTCTCGCGCGCCGAGGATCGCCCGCCGCCGCGATAGTCGCGAAAGCCGTATTTCGCGTCATAGGCGAAATCGGCGTGGCCGGGACGGTATTTGTCGCGAATGTCGGAATAGTCTTTCGAGCGCTGGTCGACATTGTCGATCAAAAGGCTGATCGGCGTTCCCGTCGTGCGCGGCCCGCCAGTGCGATCGTCCTCGAAGACGCCGGAGAGAATCTTCACCGCATCCGGCTCGCGCCGCTGCGTCACGAATTTCGAGGTTCCGGGCTTGCGCAGGTCGAGCGCGGCCTGAATGTCGGCCGCCTCAAGCGCGATGCCCGGCGGACAGCCGTCGATAACGCAGCCGATGGCGGGTCCGTGGCTCTCGCCCCAGCTCGTCACGCGGAAAAGATGACCGAACGTGTTATGCGACATTGCGCGCCCTTCGCGCCGAAGCGGTTATGAATCGGCTGGGCGATCCTATAGAACGATTGTTCCCTGAAAGGAAAACGCCGGAACGCCGCATGACCCAGAATCCCGTCATCCCGCCAAGCCCTTCCGCCGAGGCCTACAGGGTCGATGAAGATCAGGGCGAGGTCTTCACCAGGGAAGACCCGCTCGCGCTCTTTATCGAATGGCTCGATCTTGCAAAGAGGAAGGAGCCGAATGACGCGAACGCGATGGCGCTTGCGACCGTCGACGCCGACGGGCTCCCCAATGTCCGCATGGTGCTCCTGAAAGACATCGACGCGGCGGGCCTCACCTTCTTCACCAACACCGAAAGCGCGAAGGGGCGCGAGCTCGCCGCCAATCCGAAGGCCGCGCTCTGTTTTCACTGGAAATCAATCCGTCGTTCTGTTCGTTTTCGCGGCGATGTCGCCCTGGTAAGCGCGGAAGAAGCCGACGCCTATTTCGCAACGCGCGCGCGCGCCTCGCAGATCGGCGCCTGGGCGTCGGACCAGTCGCGCCCCTTGGAAGGCCGCTTTGCGCTGGAAAAGGCGGCGGCGCGCGAGACCGCGCGCTTCGGTCTCGGCAAGGTGCCGCGCCCGGATCATTGGTCCGGCTATCGCCTCGCGCCCGTCGCGATCGAATTCTGGGTCAACCGGCCGTTCCGCCTGCATGACCGGTTGCAGTTCCTGCGCAAGGATGGCGGCGGGTGGACGACGCAGCGGCTTTATCC
>CALAZI010000125.1 GCA_937895955.1 uncultured Alphaproteobacteria bacterium | reverse complement strand
GCGGCGCTTTGCGCCGGCGCCTTGTCTGTCGATGCGCTCAAAGGCTCTCTCTCGCCTTTCGACGAACGCATTCACGCATTGCGCGGACAGCCGGGACAGATCGACGTTGCAAATTCCTTGCGGGCGCTGCTTGACGGAAGCGCAATCAACGCATCGCACATCAATTGCGACCGCGTGCAGGACCCCTACTCCTTCCGCTGCCAGCCGCAGGTGATGGGCGCCGCTCTCGATCTTTTGCGCCATGCGGCGAAAACGCTGACGATTGAAGCGAACGCCGTCACCGACAATCCGGTCGTTTTTCCTGACAAGGATGAAGCGATTTCCGGCGGCAATTTCCATGCGGAACCCGTCGCCTTCGCCGCCGACATGATTTCGATGGCGATGTGCGAAGTCGGTTCGTTGTCGGAACGGCGCACCGCCGTGCTGATCGACCCGAAGATGAGCGGCCTTCCCGCCTTTCTCGTCGCCGACGGCGGCGTTAATTCCGGCTTCATGATCGCGCAGGTGACGGCGGCGGCGCTCGTTTCGGAAAACAAGTCGATGGCGTTTCCGGGAAGCGTTGATTCCATTCCGACCTCCGCCGGTCAGGAAGATCACGTATCGATGGCGACGTCCGCTGCGAGAAAAGCCGGACGGATCGCGCAAAACGCCGCAGGCGTCATCGGCGTTGAACTGCTCGCTGCCGCGCAGGGCGTCGATTTTCATGCGCCTCTCATGACATCGGCGCCCTTGCAAAAAGTTCACGCGACAGTTCGCGCGAAAGCGGCGAACTGGGACCAGGATCGCTATTTCGCCGACGACCTTGCGGCGGCGCAGGCAGAGGCGCTCGGAAACCCGCTTTTCACTAGGCTTTCCGGCGTTTCGATCGACGGTTGAACGGTTCGTCGCAAAATGAACACGTTTCACGCCTTGATCCCGGTCAAGACATTGCCGAAAACCCTGCGATACGGGAGACGGCGAGAAATAATCAGCAGAGCCGCGCGGCCGCATCCGGTCGCCGGCCGCAAGATGGAGAGACTATCGTGGTTAGGCATATCGCAGTTTCGGCGATCGCGCTTGCGATCGCTCTCGGGAGCGCGCCCGTGACAGCCCAAGAACAAGCCCAAAGCGAAACATCGGCGACCGCGATCGCCGCCGATAACGCGCTTCTCGCCGTATGGACCGGTCCGTATGGCGGCGTTCCGCCATGGGACAAGATCAACACGAAGGATTTCATTCCAGCGTTCGATGCGGCGATCGCGCTCGCAAAAGCCGATGTCGATGCGATCACCTCAAGCAAAGCGAAACCGACGTTTGAGAACACGATCGCAGCGCTTGAAGAATCCGGCGACGCGCTGACGCGGCTTCAAAATCTCTTCGGCGTCTATTCAGGCAACCTCAATACGGGCGACGTGCCGGATATCGAGCTTGTCGTCTATCCGAAGCTCGCGGCCTTCTATGACGAGGTCAACCAGAACGACGCGCTCTTCAAGCGCGTCTCCGCGGTCTATGACGGCAAAGCCAAAAAGAAGCTGAAGCCGGAAGAGCAACGCCTACTTGAAGATCACTATAAGGGCTTCGTCCGCAACGGCGCCAATCTTGACGAAGCCGGCAAGAAGCGCGTCGCTGAAATCAATCAGCGTCTGGCGACGCTTGGCACCCAGTTCACGCAGAACCTGTTGAAGGATGAGGAAACTGTCACCTGGGTCGAGAAGAAATCCGATCTCAAAGGCCTGCCGCAATCCATCATCGACGGCATGAAGGAAACGGCGAAAGAAAACGGCAAGCCGGAAAAATGGGCGGTGCTGAACACGCGCTCGGCCGCCGATCCGTTCCTCACCTACGCCGACAACCGCGCGCTGCGCGAAAAGGTCTGGCGCGCCTTCGTCAATCGCGGCGACAATGGCGATTCGGAAGACAATAACGCCATCATTGCGGAAACGCTGAAACTTCGCGCCGAACGCTCAAAGCTGCTCGGCTATCCGACCTACGCGCACTGGGCGATCGAACGCCAGATGGCGAAAACGCCGGATGCGGCGATGGACCTGATGATGCGCGTCTGGCCGAAGGCGGTGGCGCGCGTGAAGGAAGAAGTCGCCGACATGCAGGCGATCGCCGATGCGGAAGGCGCAGGCGTCACCATCGAGCCATGGGATTATCGCTATTACGCAGAGAAAGTGCGCAAGGCGAAATACGACCTCGATTTCAATCTTGTGAAACCTTACATGCAGCTTGAAAAGCTGCGTGAGGGCATGTTCTGGGCGGCGGGTCAGCTTTACGGGTTTTCATTCGCCCAGATCGACGACGCGCCGGTTTTCAATCCGGATGTTCGCGTCTGGAAGGTTCTCGGCGCAGATGGCGATCTCGTCGGGCTCTGGTATTTCGATCCCTATGCGCGCACCGGCAAAGGATCCGGCGCATGGATGACGGAATATCGCGGTCAGGAAAAGCTCGCCGGCGACATCAAGCCGATCGTCTCCAACAATTCAAACTTCATCAAGGGAAAGCCCGGCGAACCGGTGCTGATTTCCTGGGACGACGCCGAAACGCTGTTTCACGAATTCGGCCACGCGCTGCACGGCCTCAATTCGAACGTCAAATACCCTTCGCAGGCGGGAACGAACGTGCCGCGCGATTATGTCGAGTTTCCCTCGCAGCTTAACGAGCGCTGGCTGACGACTCCGGAAGTGATGAACCGTTTCCTCGTCCATTATGAAACCGGCGAGCCCCTGCCCCAGGCGCTTGTCGACAAGATCAAGGCCGCCAAGACCTTCAATCAGGGCTTTTCAACCGTCGAATATCTAATGAGCGCCCTCGTCGATATGAAGCTTCACCTCGCGGGCGATGCGGAAATCGATCCTGACGCCTTCGAACGCGAAACGCTGGAAGCGCTCGGCGCGCCGAAGGAAATCGTCATGCGTCACCGCACGCCGCAATTCGGGCATATCTTCTCCGGCGAAGGCTACGCGGCCGGCTATTACAGCTATCTCTGGGCGGACTCGATCACCGCCGACGCAGCGGAAGCCTTTGTCGAGGCTGGCAGCTTCTACGATAAGGAAACCGCGAAAAAACTGCATGACTATGTCATGTCGGTCGGCGACTCGATCGATCCGGCGGAAGGCTTCCGCAAATTCCGCGGCCGCGACGTCGACACCTCGGCGCTGCTGCGCGATCGCGGCTTCCCGGTCGACTAGTGCATTTCAGAACCGTCACGAAAGAGCGCGGCGATGCCGCGCTCTTTTTTGTTACAGCGGCAATTCAGTTGTTTCCTTGACCTCGCGCAGGGCGATTGACGACCTGATCTGCCCGATCTCCGGAAGCTCCTGCAGGAACGTTTGAAGAAAGCGGTCATAATCCACGATATCGCGTGCGACGACCCTCAAGGTGAAATCCGCGTCGCCGGTCGTCGCATAACATTCGAGCACTTCGGGACGCGCGCGCATCTTCTTTTCAATCGCCGAGACGACTTTCGTAAATTGGCGTTCGATTGAAACATGGACGAACGCAGTGACCGCCATGCCGATTTTCTCGCGATCAAGTATCGCGCGGTAATCCTTGATGACGCCCGATTCTTCGAGCGCCTTCAGCCGTCGCCAGCATGTCGCGGCGGAGATGCCGGTCGCCTCCGCGAGTTCCTGCGCTGAAAGCCGGCATTGGCGCTGGAGGACGCGCAGGATCTTCTGATCAATCTCGTCAATCATCTTTCGTTCCGCTATGTCCATTTCATGATGTCATGGATTTTGAAATACATCATCCATTAGATGATCTTTTTCCGCAACATAAAAGGCGAATTTTGCAATCAAATCAGATAAATACTGCGCGAAAAAAGAGGATCAACGCATGGCGACCGCCGGTTCCGCGCCGCTCGACCCCTATTCGCTCGACGACCGATATCGGCGCGAGTCGGGCCGGGCTTTCTTCACGGGCAGTCAGGCCCTGGTTGCGATCATGCTCCACCAGCGCCGGCTCGATCGCCGTAGGGGCCTCAACACGGCCGGATTCGTCTCCGGCTATCGCGGTTCGCCCTTGGGCGGCGTCGACCAGGCGATGTGGCGCGCCGGCAAATTCCTGAAACAGGAGCAGATCGAGTTTCTGCCCGCGATCAATGAAGACCTCGCCGCAACCGCGATCCTCGGCACGCAGCAGGTCGAACTGGAAAAAGACCGCACGGTCGATGGCGTTTTTTCGATGTGGTACGGCAAGGGGCCTGGCGTTGATCGCGCCGGGGATGCGCTAAAACACGGCAACGCCTACGGATCATCGCCGCATGGCGGCGTGCTGGTAGTCGCCGGCGACGATCATGGCTGCGTTTCCTCATCCATGTCGCATCAGTCAGACGTAGCGTTCATGTCCTGGTACATGCCGACGCTCAATCCCGCCTCAATCGCCGAATATATCAGCTACGGCCTCTACGGTTTCGCGCTCTCGCGCTTTTCAGGCATGTGGGTCGGTTTCAAGGGGATTTCGGAAACTGTTGAGAGCGCGGCGAGCCTAGCGCTTCCGGAAACGCCGGCATTCATAACGCCGGCTGATTTCGAAATGCCGCCTGACGGTCTTAATTTTCGCTGGCCGGATCTGCCCGGCATGCAGATCGAACGGCGCATGAAATTCAAGAAGGAAGCCGTACGCGCCTTCGCGCGCGCCAATCCGATCGACCGAGCAACCTACAATGATCCAGACGCCCGCTACGGAATCATCACGACGGGAAAGGCGCATCTTGACGTTCTCGAAGCGCTTCAGATGCTTGGCGTCGACGAATCGCGCGCCCGCGCCATCGGGCTTGACGTCTACAAGGTAGGCCTCGTCTGGCCGCTTGAGAACGAAGGCGCTGAGCGCTTCATGGCCGGCAAGAAGGAAGTGCTCGTCATTGAAGAAAAGCGCGGCATTATCGAAAGCCAGCTCAAGGAATATCTCTACGATCGCGCCGTTTCCAAACCTGACCTCATTCTCGGCAAGCATGATGAGGTCGGCGCGCCGCTCATCTCCTGGGTTGAAGAGCTTTCACCTTCCGTTCTGGCGCCGATCATCGCCCAGCGCCTGAAGCGCGTTTTTCCCGATCTTGATTTTTCCGACGCATTAGGCCGGATCGAACGCGCCGCGCGCAGCGTTGAGGCTCCGGGCGGCGCCAAACGCATTCCCTATTTCTGCTCCGGCTGCCCGCACAACACATCGACGAAAGTGCCGGAAGGGTCGAAAGCGCTCGCCGGCATCGGCTGCCACTTCATGGCGTCGTGGATGGACCGCGATACGTCCTCGCTCATCCAGATGGGGGGCGAAGGCGTCAACTGGGCGGCGAAGTCGTTATTTCTGAAAGACCGGCCCCACATCTTCCAAAATCTCGGCGACGGCACCTATTACCATTCCGGCTATATGGCGATCCGTCAGGCGATCGCCGCCGGCGCCAACATCACCTATAAAATTCTGTTCAACGACGCCGTCGCGATGACGGGCGGCCAGCCGGTTGACGGCGTCATCACCGTCCCCGCCATCGCCAATCAGGTGAAAGCCGAAGGCGTCAGAAAAATCGTCATCGTCTCCGATCAGCCGGAAAGAATCGTTGAGAATGGCGGCTTGCCGCACGATATCGACGTGCGTCACCGGGACGAGCTTGACGCGATCCAGCGTGAGATGCGTGAGATTAAAGGCGTCACTGTCATTATATACGAACAAACCTGCGCCGCTGAAAAACGCCGCCGCCGCAAGAAAGGGCTGTATCCGGACCCCGCCAAGCGCATTTTCATCAATGAGCTTGTCTGCGAAGGCTGCGGCGATTGTTCAAAACAGTCGAACTGCCTTTCGGTCATCCCGGTTGAAACCGAGTTCGGCCGCAAGAGAAAAATTGACCAATCTTCGTGCAACAAGGACTATTCCTGCGTCAAAGGCTTCTGCCCTAGTTTCGTTTCCGTCGAAGGCGGCGAACTGAGAAAGCCGGAAACCCGCGTGATTGACGGCGAAATGGAAGAAATCCTGAGCGCGCTTCCTGCGCCGTCACTGCCCGCAATCGACCGCGCATACGATCTTCTTGTGGCCGGCGTCGGCGGCACGGGCGTCGTGACAATCGGCGCCATCGTCACCATGGCCGCGCATCTTGAAGGGAAAGGCGCCAGCGTTCTCGATTTTATGGGCTTCGCGCAAAAGGGGGGCTCGGTGCTTTCCTATGTGCGGCTCGGCGAGTCGCCTGCAAGTCTTAATCAGGTGCGCATCGATATCGGCGAGGCTGAAGCCGTCATCGCCTGCGATCTTGTTGTGGCGACCGACGCGCGCGCGTTGGCCGTGATGCAAGCGGCGCGCACGCGAGCCGTCGCCAACGCCGACATCATCCCAACCGCAGATTTCATCAAGAACCGCAGCATCGACTTCGCCGCGCATCAGCGCATCAAAACCCTGAAAGACGCCTGCGGGGAAGATAATGTCGATGCGATCGACGCCGTCGACATTGCGCTGCGCCTTCTGGGCGACACTGTTTTTTCAAATATGTTCCTGCTCGGCTTCGCCTGGCAGCGGGCCCTTGTCCCCGTTTCCGAAGCCGCCCTGATGCGCGCGATTGAGCTCAACGGCGTTGCGGTCGCAAAAAACAAATCCGCTTTCGCGTTCGGCCGAGCCGCCGCCGTCAATGGCGAAGCGGTCCTGCGCGCAGTCGGAATAACCGCCAAGCCGGCGGAAGATCAGTCTCTCGACGCCTTCATTCAACGCCGCGCGCAATTCCTAACAAAGTACCAAAATGAGAAATACGCCGAACGGTATGTCGACTGCGTCAAGAACGTTCGCAAGGCCGCTGAGCGAACGCCGCATTCCGAATCTCTGGCGCGCGCCGCAGCCAAAAATCTCTTCAAACTTATGGCGTATAAGGATGAATATGAGGTCGCCCGCCTTTACACCGACGGCGCCTTCAAGAAGAAACTCTCTGCCGAATTCGAAGGCGATTATCGCCTCAAATTTCATATGGCGCCACCGGCGTTCAACAGTGAAACCGATGCTGACGGACGGCCGAAAAAATCCGAATTCGGGCCGTGGATGTACGGCGCGCTCTCCGTTCTAAAGCATTTCAGGTTCCTGCGCGGGACGGTCTTCGATCCGTTCGGAAGAACTGAGGAACGCCGTATCGAGCGGCGGCTTATTGACGACTATATCGCGCGCATTCAGCGCGTCGCCGCGGAACTCTCTTCAGAAAATCTCGATACCGCGATAGAAATCGCCAACATTCCGGACGAGATTAGAGGCTATGGCCCGGTCAAGCTCGCCGCAATAAAAAAGGCGGAAAACCGGTATGCGACTCTCTCACGATCGTTTATGGAAGGCCGCCCTGAAAGAGCCGCCTGAAAGACCCAGACAATGTTCGCCGACCTCGCCGCCCTGCCGCCTGACGCCTTGTTGGGCCTCACCAAACTCTACAATGACGATCCGCGGACGAAAAAGATCGACCTCGGTGTCGGCGTTTTCCGGACGCCGGACAATCGCACGCCGGTGATGGGGGCTGTCGTTGACGCCCAACGACGCCTCGTTGAGCGTGAAACGACGAAAGTCTATATGCCGCCGGAAGGCGCGCCCGGCTTCGGCGAGGCGATCCGCAAACTCATTTTCGATGGCGCGCTCGCGCCAGAGCGATGCGCCGTCGTCCAGACGCCCGGCGGCTGCGGCGCCCTTCGCGTCGGCGCCGAGCTTTTGAAGCGCGCAGGCGCTGAAGCGGTCGCGATCGGAACGCCGACCTGGGCGAACCACCATCCGTTGTTGTCGGCTGCGGGCCTGAAGATCGCGATGATTCCCTATTACGACGCTCGGACGGGCGGCGTTGATTTCGACGCCTTTCATACGAGCGCGTCGAAGCTCGGACCGAAAGACGTCCTGCTCATCCATGGCGGATGCCACAACCCGACCGGCGCCGATCTTTCAAAGGACGCAATCGACGCCATCGCCGACCTTGCTGTCGAAAAGGGGTTTCTGCCTTTTGTCGACTGCGCCTATCACGGATTCGCCAAGGGCCTCGACGAAGACGCCTATGTCATTCGCCGCCTCGCCGAGCGGGCGCCGGAATTCCTTGTCAGCTACTCCTGCTCGAAAAATTTCGGCCTTTACCGTGAGCGTACGGGCGCGTTGATCGCCGTCGGCGCCGACGCCGGACGCGCGGCGGCGATGAAAAGCCATATCCTCAACATCGCGCGGCAAATCTATTCGATGCCGCCGGCGCATGGCGGGATCATTGTCGCCGACATCTTGACCGACCCCGCTCTCAATAAGGCCTGGCGCGCCGAGCTTGAGGAGATGCGCCTAGCGGTGATCGCCAATCGGCGCCGGCTGGTGAAGACAGCCGCCGAACACCAGCTCGGCGACCGGCTCTCCTATATTGAACGCCAGAACGGCATGTTTTCCCTGCTGCCGGTCAGCGATGCGCAGGTTCTCGCTTTGCGTGAAAAGCACGGCGTCTATCTCGCCGGCGGCGGCCGCGCGAACATGTGCGGCGTCAATGAAGCCAATGTCGGCCATCTGTGCGAAGCGCTCGCCGATATTCTCGCCGGTTGAGATATTCGCTTTTGGCGGGCGCCGAATTCCGTATTTTGCGGATTATCTGCGCGCGCGGCTTATGCTTGACCGCAAGTTCCATGCAGGTTGTCGCAGATTTGTCCGTATTATGCGGATGTCGCGCCCGCGGGAATTTTTCGCCTGCAAGCTGAAGACCGCTTCGCGCATTTGCGCGCGCTTCGTCGGAACGGCCGACCGCTGAACAATATTCACAATGTCAAAGAGCCGCCGGCGCGTTATGCCGCGCCGATCTTTCCTCTCGATATGGAAGCCGTCGAAAATCTTTCAAGCCGCCGAAAAAGCGTATTTCACTCGTCGAATTCGCCCTTCAGGCGAGCGCCGCCTTTAACCGCTGAAGGTCGTCGTGGCGCGTGCGAACATCATTTCTGGGCGCCGCCGTCCTCAAATCGCGCAAGAGTTCAAGCGAACGCAAAAGAACCGGCAGAGGCGGACCGCTCGCCGTCACCTGGGCGAGCTTGCCCTGATCGAGCGTGACCGACGGCTTTTCGATAAAGCGCGAGACGAGCATGTCGTGATGCTGGCGCGCCGTGCGCCCATGCGCCTCGACGACAGCGATGAATTTCGCGGCGTTTTCCTGAAACCACGCTTCTCCCTTAGCCGCCGGCGCAAGCTCAAGGAAGATATCGAGAAAATTTCGCCGGCGCATGCAATCGCGCAAGGACGCCTGGTCTTCGGGCCGCATGAACAGCATCTTATCGACAAGCAGCTGGGAATAATAAGGATCGTTCGCCTGACAAAGCCCCAACAGAAGGTCAATCTCATTGATGCCGGAAAAATCGCCGGCGTTCGCGCCGCGATATTCATGCCGCCCGACGCGATAAGGTTTGTAATAGGGGCGCACGCTGAAGAAGAACCGGTCGATGTCGAGATCGGCGAAAAGCACCTCATTCCACTTGGCGACATCATTGAGGGCGGAAAGCGCATCGTCGAAAAGCGTATGGGCGACGGGATGCGAAACGCCGATCGGCGTAATGCGCATCAGCGCGTCGGCGGCGCGCTTATAGGCGAAGATGCCGCGCGTATTGTAATCGAGAAAAAGCTTTTCATCTTTCAGCCAGGTGAAAGCCTTGGGCCGACCGTTGACGGCGGCGTTATGCGTCGACAAATGGCTCGTCGCAAAACGGGGAACGACGCCGATCGACGCGCCGATATGCATGCCGAGCGCTGAAGCTTCAAAAAAGGGCGATTTGTCCTCGCGCGCCGGGTTTGTCATTTCATGGCGGCGCAGCGCGGCGAGCCAGAGGCCGAGATCGCCAAGCACGTCAAAGGCGCGGTCAAAACCCTCATCCGTATTGCCCTCATCGCGCAGAGCGGCGATGAATTTCATTCCTTCGTCATAGATCGCCTTTTTTACGTCCTCGCCGACGCCGTCGACATTCGCGCGATCCTCCTGCGTGAAATAAAGTTCTTCCAGTTCAGTGTTGAAATCGGCGAAGCGGCTGCGGATCCAGCCGTCAAACTTCTCGACATTTCGGCTCATCGGCGCGCCCTCTCCGCGGTGCAAGGACGAGACATAACGCTGATCGCCGCAAGCGTCCATGCGCCATATCGGCTTAGCGCGGCGCGTCATTTTCCCGCATGATCGTCGAAAAAACCGTTCTAAAGCGCTCAAGATCGGCCGGCGCGCCGATGGTGATGCGAAGTCCCGCCGGCATGCCGTAATTTGCAAGGCCGCGCACGAGCACGCCCTTGCGCGCGAGGCCCGCTTCGGCGGCGTCGGCCCCGGCGCCGCCGCCGCGCTCAAACAACACGGTGAGGAAATTTGCAGCTGACGGCAGCACCCTGAGGCCGAAACCTTCGAGGAATGACGTAAGTCCGACGCGCGCCGTAATGACATAGTCGATCGAGCGCTGATGAAAATCCGCATCGCCGAGGGCGGCGACAGCGGCGGCTTGCGCCGGCGCCGTCGTGTTGAAAGGAGGGCGAACGCGCTCAAGCGCTTCGGCGATATTGCGCGCGCCGTATCCCCAGCCGATGCGCAGCGCGGCGAGACCGTAGTGTTTTGAAAATGTTTTGGTGACAAGAACGTTCGGCGCCGATCGCGCCAGCGCTAACTCGGCCGCATAATCGCCCTCGCCCGCAAACTCCGAATAGGCGCCGTCGATGATCAGCAAGATATCGCTTCGCAAACCGGCGTGCAGACGTTCGATTTCGCTGAACGGAATCGCCGTGCCTGTCGGATTCGCCGGATTGGCGACGAAAACGATCTTGGTACGCTCGTCAACCGTTTCTAGAATAGCATCGACATCGACATGAAAGTCTTTTTCGGGGGCGTTCTTCATCACGCCGCCGGCCGCCTGAGCGGCGATCGCCCAGGCGGCGAAGCCGAACGCCGGCTGCACGGCGTTATCGCCCGGGCGCAAATAGGTCTGACAGGCGAGTGTGAAAATCTCATCCGACCCGGCGCCGAAAACGATCTGTTCCGTTTCAAGGCCGTAACGCACGCCAATCGCTTGTCTTAGCGCCGTCGCGTTCATATCAGGGTAAAGACTTAAAGCCTTCGCCGCCTCAAGATACGCCGCGCGCGCAAACGGACTGCAGCCGAGGGCGTTTTCATTAGCACTCAATTTTACGGGTTCGCCGGCGCCTGATGCGCGCGACTTTCCAGGAATATAAAGCGGAATGTCGAGAACGCCGGGTTTCGGCTGCGGGCCAGTCATGACGGCTTTCCTTGGGCGCGCGCCGCGAGGACCGCCGCAACATCATCAATAGAAAGGCCCCTCACGTGCAATAAGACGGTAAGATGATAGAGAAGGTCGGCCGCTTCGTTCAGCACTTCTTCCTCATCTCCCGCCGCGCCGGCGAGCGCGCATTCAACGCCTTCCTCGCCGACTTTCTGCGCGATGCGCCTCACGCCCGACTGAATGAGCCTCGCCGTCCAGCTTTCCTCGGGCGACGCATTCGCACGCAGCGCAATTGTGCGTTCAAGCGCACCGAGCCGTCCAAGACCCGGCGCCTCTTCCGCGCCGAAACAGCTCGTTGTTCCAAGATGACAGGCGGGGCCCGTCGGCTCGACCCGAACGAGCAGCGTGTCGGCGTCGCAATCGGGCGTAACGGAGATGACTTTCAGGCGATTGCCGGATGTTTCGCCCTTGCGCCAGCGCCCGCCGCGCGAACGCGAATAGAAAGTCGCCTCGCCGCTCTCCAGCGTTTCTTCAAGCGCCGCTTTGTCCATATAGGCGAGCATCAGGACTTGCAGCGTTTTCCAATCCTGCACAATCGCCGGGACAAGCCCTGCGCCCTTGTCGAAATTGAGACTGGCGAGAAGATCGGTCATGGCCGCACCTCAATCCCGGCCGTCGAGACCGCACGCTTGACGTCGGCGATGCCGGTCGCGCCCGAATGGAAGATGCCGGCCGCCAGCGCGCCTGAAACATCAGCCTCTTTGAAGACATCCACAAAATCATCCGGCGCGCCGGCGCCGCCGGACGCGACAAGCGGAATGGAAAGGCGGGCGCGCGCCGCCTTCAATTGCGTAATGTCAAAGCCTTCCCTGACGCCGTCGCTGTCCATGCAATTGAGGACGATTTCGCCGGCGCCGCGATTTTTCGCCTCGACGATCCAGTCGAGCATGCGGCGCGGCGTCTGTTTGATCGCGCGTGCCGCTCCGGCAAACTGAAACGTCATCCATTCGCCTTCAACAAGACGGCTGTCGACGCCGACGACGACGCATTGCGAACCGGCGACTTCTGCAAGCGCCGTAATGAAGGCGGGATCGGCAAGCGCGGGCGAATTGATCGACACTTTGTCGGCGCCGCTTTCCAGGCAAGAGATTGCCTGCTCGATCGAGCGAACGCCGCCGGCGACGCAGAGCGGAATATCAAGATGGCGCGCAATTTCGCTGACCCATTGATAGTCGATCGTTCGGCGCTCCGCTGACGCCGTGATGTCATAGATGACAAGCTCGTCCGCGCCGGCGTCGCGATAGCGCAGGGCGAGATCGACCGGATCGCCCATATCGACATGCCCTTCGAACCGGACGCCCTTGACGACGCGACCGGCCTTGACGTCGAGACAGGCGATGATGCGTCTAGCCGGCAAGGGCGTCCTCCAGCGTGAAGCAATTCTCATAGAGCGCACGTCCGATGATGGCGGCGTCGGCGCCCGCTGCGCGCAAGGCCGCGAGATCGTCGAGTGAGGAAACGCCGCCTGACGCCTGGGCTTTCAGCGATAGGTGACGACGCGCAACGTTTTTCATGAGCGCGACATTGGGACCGCTCAATACGCCGTCGCGGGCGATGTCGGTAATGAGAACATGCTTTAGATTCGTGCCGCCATAGGCGTTAATCGCCTCATTGAGATCGATGCCCGATCCTTCAGTCCAGCCGTAAACGCGGACTTCAAATCCTCTATCGCCAGCGGCGACATCGAATGCGCAGCAGATTTTTTCCGGCCCGAATTCGTCGATCCACGCGCTGACCGATTGCGGCGCCTTGACCGCCGTCGAACCTACCACCACGCGCGCAACACTGGCTTCGAGCAACGTCTCGACATCCGCGCGCGAACGGACGCCGCCGCCGCACTGAATTTTGAGCGGCGCGCGCTGCGCAAGCTCGGCGATCAATCGGCTTTGACGCCTTGCGCCGTCGCGCGCGCCGTCAAGATCGACAACATGAACCCATTCAGCGCCGGCGCGCGCAAAACCGGCGAGTTGCGCCAGCGGGTCGCCGTAGCGCGTCGCCTCGTCAAAGCGGCCTTGCTTCAAGCGGACGCATCGTCCGTTCATCAGATCGATCGCAGGAATAATCAGCATGGCAGCGCCAGAAAATTGGAGAGAATGCGCCGGCCGGTCTCGCCGGACCGTTCGGGGTGAAACTGACAGCCGAAGACGTTTTCCCTGCCGACAATCGCAGAGAAAGAAGTCTCATAGTCGCAGGTTGCAAGCGCGAACTCGCCTATTGGACAGGCGAAGGAATGGACGAAATAGCAATAGTCGCCGTCTTTAACGCCTTCGAGCAGAGGATGCGGTTTCACGGCGGCAAGCCTCGACCAGCCCATATGCGGCGCCGGCGCGGCGATTGATGAAGGAAGACGGCGCACCGTCCCTTGCAACAGGCCGAGCGTCGCCGCGCCGCCCTCCTCGCTTTCTTCAAAAAGAAGCTGCTGTCCGAGACAGACGCCGAGGATCGGACGGCGGAAATTGACCAGCGCCTCTCTAAGACCGGTTATCTTGATACGCTCCATGGCGTAAGCGGCCGCACCGACGCCCGGCAGAATGAGGCGGTCGGCGCCGGCGATTTCCTCAGGATCGGCGGTAAGGCGCGCTTCAGCGCCGAGACGATCAAGCGCAAACATGACGGACGCCGTATTGCCGACGCCGAGCTTGACGACGGCGACGGTCACAGGATCGCTCCCTTCGTCGACGGTGTCGTCTCGCCTTCGATGCGCACCGCCTGACGCAACGCGCGGCCGAACGCCTTGAAGCACGCTTCCGTCTTATGATGATCGTTTTCGCCCATCACCGAAAGATGGATCGCCGCGCCAAGCGATTGCGCCAGGGAACGGAAAACATGTTCCGTCATTTCGGTCGGATAATCGCCGATTAACGGCGCTGAAAACTTTCCCTTGAAGACAAGATAGGGCCGTCCGCCGAGATCGATCGAAATTTTCGCCTCCGCCTCGTCCATCGGCAGCAGGAACCCGAAACGCGCGATGCCGCGCCGCTCGCCGAGCGCCTTTGACAGCGCGTCGCCAAACGCTATGGCGCAATCTTCAATCGTATGATGCGCATCGATCTCAAGGTCTCCGCAGCAGGAAAGCGTTGCTGAAACGCCGGCGTGATGAACGATCTGCGACAGCATATGATCGAAGAAGCCGACGCCGGTGTTGATGTCGCATGCGCCTTCCTGGTCGAGGTCGACTGTCGCGACGATTTTCGTCTCGGTCGTCTCTCGCACCGCTTCACCGATCCGATGAGCGCGCGCGCCATTCGCAACACCGAACGCGGCCAGCACTCTCTCATTCTCCTCCGTCGTTCCGACAGGAAGACGCAAGCAATCATCGCTAAGACGCTCTGCAACGACGCCGAACGCCGCCAGGCGCATCAAAGCATCATCGCTTTCCGCGATCTGAACGGAAACCGCCGGCCCGCTATCCTCCCGCCCGTTGAGCGCTGAGGCGATGCGCGCTCTTTCTTCTTTCACAAAGGCGATACGGGCCTTCATCGCCGCAAAGCGCGTCGGATCAAGCGCGGCGAGCGCCGCATTGACTATGATCGGCGGAACCGCATCCGGTTCGACAAAAGCCGCCAGCCGATCGACAAGACCTTTATTCGCTATCAATGCGCCGCAAGGCGCGCCGGCGAGACCGTAAGCGACTTCAAGGCTTCGGATGACGACTGTCTCTTTTGACCTCATCGCCGCTGGAATGCATGAAGGCGCATCTGAAAATTCGATCTCGGTTTCGTCGATCACGTTGAGCCGTGCCGCCGACAGGGCGGCGGCGCCCGTTTTTGAAAAATGAAACGCCGCCGACGCATCCGTCTCAGCGACAGCGGCGACGCGATAAAGATCGGCGAGCCGGCTCAGCAAGGGCGAATCGGCGGTCGAAAAATAGCCGCCGCCAGCGCGCGCGGTCATGCGAAGAAGAACCTCTAGCGCATGCGCGCGCCCGCGGACCGGAAGGATATTCTTCTCATCCGCGTCGTAGATGTCCGCCATACGCCGTCGCAACGCATCGATATCGCTTTGACCTCGTCTGAGACCGCCGCCGCCGGCGATCAGCGGCGCGAAGGGAGCGTCTCTCATCGCCGCATCTCCGCCGCGCGCGCATGCGCTTCAAGACCCTCAAGCCGCGCAAGGCGCGCCGCGGCGCCCGCCAGCGCGGCGGCGCCGTCATCGGAAAGCGTCTGCACCGAAACGCATTTCATAAAAGATGCGGTCGACACGCCGCTCCAAGCCGAGGCGGCGCGATCTGTCGGCAGGACATGACTCGGTCCTGAAACATAATCGCCGAAAACCTCGGCGCTGGCGGCGCCGACGAAGATCGCGCCGGCATTGTTGATCTCACGGGACAAATGGGCCGCATTCTCGACATGAAGCGCAAGATGCTCCGGCGCATAGGCGTCGGCGACCATGGCCGCCTCTTCCAAATCCTCGACGAGAATCACTGCCGAGGCCGCAAGCGCGCGCTCAGCGATCGCCGCGCGCGGCAGCGTTTTCAGCTGACTCGCAACTGCGTCGAGGATGCGCGCCGTTTTATCGGACGACGTGGAAACAAGCATCACTTGCGCATCGGAATCATGTTCCGCCTGACTGAGAAGATCGGCCGCGACGAGGTCGGCGTCGGCCGCCGGGTCTGCGATGACCATCAGTTCGCTCGGACCGGCGGGCAGATCGATGGCGGCGATCCCGCGCCAGGCGATCTGGCGTTTTGCTTCCGCGACATAGGCGTTGCCGGGTCCGAAAATCTTGTCCGCTTTCGGAACGCCGGCGCCGAAAGCGAGCGCGGCGATCGCCTGCGCCCCGCCGATCAAGTGAAGCGCCTCAAGGCCCGATAATTGCGCCGCCAGCACCATCATCGGATGAACGCCGCCGCCGCGCGCGGGCGGCGTAACCGCAATGCGCGATCTGACGCCCGCCGCGCGCGCAGGCTCCGCCAGCATCAGAAGAGTTGAAAAAAGCGGCGCGGAACCGCCAGGCGCGTAGAGGCCGCATGAGGGAATCGGCCGCCAGCGCCGTTCGCAGACAACGCCCGGCCGGACTTCAATCTTCTCATCCGCTGGTCTTGTTCGGTCATGAAAAAGCCGAACGTGTTCGGCGGCCAGTTCAAGCGCTGCCAGATCTTTCGCTTCCACCGCCGCCTTCGCCTCGTCAAGACGTTTCCGACTCAACTCAATGCGGCGCGGCACATAATGATCAAGCTTCAGCGACCAGTCGCGCGCCGCCGCCGCGCCGCGCCGTTCAACATCATTGATAATTTCGCGGACGCGGCTGACGACAGTCTCATCAACTCGCTGCGCAGGCCTTGCAAGAAGGCGTTGGCGCTCATTCTCGTCGAGCGCGCGCCATGAATATGGTTTCATGCGACGCGCCTCACATCATCTTTTCAATCGGCAGGACAAGTATCGCTGAAGCGCCGGCCGTCTTGAGCCTCTCAAGCGTTTCCCAGAAAACCGATTCCTGGCAGACGGCGTGGATCGCCACCGCCTCATCGCGCCCGGCGAGCGGCGTCACTGTCGGCGCGTCGGCCCCCGGCAGAATGGCGGTGATTTCAGGAAGTTTCGCGCGCGGCGCGTTCATCATCACATATTTTGCGCCGCGCGAGGCGGTGACGCCGCGCAGTCGCGTTATAAGGCTGTCGGCGAGCGGCGCGAATTCACGCGCAATCGCGGCGCGGCTTTGGATGAGAACCGCTTCGCTCTCAAGAATGGTTTCAACCGGTATGAGCCCGTTCGCTTCCAGCGTCGCGCCGGTCGAAACGAGATCGCAGATCGCACGCGCCAGCTTCAATCGCGGAGCGACCTCCACCGCGCCCCGCATCGTGACGATTTCCGCCTTGATGTCGTTTTCTTTCAGAAATCGCCGCAGAATATTCGGATAGGTCGTGGCGATACGCTCGCCCGACAATGAGTGCGGACCGCCATAAGCGAAGTCCTTCGGCGTCGCTATGCGAAGGTCGCAGCGTCCGAATCCGAGCGGCATGATCTCGACAGGCCGCGCGCCTTCGACGCGCTCTTCCAGCACATTGCGCCCGACAATGCCGAAATCAGCGACGCCGTCGCCGACAAACGTCGGAATGTCGTCATCGCGCACGCGCAAAAGGTCAATCGGCGCGTTCTCAATCCTGTAGAGAAGCTCATTGGCGCCCTTGATGACGCGAAACCCCGCCGCCTCGATGAGTTGCAAACTCTTGTCTGCAAGGCGCCCGCTCTTTTGCATGGCGATACGCAACCGCGCCGGACTCATTTCTTCTTTCCTTTCAGGCGATCAAGCGCGCAGCGGTAGCCGCGATAGGGCATGTCTTTGAGAAAACGGGCGACGCGCGTCACGGTCGCCGTGCTCGATTCCGCGACGACGGCGATTTCGCGATAGGAAAGCTCGCCCGCGTCGAGAAGGCGCGCGACGCGCCAGCGTTCCGAAAGCGCCTTGATCTCCGCAGGCGTGCAAAGATCGGCGAGAAACGCTTCAAGCTCGTCACGCTTTTTCAGCGCCAGAAAGGCGTCCAGCAAATCCGGCTTGTCAGCGCGCGCGGCCATGAGCGGCCTCCTCATTTTGTTGCAGTGTGCTAATACGTTAAAACAAAAGATGCAAGAGAGCGCCGTGCGATTTTAGAGATAAATCCATAAGCTATTGTTTTAGCTTGATTTATCCGTCTGATCGCTTTTCGAGCCGGCGTAGATCCTCGCGCCGGTTGATGTTGAAGAAGGACGTTCCCTCAGGATCGTCCAACTCTACGACAACGGCGCCAACCGCTCGCGCAAAACCCTTCAGCGACAGCGCACCCTCTTCAATCGATCTTTCAACTGCGCCGGCAAAGTCGACCGGCCACAAACCGAATGTCGGATGAAGCGCGCCGCCGGCGGAGGCGATCGATGCGCGCGCTGCGCCTGAGGCGATCGGTTCGGCGAGACGATGAATGAGGTCTTCCGGAAAATGCGGCGTATCGCAGGCGAATGTCGCGAGGAATTCTGCAGAGGGCGCAAGGGCGAGCGCCCAGCGCAGCCCGGCGGCGAGGCCGGCGATCGGTCCGCGATCGTCAAGATCGTCAGCGACGATCTCAAAACCGAAGGAGCGTCCCGCCTCGCCGCGCGGCCGACTGACAGCCAAGGTTCGAACCTGCGGCGCCGCGCGCTCGATCACATGCTCAATGAGCGGTCGGCCGTTCAGGAGCGCTTTTTCTTTTTCCCCGCCGTCAAACCGGGTCGACCTGCCGCCGGCGAGGATGAGGCCGGCTATGGCGTTGCGGGATGTCGTCAAGGTCATGACAGGAACGGCGCGCGATAGATGATGCAGTCGACAATCTCTCCAGCTTCCGCAGCGCCAGCATGCGCCGGTCGTCGAATAAGGCAGTTGCCGCCGGCGAGCGGCGAATAGAGCGATGAATCTTCGCGCGCATTCGGCGCCGCAATGAGAACGCCGTCCTCGCGCGCAGCTAGCGCGCCGCGGACATAGGATTCGCGCGCGCCATTCGCCGCCATCCCCGCGCTTAATAGCGCCCGAACAAGGCGCATTCCGGAATCGCAGCCGGCGGCTGCGGCGACAAGCGGTTTCAAGAATAATATCGCGCAGACGATCGCCGAGGCCGGATTGCCGGGAAGGCCGAGAACGCGCGCGCGCCCAAGACGCCCGAACCATGTCGGCTTGCCGGGCTTCATCGCGATTTTTGAAAAAACGAAATCGCCGCCGCATTCCTCAAAAGAAGATTTGACATAGTCATGATCGCCGACAGAGGCACCGCCGACCGTAACGATGATGTCGGCGTCTTGCGCCATCTGGAATTTCTCGCGGATCGCCGCCGCATCGTCCGCGGCGCGGCCAAGATAACGCGCCTCTCCGCCCCATTCGCGGATCAGCGCGTCAAGAGCAAAACGGTTTGACCCGACAATCGCGCCGGCGGAGAGCGCTGCGCCAGGTTCGCGAAGTTCATCGCCATTGTCGAAATAGGCGACAACCGGTTTTCTTAAGACGCCGACGCGCGCGATATTCGCCGCAGCGATGAGACCGAGATCAATCGGCGACAGACGCTCGCCCGCGCGCTTGAGAACATCGTCCTTACGAAAGTCGACGCCGGCGCTTCTGATGTTGGACGGCTTAGCCTGCGGCGCCGTGATAATGACGTGGTCGCCGTCGCGCGCCGTATCTTCCTGAATAACGACATGATCGGCGCCGTCCGGCGCCCCGCCGCCGGTGAAAATACGCACCGCTTCGCCTTCAGCAAGCGTCCGATCAAAAGGCGCGCCCGCCGCCGCCTCGCCCGCAAGACGCAGCCGGGCGCCTTCTTGCGCATCTTCGAACCTAACGGCGTATCCGTCCATCGCCGAAGCGCGGAAAGGCGGCTGGTCGATGGTCGCGAGGACGTCTTTCGCAAGAATGCGCCCGCAAGCCTCGCCGATCCGGACCGTCTTGACGACGCGATCAAAAGGTCCGGCGCAAAGCAGGCGCTGGGCCTCGTCAACGCTGATCATCTTTTTCATCGTCTGAAATCGCCGGATTTGCCGCCGGTCTTTTCGACAAGTTCGATCGGCCCGATCGTCATCGCCTTGTCGACCGCTTTCGCCATGTCGTAGACGGTGAGACAGGCGACCGAAACAGCCGTCAGCGCCTCCATCTCAACGCCGGTTTTGCCCTCAATCTTCACCGTCGCGGTGATTTCAACCGCGTGCGTCTCATCGTTGAATTCAGCGGCGACCTTTACCGAGCTGATCGAAAGCGGATGACAGAGCGGAATAAGGTCGGACGTCTTCTTCGCAGCCATAACGCCGGCAAGTTCGGCCACACGCAGGACGTCGCCTTTTGTTACACCCTCGCGCCGCACTGTTTGATAAGCGCCTTTTGAAAACTTGACGCTGCCGCGCGCCGTCGCCGAGCGCGCCGTTTCACCTTTCGCCGAAACGTCGACCATTCGCGGCCGCCCCTCTTCGTCGAAATGCGTCAGCGTCGGTTTCATTCAGCGCTCCGTCAGGCGCGGCATCAGCTCGACAAGGTTGCACGGCCGGTAACGGCAATCGAGCTGATGAACGATAATCTTGTCCCAGCCGTCCTTCACGGCGCCGGTCGACCCCGGCAGGCAGAATATCACCGTGCCGTTGGCGACGCCGGCGGTCGCACGCGACTGCAATGTCGACAAGCCGACCGTTTCGAGACTGACTTTGTGAAAGACGACGGAAAAGCCCTCAATTGTTTTTTCAAAGAGCGGCGTCACCGCTTCATGCGTCACGTCTCGGCCTGTCAATCCCGTGCCGCCTGTCGTGATGACGGCGTCGACATCGGGACTGGCGATCCAGCCCTGAACGGCGGCGCGGATTTTCGGAATATCGTCCTTGATCAGCTTGCGGTCGGCGAGTTTGTGGCCGGCGGTCTGAAGGCGGTCGGCAAGCGTCTGCCCCGACGTGTCGGTTTCCGGCGTCCGCGTGTCCGACACGGTCAGGATCGCAATCCGCACCGGGTGGAATTCCAAAGTCTCGTCTATGCCGGGCATCGCCTCTCCTTCACCGCCAGCGGTCGCGGTCAGCATAGTCCTCTGCGCGCGGTTCGATCCATTCCTCACCGCTGCGGCAAATCTGCTTTTTCCAGAACGGCGCGTCGGTTTTGAGAAAATCCATCAGGAAATCGCATGCCTCGAAGGCTGCGCGCCGATGCGCCGAGGCTGTCGCGACAAACACGATCGGATCGCCGACTTCAACGCGCCCGATGCGATGGACGGCGAGCGCCTTGATCAGCGGCCAGCGCGCTTTCGCCGTTTCAAGCGCCGTTTCAATTGCCGGCTTCGTCAGGGCCGGCGCATGATCTAGAAAAAGCGCCTCAACTTCCGCTGCGCCGTCGCGCCGCACAAGGCCGACAAAACTTGCGATCGCACCCGCATCATCAAGACCGGACGCGAAATCAGCATGAAGCCGTCCAATATCGATCGGCGTCTCGGAAAGAAGGATCATCCTATCCGCCGCTGAAGGGCGGTAGAACCGCCACTTCATCCTTTTCTTTGATGACAGTCGATAACGGCGCAACGGCGTTATTGACCGCAAACTTCACCGCCGGCGCCTTCACCGCATCGGCGAACGCATCATTTTCTTTCGACAAGTCGCTTATCATGGTTTCAAGACGAACGCCCTCGCCGACGGCGATGTCCCGCTCGCGACCCATGAAATCCGCAAAGCGCCCGTAGAAGACGACCTTCGCCACCCGCCTAACCGCCCGTCGCCGACATATAGCGCGGCACCGAAACGCCGTCGCCGCGTCTGGCGATCTCGAAATCATGGCCGAGGGGCTTCAGTCGCATCGCCTCATCGAGGGCCATAGTCAGCGCGGCAGGGCCGCCTTCGCGCAACGCGGCTTTGAGGTCCACGCGCCGCTGCTGACCTAAACACATGTATAGCTCGCCCGAGCAAGTGACGCGAACGCGGTTGCAACCGTTGCAGAAATTGCCGGTCAGCGGGGTAATGAAACCGACGCGGCCGCCCGTTTCCTTTACGCGGACATAGCGCGCCGGTCCGCCTGTCCGGTCCGGGATATTTTCAAGCGTCCAGCGCGCGCCGAGCGATTCTTTCACCGCCGACAGCGGTGCGAACTGATCGATGCGGTCTTCTTCGACATCGCCGAGCGGCATTACCTCGATCAGCGTCAAATCCATGCCCTTGCCATGCGCCCATTCAATCAGCGCCGGAATTTCATCGATATTGCGATCTTTGAGCGCGACCGTATTAATCTTGATCTTTAATCCCGCTTCCAGCGCCGCCTCGACGCCTGCAAGCACGCGATCCAGCGCATCGCGACGGGCAATCTCGGCGAATTTCTCCCGGTTCAGCGTATCGAGCGAAACATTGATCCGCTTAACGCCTGCATCCCTTAAAGGCCCGGCGAAGCGCGCAAGCTGCGTCGCATTCGTCGTCACGGCCAGCTCGTCTATGTCGCCGTTTTTCAAATGGCGGCCAAGCGCATCAACGAGGTGCATGATGTTGCGGCGCGCAAGCGGCTCGCCGCCGGTCAGGCGGATCTTCCTGACGCCGCGCGCGATGAACGCGCTTGCGACGGCCTCAAGTTCCTCTAGCGTCAGAATGCTCGATTTCGGCGCGAAGACGGCGTCTTCCGCCATGCAGTAATTGCAGCGCAAATCGCAGCGATCGGTCACCGAGAGGCGCAGATAGGTGATCCGCCGTCCGAATGAATCGATCAGCGGTTTCCTTTCTGTCGTCAGTGCGGCGCCGTCCCCAGACATTCAAGCTCCCGCTAAAACAGCACGACCGAGCGGATCGATTTGCCTTCATGCATCAGATCGAAAGCGTCATTGATCTTTTCAAGCGGCATTGTGTGCGTAATCAGCGGATCGATCCTGATGTGATCATCCATGTACATATCGACGACTTTCGGCGTGTCGGTGCGACCGCGCGCGCCGCCGAAGGCCGTTCCTTTCCAGACCCGCCCGGTAACGAGCTGGAACGGGCGCGTCGCGATTTCCCTGCCGGCTTCCGCGACGCCGATGATGATCGACTGGCCCCAGCCGCGATGGCAGCATTCAAGCGCCTGGCGCATCACATCCGTATTGCCGGTGCAATCGAATGAATAATCAGCCCCGCCGCCGGTCAGTTCAACGATCTTGTCGACGACATTCTTGGCGCCGATCTCCGCCGGGTTGACGAAATCGGTCATGCCGAAATCTTCCGCCATGGCGCGCTTCGACGGATTGATGTCGACGCCGATGATTTTGTTGGCGCCGACAAGCTTCGCGCCCTGGATGACATTGAGCCCGATGCCGCCAAGGCCGAAGACGGCGACATTGGCGCCGGGCTCGACCTTCGCCGTCCACATCACGGCGCCGACGCCCGTCGTTACGCCGCAGCCGATATAACAGGCTTTATCGAACGGCGCGTCCTTGCGGATTTTGGCGAGCGCGATTTCCGGCAACACCGTGAAATTGGAAAAGGTCGAGCAGCCCATATAATGATAGATCGTCTCGCCCTTGCGGCTGAACCGGCTCGTGCCGTCCGGCATCACACCCTTGCCCTGCGTCGCGCGGATCGACGTGCAGAGATTGCTCTTGCGCGACAGACACGTTTTGCACTGGCGGCATTCCGGCGTGTAAAGCGGAATTACATGATCGCCGACAGCGACGCTGGTGACGCCTGCGCCGATCTCGCGCACGATCCCCGCCCCTTCATGACCGAGGATCGACGGGAAAATGCCTTCCGAATCTTTTCCCTCCAGCGTGTAGGCGTCGGTATGGCAGACGCCCGTCGCCTTGATCTCGACAAGAACCTCGCCCGCTTTCGGCCCGTCGAGATCGATTTCCTCAATGACGAGGGGCTTATTGGGCGCAATCGCGATCGCGGCGCGGGTTTTCATTCCGGTTCTCCCTGATGAGGCTTTGGGGCGGTTTTAGCGCTTTTCCCGGCCCCGGCAAACGGCGCCTTAAAACGCCGCAATTTGTTCGCCGGCAAGGGCGTAAAGGGCGATATTCGCCTCCTCCGCCTTGCGGATCGCGAAGTCGGTCGGCGCCGAAACGGACAGGATGGCGCGCATGCCGGCGCGAGCCGCTTTCTCGACGATTTCGAAAGAGCACCGGCTCGACATGACAAGGAATCCGCCCGCAGCGTTTTCGTCGGCGCAGATAAGGGCGCCCGCCAGCTTATCGAGCGCATTGTGACGGCCGACATCCTCCCTCGCGAGAAGGATGCGCCCGTCATCGCCAGCCCAGGCGGCGGCGTGAACGGATCGTGTCAGCGCGTTCAGCGGCTGGTGAGACGGCAATGCGCGAATGGCGTTCAGCATGGCGGATTGAGAAACCGATTTTTTTTCATCGCCGACTAACGGCAACTTTTCAAAAAAGACGTCGGCGTTTTCGACGCCGCAGACGCCGCAGCCGGCGCGCCCCACCAGATTTCGCCGCTGTTGACGCAGGTCGAATCGTTCAAGCGCAGCCGGCGCGATCGACAACCTAATATCAACGGCTTCGTCGCCATAATGGGCTTCAACCGAATCAATCTCCCCGAGATTTTCTGCAATTCTCTCGGCCAGCGTGAATCCGACGGCGAAATCGAAAATGTCCGCCGGCGTCGCAAGCATGACGGCGTAATTTCGTCCGTTATAGATAAAGGCGACCGGCGTTTCTTCCGGCACGCGCCATCGCCCGCAGCCGCCGACGAGCGCAATCTCGCGTTCGCTTGCGGGCGCCTTGCCGAAGCTTTTCAAAAGGGGCGTCTTATTCGGCCGGCTCAACCGCAAGCCTTCGCATTTCAGGAAGCGTTTCCGCGTAATGCCGTTGCCAATCGGATCGGTGATTGGCGGGCGTCACCTCAACCGCCGTCACCTTGTATTCGGGGCAGCTCGTCGCCCAGTCCGAATATTCCGTCGTCACGACATTTGCGCCCGTCTCAGGATGGTGGAAGGTCGTGTAAACGACGCCAGGCGCGACGCGCTCCGTCACATGAGCGCGCAGCGTGATTTCGCCCTTCCGGCTCTTCAACGACACCCAATGACCGTCATGGACGCCGCGCATCTCAGCATCGGCCGGGTGAATTTCCAGTACATCCTCATCATGCCACCGGGAGTTATCCGTCCGCCGCGTCTGGGCGCCGACATTATATTGGGAAAGGATGCGTCCCGTGGTTAAAATAAGCGGAAACTTCCTGTTCGTCTTTTCTTCGGTCGGCACGAATTCAGTAACGACGAACTGCCCTTTGCCGCGCACGAACTGATCGACATGCATGATCGGCGTCCCCATAGGCGCGGCGTCATTGCACGGCCATTGAACGCTGCCCCGTTCGTCAAGGCGTTGGTGCGAAACATGGGCGAAAGTCGGCGTCAACGCGGCGATCTCATCCATGACATCGGCGGCGCTCTTGAAATTCATGTCATAGCCGAGAGCGACGGCGAGCTCCTGCGTCACCCGCCATTCGTCCATGCCGGTTTTGACAGGTATCGCCGGGCGCACGCGGTTGATGCGACGCTCGGCATTGATGAAGCAGCCGTCCTTTTCAAGAAACGACGTTCCGGGCAGAAACACATGCGCGAAACGCGCCGTTTCATTAAGGAAAAGGTCCTGAACGATCAAGATATCGAGCGCTTCAAGCGCCGCCTCGACATGCTGCGTGTTGGGGTCTGACTGCGCGACATCCTCGCCCTGTATATAGAGACCTCGAAAGGCGCCGCCGACAGCTTCATCGAACATGTTCGGAATGCGATAGCCAGGTTCGGCGTCCTGTTTACGACCCCAGGCCTTTTCAAATGTCGCGCGCGTCGCCTCGTCCGAGACATGGCGATAGCCGGAGAATTCATGCGGAAACGAGCCCATGTCGCATGAGCCCTGAACATTGTTCTGGCCGCGCAGCGGGTTCACGCCGACGCCGCGCCGACCGATATTGCCGGTCGCCATGGCGAGATTCGCCATGCCCATCACCATGGTCGAGCCCTGGCTGTGCTCGGTGACGCCGAGGCCGTAATAGATCGCCGCGCGCCCGCCTGTCGCGTAAAGACGCGCTGCGGCGCGGATTTCTTCCGCCGGCACGCCTGTTATCTTTTCAACGTTTTCAGGCGAATTCTCTTCGCGCTTGATGAAATCGAGCCATTCCCGGAACGAGGGCGCGTCGCAGCGCTGATCGATGAAAGCCTGATCAAGCAGTCCTTCGTTTGCAATGACATGGGCGAGCGCATTGACGAGCGCGACATTCGTTCCGGGCATCAACTGCAAGTGATGCGACGCTTCGATATGCGGCGTTCTGACAAGGTCGATCGAACGCGGGTCGACGATGATGAGCTTGGCGCCCTTACGCAGGCGCTTCTTCATTTGCGACGCGAAAACCGGATGCGCGTCGGTCGGATTTGCGCCGATGATCAATATGACGTCGGCGTCTTCGACGCTGTCGAAATCCTGCGTTCCGGCCGACGTGCCGAAAGTCTGCTTCAAGCCGTAGCCGGTCGGCGAATGGCAAACGCGCGCGCAGGTGTCGACATTATTGTTGCCGAAGGCGGTGCGCACGAGTTTCTGGACGACCCAGACTTCCTCAATTGTGCAACGTGACGATGAAATCGCGCCGATCGACTTGCGGCCGTATTTTTCCTGCGTTTCCTTAAGGCGCTTCGCGGCGTAGCCGATCGCCTCCTCCCAGCCGACCTCGCGCCAGGGATCGGTGATCTTTTCGCGGATCATCGGCGCCGTGACCCGGTCCGGATGGGTCGCATAGCCCCAGGCGAAGCGTCCCTTGACGCAGGAATGGCCGTGATTGGCCTTGCCGTCCTTGTGCGGCGTCATGCGGACGAGCTGATCGCCCTTCAACTCAGCCTTGAAAGAACAGCCGACCCCGCAATAGGCGCAAGTCGTCAGAACCGTACGATCCGGCACGCCCATCTCGGCGACGGTTTTTTCCTGCAACGTCGCTGTCGGGCAGACATCGACGCAGGCGCCGCAGGAAACGCATTCAGATTCCAGAAAGCTGTCACTGTCGAAGGAGACTTTGGATTTAAAACCCCGCCCCTCAATCGTCAGCGCCAGCGTTCCCTGCACTTCATCGCAGGCGCGCACGCAGCGCGAACAGACAATGCATTTTGACGGTTCAAATTGAAAATAGGGGTTGGTGACGTCTTTCGGCTTGCCGAAATGGTTCTCACCCTCATAGCCGTAGCGAACATCGCGCAAGCCGACGCGCCCCGCCATGTCCTGCAACTCGCAATCGCCATTGTCGGAACAAGTCAGACAATCGAGCGGATGATCGGAGATGTAAAGCTCCATGACGCCGCGACGCAGTTTTTGAAGTCGCGGCGTTTCGGTCTTTACCTTCATGCCATCGGCAACCGGCGTGGTGCAGGAGGCGGGTGTTCCCTTGCGCCCGTCTATTTCAACGAGACACAGCCGGCATGAACCGAAAGAGTCGAGACGATCGGTTGCGCAAAGTTTAGGGATTGAGATGCCGATTTCAGCGGCGGCGCGCATGACGCTCGCGCCTTCCTCGACTTCGACCTTGAAGCCGTCGATTTCGACATTCACGAGGCGCGCGGTTTTCGGGCGCGGCGTGCCGAAATCCTTTTCCCTCAGGATCGTCATGGCGTCTTCTCCGCTCCTGCGCCGAATGTACGCTTTTTTGACGGAAAAGCGAAGTCTTCCGGAAAATGGTTAAGCGCGCTCTGGACGGGTATCGGCGTCATGCCGCCCATCGCGCAGAGCGATCCGTCGATCATCAACTCGCACAAATCGGCAAGAACGCCCATGTTCTTCGCATGGTCTTCGCCATGCTTGATCCTGTCGATCACTTCCACGCCGCGCACTGCGCCGATCCTGCATGGCGTGCACTTGCCACAGGATTCCTCGGCGCAAAATTCAAAAGCGTAGCGAGCCTGTTCGAGGAGATCGACCTCTTCATTGTAAACGACGACGCCGCCATGCCCGACGCCGGCGCCGATGGCGATCATCGCCTCATAATCGATAGCCGTGTCGAATTTTGATGGCGGCAGATAGGCACCGAGCGGTCCGCCGATCTGGATGGCGCGAATGTTTTTGCCCGACCGAGTTCCACCGCCGATTTTCTCAACAAGATCGCGCAGGGTGAGCCCGAACGGCGCCTCATATAGGCCGGAATGCCTGACATCGCCGGAGAGCTGAAACGGCATCGTTCCTGAGGACTTGCCGACGCCTATCGCCGCATAGGCTTTGCCGCCATCGACGATGATCGCTGGAACGGCGCATAGCGAGAGAACATTGTGGACAAGCGTCGGCTTGCCGAACAGACCCTCAAGCGCCGGCAATGGCGGTTTCGCCCGCACCTCGCCGCGCTTTCCCTCAAGACTGTTCAAAAGGGATGTTTCCTCGCCGCAAATATAGGCGCCGGCTCCGATGAAGAGTTCCAGATCGAACCGTTTTCCTGAACCGAGGACATCAAAGCCCAGCACGTCTTCATTATAGGCGAGCCGGATCGCTTCGCTGAGCACGCGCTCGGCTATGGGATATTCGGAACGAAGATAGATGAAGCCGCGCGTCGCCCCGACGGCGAGCCCGGCGATCGCCATTCCTTCGATCAAAAGGAACGGATCGCCCTCCATGATCATCCGGTCGGCGAAGGTGCCGCTGTCGCCTTCATCTGCATTACAGACGACGTATTTCTGATCCGCGTCGGCGCCGGCGACCGTTTTCCACTTGATCCCCGCCGGAAATCCCGCACCGCCGCGCCCGCGAAGACCGGATTGCATCACCTCGGCGCACAAGGCGTCCGGTGTCATCATCGCCGCTTTCTTGAGAGCGAGTAGACCGCCCGCATTTTCATAGTCCGCAAGGCTCAGCGGATCGATGACGCCGCAACGCGCGAAGATCAGCCGCCGCTGAGCTTTCATCCAGTCCATCGCTTCAATCGCGCCGAGATGTTTCGGATGCGCGGCAAAATCACCGCTCTTGATCGCGTCTATCAGCGGCGCAACATCGTCAGGATCAATCGGGCCGAAGCCGATTCGCGATCCTTCTTTCTCGACTTCGACAAGAGGCTCCAGCCAATGCATGCCGCGCGAACCAGTGCGGACGACATTGAAATCGGCGTCGAAAAATGCGCTGGCGATCTCGTCCGCGCCAAGCGCGACGGCCAGCGAATCGAGCGGGACTAAGATTTCCTCCGCATCGCTCATTTTTTCAACTCTTTCGTCGCTTCAAACCCGCTGACGATTTTCTCCGGCGACGCTTTCGCCATCAGCACGCCGTCGATCATCGCCGCCGGCCCCGCCGAGCAGAGGCCCAGGCAAAAAACATGTTCGAGCGTCAGATCGCCTGATGCGCTGGTTTTTCCGGGCTCAATAGCGAGGCGTCGGCAAACCTCTTTCTCCAACATCCTTGAACCCTGCGCCTGGCACGCTTCCGCCGCACAGAGGCGGATGACCGTCTCGCCTTTGGGTTTGCGCACGAAGTCTGCGTAAAAACTGATGACGCCTTTGACCTCAGCCCGGGTCAGGTTGAACGCCGTCGCCGCAGCCCCCTCGGTTTCCGACGGCAGATAGCCGATCTCGGCCTGCACCGCGCGGAGCGCGCTGATAAGGCCGCCGGCGCGGCCGACATACGGCCGCACGATTCTATCCAATTCGCCGAATATGCTCGAAGATCCGCCCATCGGCGGAGTATCAAAGCGTCTCGCCCGCGCCGTCAAGCGCGCAGGCCGCCCCGCTCATCTGCAAAGATCAGCCGGCCATCCGCGGGCGATGCGTCGAGAGGTATTCGCGCGCCAGGCGTTGCGCCTCGGCGACTTCCTCCGGCGTCATTTCCTGGGCTAGCTCGGCGCGATAAGCCCGCGCCTCGATGTTGCCCATCATCGCCGCAAGATTGAACCATTTATGCGCGGTCACAAGATCAAGAGCGGCGTCATCGCCGCCAACCGACGCTTCCAATCCCAGGCGATACATTTCCTCGCCGCTAAGGATCGCCGTCGCCGACATCAACGCATCGGCCTGCAAACTAATCGACATCGTCTTCGCCCCTTCAAATCTTCACCCCGAAGTTCCGCACCCGGGTTAACCATGAAGATTTTGAAAGGCTGAAACCTAAATTTGCGTGAACAAGCGGTTTCCGATTTCTTACCGCCGCCCTAACAAAGCGTAAACGACCGGCGGCGGCGCATTATATTATTCAGTATGCAGACTTAATTTATCAGCCGCGCCGGATTGCATGCCCGGCGCGGCGAAACCAATCGAATCTATTCCGTCGCCTCTTCAGTTTCGGCATCCTCTTTCTTTTCAAGCTTTTCAAAGGAGCCGACGCCGCACGATCCGATCAAAAAGCCGCCGCCATTGTCGACAACTTTGAGAATGTCGTTGCGGCAAAGTTGGCCGATCGATGTCGAGTATTCAAATCTCGTCGAGTTGCGCGTCGCGCCGTTGCAGCGACTCGTCAGATCGTTGACATAATAGTCGTTGACGCCCGTTTTGATCAGCAGCGTGTTTTCGTCGATGGCGTCGATCGAACTGATTTGACGAAGGCTGAGACAACTTTTCACTTCGCCGGTGCGATCATGCTGTTCGAGAATGCCGGCGGCTCTCTCATTGACGGACTCGGCATAGGTTGTCGCGCATCCCGCGGCCCACACCAGAGCGACTAGAAGCGTAGTTTTCATCATAATCTCTCCGCGTCAGCCCCGCGCCCGACGGCATTATAGCCTGAATGCCGCGCGAAAGCGATCACGGGTCGGTGAACCCGATCCCGCCAGCCGAGGGTTTGCCTGTGAAAAGCCGAATCGCGGTCAGTCGACGCCGAGTTTTTTCTTCAAAATCTCGTTGACCGCCTGCGGGTTCGCCTTGCCGCCGGTCGCTTTCATGACCTGACCGACGAACCAGCCGAAGGTTTTCGGCTTTTCCTTCACCTGAGCGACCTGTTCGGGATTGGCGGCGATGGTCGCGTCAATCGCCGCCTCGATCGCGCCCGTATCCGTCACCTGTTTGAGGCCCCTCTCCTCGACGATCTTGTCGGGGTCTGCGCTTGTCTCAAACATGATGGCGAAGACGTCCTTGGCGATGCGGCCCGAGATCGTCTTGTCGGCGATAAGGTCGATCAGCTTGCCGAGCTGCGCGGCGGAAATCGGCGAGTCGGCGATTTCCGCGCCGCTCTTGTTGAGCGCGCCGAAAAGCTCCGTCGTCACCCAGTTGGCGGCGAGCTTGCCGTCGCGGCCGCGCGCGACCGTTTCGAAAAAGTCCGCCTTCGTCCGATCCTGAGAGAGAACCGCCGCGTCATAAAGCGACAGGCCGTAGTCCTTCATGAACCGATGCTTCTTTGCGTCGGGAAGCTCCGGCAGGCTTTTTCTGATTTCCTCGACCCAGGCGGGATCAAGCTCCAGCGGCAAGAGGTCAGGATCGGGGAAATAGCGATAGTCATGCGCGTCTTCCTTTGAGCGCATCGTCCGCGTTTCGCCGGTAGCGACATTGAATAGCCGCGTTTCCTGATCGATCTTTCCGCCGCGTTCAATCACTTCGATCTGGCGACGCGCCTCGTACTCGACGGCCTGCTTCACATAGCGGATGGAGTTGATGTTCTTCGTTTCCGTTCGCGTGCCGAGAGGATCGCCCGGACGGCGCACCGAGACGTTGACGTCGGCGCGCATGGAGCCTTCCTCCATATTGCCGTCGCAGGTTCCGAGATAGCGCAAGATCGTGCGCAATTTCGAGAAATAGGCGGCCGCTTCATCCGCCGAACGCATGTCCGGCCGTGAAACGATCTCCATCAACGCGACGCCGGAACGATTCAAATCGACATAGGATTCCTTCGGCGACAGATCATGGATCGACTTGCCGGCGTCCTGTTCCAGATGCAGCCGTTCAATTCCGACGGTTATTTCTTCGCCGTCGACCTCAACCTCGATCTCGCCTTCGCCGACAACCGGGTCTTTGTATTGCGAGATCTGATAGCCCTGCGGCAGGTCCGGATAGAAATAGTTCTTCCGGTCGAAGCGCGACCAATGATTGATTTTTGCGTTCAGACCGAGGCCGGTCTTGATCGCCTGTTCCACGCAATACCGATTGATGACGGGAAGCATGCCAGGCATCGCCGCGTCGACGAGCGATACATTCTCATTCGGCCCGGCGCCGTATTCGGCCGATGCGCCGGAAAACAGCTTCGACTTTGAGGAAACCTGGGCGTGGACTTCCAGCCCGATGACGACTTCCCAGTCGCCGGTTTCGCCTTTCAACAATTTTCGCGCTTCGGCCATCAACTCACTCCGCCCACATCCGTTTGAGGCATGTGTGAACATGCTGCAAACGGATGCGGTTTTCCCATTCCATTGTTTCCGCTTCGAGGGCGTAAACCTCATTGAGATCATAAAGAAGGCCGCGCCGCACCGGATCGCGCACTTCGCTTTCGATAAAGGTGATGGCGACAAGCCGTTCGCCCTGCTCCAGCGGGAGAACTTCGTGAATTGTCGAGGAGGGATAAACGACCGCCGAACCGGGGCGGCCCTTGATGCGAATAGGCTGTGAGCCGAGATGGATCGTCAATTCGCCGCCGAGGCTTTGATCGGGGTCGCCGAGAAAGAGCGTGCTTGAAACGTCAAAGCGCATCTTTTGACCGTTGACGACCTCATAGGCGCTGTCGCTGTGGCGGCCGTAAGCCATGCCCGGCCGGTATTTGCAGATCATCGGCGGCGCCATGATTTTCGGGAGCGCAAAGAGGCGGAACTGCTCATTGCGCATATAGGCCTCCATCAGGAGGGATGAGCTTTCCCGATAAGCCGGCGAGTTGATGTCTATCTGGAAATTATTCTTGGTGATGTTGTGCGGGTTCGACACGCGCCCGGCGACGAACGGCGCGTCGGCCGCGATCGCCCGGAGCTTTTTGACTTCATCCATCGTCAGCAGGTCGTCGATTTCGAGGAACATGGGCCTCTCTCCGCTCAGCTCGCCGTCTTTGTAGCGGCCCGCTCGGCCCGCGCAATGACGCCTTTCACCGCATCGAAAAC
>CALAZI010000124.1 GCA_937895955.1 uncultured Alphaproteobacteria bacterium | reverse complement strand
CGTTCTACGCCAACAAGCTCGTCACCGGGAAATTCTTCCTTGCGCGCATGCTGCCGGACACCAAATCGCATCTCGCCAAGCTGAAATCAGGCGCCGAGCCCTTGATGACGCTCAGCGCCGACGCTTTCTGATCCTGCTCGTCAATCGCGAACGCTATAATCCCCGGCCGCCGCGCGGCCGGGGAATTTTTTGCTGAAAACCGGCGGGCGCCAAGGATTTCGTTTCGCCTGAAAAAGTCCTAGCATCCGCCGCTCGAAACGGAACGATAAAAGGACAGGGCTCATGCGTCTTCGCACATTGCGTCATCTTACGGCGGCGTTGCTGACCGCCACCGCGCTCGTCGCCTGCGGCAAGAAGGACGCGCCGCCGGCGCCGGCGGAAGCGACCGCAGCAAGCGCGGAAGACATCGCCGCCGAAAGCGCGCGGCTGAACGCCTGGTTCGACGCGAAATATGAAGAGCAGCTCGACTTCTCGCCGATCCGCCGAACGTTCCTCGGCGAAAAGAAAGACTACGACAAGATCGACGATTTGTCGGAGGCGGGCGAGGACGCCCAGCTTGAATGGATGCGCGCCGCCGCGGCCGAAATGAAATCGTCTTTCGACGAGCATAAACTGTCGGCGGAAGCCAAAGAGTCATGGAATGTCTGGCTTTATCAGCTGGAGCGCGCCGAAGAGGCCGCGAAATTCCGGCGCAGCAATTACATCTTCACGCAGATGCAGGGGCCGCAGGCGTCTCTGCCGCAATTCCTGATCGTCTTTCACAAGGTCGACGACGCTGCCGATGTCGACGCCTATGTCGCGCGGATCGGCGGCGTCGCGCGCGGGATCGAGCAATTGCTGGAGCGCGCCAAAGCTGGCGCATCCGCGGGCGCGCGTCCGCCGCTCTTCGCTTATGAGGGCGTCATAGAACAATCCCGCAATGTCGTTTCCGGCGCGCCGTTCGGCGGCGCAGGCGACAGCCCCGTCTGGGCGGATGTGAAAACGGAAATCCAGACGCTGGAAGAAGCCGGAAAAATCGATGCGGCGAAGGCCGAAGCCCTGCGCGAAGCCGCGCGCGCCGCGCTGGTTGAAAAGCTCGGTCCCGCCTACGCCGCGCTCCTCGCCTGGTTTGAGGCGGACAAGGAAAACGCCGACGCGGTCGCGACCGGCGTCGGCAAGCTTCAAAACGGTCAGGCTTTTTATCAGGAGCGTCTCGCCGCCCATACGACGACGGGCATGACGGCCGATGAAATTCACGCTTACGGCCTTGCCGAAGTCGAACGCATTCACGGCGAAATGAGCAAGATCAAGGAGGCGGTCGGTTTTTCAGGAACGCTGCAGGACTTTTTCAAGTTCACGCGCGAGGATGATCGCTTCTTTTTCCCGAATACGGATGAAGGGCGTCAGGCCTATATCGACGAAGCGAGCGCGCATCTTGATTTCATCAACGATCGCCTGCCGGACTATTTCGGGCTGCTGCCGAAGGCCGATCTCGTCGTCAAGCGCGTCGAGCCGTTTCGCGAACAGCCGGGCGCCGCGCAGCATTATTTTCCGGGAACGCCGGACGGCGCGCGGCCCGGGGTCTACTACGCGCATCTTTCCGACATGCGCGCGATGCCCAAGCATCAGCTTGAAGTCATCGCCTATCATGAAGGCAATCCCGGCCATCACATGCAGATTTCAATCGCGCAGGAGCTGACGGGCGTTCCGCGCTTCCGCACGCAGGCGGATTTCAACGCCTATTCGGAAGGCTGGGCGCTCTATTCGGAACTCCTCGCCAAGGAAATGGGCGCCTATCAGGACCCCTATTCCGATTTCGGACGTCTTTCGACCGAGCTATGGCGCGCGATCCGTCTCGTTCTCGACAGCGGCCTGCACGCGAAGGGATGGACCGAAGAACAGGCGGTCGATTATTTCGTCGCCAATTCGCCCTCGGCTGAAGGCGCCATCCGTTCGGAAGTGCGCCGTTACATCGTCTGGCCGGGGCAGGCGACGGCGTACAAGATCGGCATGCGCAAGATCCTCGACCTGCGTGAGAAAGCGAAGTCGGAACTTGGCGATGATTTCGACATTCGCGGCTTTCACGATGCGGTTCTCGGCGGCGGCGCGATCCCGTTGAGCGTTCTTGAACGCCGCGTCGATGACTGGATCGCCGCGCAAAAATCGTGATGGGCGCGCCGCCGGTTCTGCTTTTTGACCTTGGCGGCGTCGTTGTCGACTTTCGCGGCGCCGAGGGCATGAACGAGGTGACGGACGGCGCGCATGGCGTTGATTTCTGTCGCGACCACTGGTGGCGGTTGCCGGAACTTGAACAGCTTGAGCGCGGCGCGATTTCGACCGCGCTCTTCGCCGACGCCTTCCTGCGCGAATGGTCGCTCGATCTTGAGCGCGCCCGGTTTCTCGACGCCTTCAAGCATTGGGTGCGCGGCGTTTATCCCGGCGCGCCGGAACTCTTGCGGCTTCTGGCTGAAAAGAATCGCCTCGCCTGTCTTTCAAATCTCAATACGCTGCATTGGGAGCGTTGCGTGGAGCTTGGCGTCGACGGATTGTTCGACGCGCATTTCCTCTCGTTCGAACTCGGCGCGCGCAAGCCGGACCGGGAAGTCTATGCGCATGCGGCCGAAGCGCTCGACAGGCCGGCCGCCGACATCATCTTCTTCGACGACGTCGCCGCGAATGTCGACGCGGCGCGCGCGGCCGGCATGCGGGCCTTTCATGTCGCGAAAGGCGATTTGCGATCGGCGCTTGTCGATGCGGGCGTTCTGTAACGGTTTGGGCAAGACGCGCGCGCGATCTCTCGCTCGAACGCTCGTCTTATTTGAGGGCGTCAGGCGCGCAACGCGCCCCATTCCGGATGGCGGTCGAACACGCGGTCGACATAGGGGCAGACGGGGTCGACCTTGCGGCCGACCGCTTTCGCGTCTTCGACGGCGCGCTTGACGAGCGCCAGCGCGACGCCGCCGCCGCGCGCCGCGATCGGCACGAAAGTCGAATCGATGACCATCTTGTCGTCGGCGCTGAGCGAATAGATCAGTTCGGCTTCGCCGGCTTTCGTTTCCGTCCAGTAACGACCGCGATTGTTCTTTTCGTTGTGTCCGATGTTGATCGTCGGGGTCAACGTTTTCTCCCTTGAGCCTTACGCGACTTCAGCCACCCCGCGATCTTGTTGGCCTCTCCGGATAAATCTTTCAAGTCACATTCCCATGAAATTTTTACAGACCAATTTTGACGCTGCAATGCAGCAACTGCTGCGTGATCACGTTTAACGTTGTTCTTTATCTTTAACGCCCAGTAACCGGAATTTGTTTTCGGCTTTCGCTTCCCGCGCGGACAGTCATGGCCGTGCCAGAAACATCCGTGTACGAATATGACGGCGCGGCGTTTCGGGAAGACGATGTCAGGCTTGCCGGGCAGCGTTTTGACGTTGAGGCGATAGCGAAAGCCTTTTGCGAAAAGCGCCTTTCGAAGCGCGATTTCAGGTTTCGTGTCGCGCCCTTTCACCGCGCGCATGATTTCGGAACGCTTTTCCGGAGAGAAAATGTCGGCGCGCGCGCGTTTGCGGCTCATGCCGCTTTTTGCGCCTGGACGAGCGAGGGTTCAAGAACATATTCGGCGAGCCAGGCGACGACAGGCGGCGACACGCCGTCGCCGATGAGCTTCAAGGCCGCCGTCGCGCTTTGCGGAAGGCGATAATCGTCCGGCAGCCCCATCGCGCGCGCCGCTTCGCGCGGCGTCATGAGGCGCGAGCGGACTTTTCCCTCATTGACGTCGAGAATGATCTGGCGCGAAGACCCCCCCGCCGGCGTTCTGAGGCATCCGGCGAGGCCGTCAAAACGCGCTTCAATCCGCGCGCGCTTTCGCCCTTTTTCGACGCGGATGCGCCGGAAGGCGGCGCCGACGTGACGGCCGCGGCCGGCGATCAGCGCGTCGAGCGCGGCGCGCTGGCGCGGCGCCATGGCGGCGATTCTCGCGCGCGTTGCGGCTTTCGAGTCGAAAGGCGCGTCGTCATCCAAAATGTCGATCAAATCGAAATTGCGCAACGCCGCCGGACGGGCGTCGATCCAGCGCCAGCGCCGACGCGCTGCGGCCGGCAAACGCGCCGCCATCTCATGCAGCGCTTGCGGCGCCGCTGAGTCGATCCCCGGCGCCGCCGGCGTAAGTCGGGCGTCGCTGTCGAGCGCGATAACGAAGAGGCGCGGCCGCGATTGCGGAACGAAGTCGCGCGCATTGATGACAAGGGCGGTGACGAAATAGCCGGCGCGCGCGATAAGCGCGACGAGCCGCGCGAGATCGCGCCCCTCATTTGAGGTCAAAAGCCCGACTACGTTTTCAATGACGATCGATCGCGGCCGCCGCTTTTCCCTGGCGAGTTGTTCGATGAGCGACCAGAAGCCGAAAAAGGCGCCGCTGCGCGGCGCGGCGAGCCCGCCGCGCGCGCCCGCCAGCGACAGATCCTGGCAGGGGAACGACGCCCAGGCGAGATCGGCGACGCCGGGCGGCAGATCGCTGGCGCAAAGATCGTGAATATCGCCGGCGCGAAAATGATCGTCGCCGAAATTCTCCGCATAGGCGTCGCCCTTCGCAGGGTCGAAATCATTGGCGAAGACGCATCGCCATTGCGGCCCGAGGCCCAGTCGCGCCATCCCGCCGCCGGCGAAGAATTCCAGAAAAGTGTGCTCGCGGGCGCGCGCCACGGTCCGATGACTCCAGTCGGGCGCCGAGCCGCCCCATCGCGCTCCGTATTTCCGGCTGTTCTTTCCCAAATTCAATGATTTGCCAGTGCGTTGACCGCCCCGCCGAACACCTTGAGGAATGACCGGTTGGACTGAGGTTACGGCGAACGCTCGCGATGTCGCTTTTCCCGCACTTTACGGCGCGCGCGCTGCCGCTCGGCGCGGCTGCGGCCTTGATCGCCGTCGCCGCGGCGGTCGGCGCCGAAACGCGCCAGTCGCTTGAGGACGTCCAGATCGGCGAGGCGGGCGATATTTTGCGCGTCGCGCTCATTTGCTCGGCGCGTTGCGACGTCACGCCGGGCGAGGGCGTCGATTTCCTCATCGAAGGCGTCAGCGCCGCGCTCGATCTCGACATTTCAGGCCGAAGCGCGCTCGCCGACCGATTGACGATCGCGCCGGGCGCCGGAGCGAGCGTTCTCAGGATCGACGCCGCGCGCTCGGTCGATTCGGCGCGCGTCGTCACATGCCGTTCGGATACGGGTCTTGCGCCCTGCGTTGAATTTCGCTTTGCGCCCGCACCGCAACTTGCAAGACGCAACGAAGACGCCGCGCCGCCGAAGCCTGAAATCCGCCAGGACCGCGCGGGCGAAGCCGCCATCGCCGAAACGCCGGCGACGCAAGAGGACGTCCCCTTCATCGGATCGCTGATTTTCACGCCGGATATGTCGCTCCGCGATTCGCCGGCGCCCGGCGTGATCTACTTGCCGCAATTCGCGCCGCCTGAACGTTTCGCGCCGCCGTCTGCGCCGGCGCGCGAAGAAAGCGACCCGTCGTCGGAGCGCGTCGACATTCGCCGTCCCTCGCTCATCGTCGTCGACCGCGCCGAAACGCTCGGCGCGGGCGCCGGTTTCGACATCAAGGAAGAAGCTGGCGACATTCTCGGCAAGTCATTCGATGTCGGCTCCTGCGAAGGCGCCAAGGCGAAGCTTCTCGCCGACGCCTGGGCGCTCGGCGCGATGATCGATCTCGCCTATTGCAAGGCGGCGGACGGCAAGCTTGAGGAGGCGGACGCCGATTTCGCGCGCCTTCTTGAATACACGCCCGACAATTACGAAGCGCTGGTCGGCCGCGGCATGATCGCCATCGCTTCGGGCGATCGCGAGCTGGGCCTTTCCTATTACCAGGATGCGCTGAACGCCTTGCCGCCGATCGATGAATCCGACCGCATCGTCGAGGCGATGCGGCGCAACTGATCAGGTCACCTTCCGCCGTTCGGCGAATTGCGGCGCGCGCCATTCGCCGTCCGCAAGGATGCGCCGAAGCGTTTCCGCCGCGCGGAACGCATCCTCATAGGAATTGAAAAGAGGCGAAAAGCCGAAGCGCATCAGATCGGGCGCGCGGAAATCGCCGATGACGC
>CALAZI010000123.1 GCA_937895955.1 uncultured Alphaproteobacteria bacterium | reverse complement strand
AAATCATGGCCGACGACGATGCGCGGCTCCTTGCCCGCCTCGCGGATCAGCGTGCCGAGCCCGAGCCCCAGCGCCTGAATGCCGAGAAGGTTGATTTCCGGCCCGTAAAGCCAGCGCGCGTCATATTCGCGAAAGCCCGTCGCCTTGACGAGCGGCGTCGTCTCATAGGCGAGCGTGTTGGGTTTCAGATCGGCGCGCGGCGTCGGCAGGGCGGATGTCATCTACTTAAACTCATTTGTCCGGTTGTTGTTGCGGCGCAGAATAGGGGCGTTTCGTTTCCTTGCAACCAAGGGCTCGCGATTTCTGCGCCGGGTTGGCGAAAGATCCGTAAATTGCGGATGTTCCGCGCGCCTGCCTGTCCCTCGATCCGAGTGTCCGCGCGGCCCGCAGCGTTTTTTTCCGCATTATCCGCATTCGCTTTTCTGGCGAACAAGACCGGTCCCCCGTCCGGCGTTTGTCTTGAGCGCGGCGCTTGCGCGCATTCAATTCTCATCGTCTCACCATCCCCGCCGTCGAGAGCGGATTTTCGGAAAGGTGAATATAGGGCAGGCGGAGAGGTGTGGGATAAGTAGGGGGATAACTTTATTTCCGCTTACGGATCAACGGCTAACATGGTTAATGCAAACTTAGGGATACGGGCGCCGCAAAAACGTGATCGCGCCGGTCGCGGCTGGCGCGGTCGCTCATGTCCGAAAGGCCCGGCTCAGGGCGCGCCGAATGAAATCTCGATCGCCGCGCATGTCGACATGGACGCAACAGCGCCGCAATGTCGCCCATGCGACAAAAGTGTTGGCGACGGCGCTGTCTTCATTTATGTGAGCAAGTCGCCGTGACAAAATCTCACATTTCCCAGATCGCCGCCGAATTCCCGCCGGTCGACATCCGGCGCCCCAAGCCCGGCATGTCGCAAAGGCGCTATTGCGCGAGGTCTCGGCGCGCCCATGCGTGACATGCCGCAACGACTCGCGGACCGCTCCGTCTTTGTCGCCGGCGCCGGCGGTTTTATCGGCGCGCGCATTTGCGCCGCTCTTTCCCGCGAAGGCGCGCGCGTTATCGCCCTATCAAGATCGGGTCGCGCCGAACGGCTTTCAGGCATTGCGACTCTGGAGATTGTCCGCGGCGATCTCCTGAAGCCGAAAACGCTTGCGGCCGCGCTCAGCGAAGGCGTCGATGTCGTCAACGCCGCTTACGATTTTCTTTTGGATGAGGGCGCGCAGCGACAGGCTTTCGACAATCTCCTCGCCGCTGCGGCGCATGCAAGGGCGAAGCGCTTTGTCCAGCTAAGCTCGATCGCCGTCTACGACGACTGGCCGAACGGCGCGCTGACCGAGGACAGCCCAGCGGACGGCCCTGGCTCGCCATACAAAGCGTTGAAGCGCGAATTTGAAAGGAAGCTCGCCGCGAGCGGTCTCGCTCATGTGATCTTGCAGCCGACGATCGTTTACGGCGCTGGCGGATGGCAATGGACTGAGCGCCCGATTGAGGAACTGAGCGCGGGGCGCGTCATCCTGCCTGACAATCCGCGCGGGCTATGTCACGCCGTTCATGTTGAGGATGTCGCCGAAGCCGCCGTCTGCGCGTTGACGGCGCCGACCGGTGAGGGGCGCTACATCATCTCAGGGGCCGAGCCCGTCGAATGGGGCGATCTTTACGCCGGCTACGCGCGCATCATCGGCGCCGCCGCGCCGGAATTTCAACCCTTTGACGCGCCGGTATCGGCTGCGCCCTCGTCGCCGTCGCCGCTGGCGATGAAGGCGAAAAAAATCGCCCGGCGCTTGGTCGGCGAAGGAGGATTGGCGGCGCTGCGCAAAACGATCGGTGGGTTGAAGAAACGCGGCGGCGAAATCGTGACGCGGCCGGACGGCGCCATGCTCGACTTGATGCGGGCGCGCGGCGGCTGCTCTATTGAACGCGCGCGCGCAGAACTCGGCTATGAGCCTAAGATCGATCTTGCGGAAGGTCTTGAGCGCATTCGCGCGGCGCGCGGCTCATAGAGGCGCGTCGCTGGCGATTCTGTGCGCGTTCGCCATGACGCTGAAGGTGATCGTCGTCGCCGGCACTGACGGGAACACCGATGCGTCAATGACGTGAACGCGCTTCGTTCCGGCGATGCGTCCGAAAACATCCGTTTCTCCGGCGCGCGGCTCATCCGACATCGGCAGGCTGCCGCCGACGTGAAAGCTGGAGCCGACCGCGCCCATGCGCGCCTGGAAGGGAAGGGCGGCGACGCCGCAAGGCAGCAAGACGCGCGCAAGCTTGCGCGCCGCTTTCATCAATACGCCGCGGGTGGCGGCGCCCTCGCGCGCGTCATAGGACAAAAGCGCGTCGTCGGACGCGCCGTCGCGCTTTAGGCTGATCGTTCCGCTGTGATCTGAATGGACGAAAAGCTGCGCGACAAGAAGGCGTCGGCTCAGAAAGTCTATCGCAGGGTCAAGAACGCCCGCAAACGCGCCGAACTTCAATTGCAGGTCCGATTTCAGGAAATCATTATAGGCGTATATCTGCGTGTGAACCGTAGAGGGTGAAACGGTTGCATCGCTGATTTCGATGAACGCTTGCGCAAGCGTATTGCGCGGCGCCTCGGCGAGATCGCGCGGCGACGCCCATTGATGCAGCATCGGCATCAGCAGATGCTGGCTGTCGAGCAGCGTCAGCTCGGAGACCTTCTGAGGAAGCGAGTTCAGGACGATGCGCGCCGTCGGCAAAACGCCGGCGCCGATAAAAAGCCGCTCCGCCTCAATCGTCACGCGCGCGCCGGCGTCCACATCCTCTGCGACGAGCGCGACATTTTGCGCCCGCGTTTCAAACCGGATCGCCCGCAAGCGCGGCTGATAGGCGAAGCGGTCGTTGGCCGCGAGTTTTTTTACCGCTGAAGCGGCGTTGAAGATGAGGCCGTATGGACAACCGACGAGGCACAGCCCGCAGGCGAGACAATCCTCGCCTTTGAAAGCCAGGCGCGCGCGGCCGGCGACGACGCCGTTTCGGGCGAGCGCGTTTTGTCTTCTGTTCAGCCGCGCCAGCAATTCCCCGCCTTGCGGTTCGGCGCGGAAGGCGTGCGCATTATCGACGCGCCACATCGGGAAGATTTCTTCTAGCGCATCGCGCGCCGCTGAAATCGGCATGATGCGCGATACGGCCTCGTAATGCGCGGCGAGATTTTTCGCCGCGGCCGGCCACGCGCCGAGGTCTTCCGCGCGATAGGGCGCGACGGACGAACCCCAGCCGTTTGACAAACCGCCAAGCGCGAAAGACGGCCGCAGCGCCAGATTTTCGGGCGGCCCCCTGTCGCCGAAAAAGCCGACAACGTCCCGGACCGGATAATTCGATCCGAACGGGCGCATGACGTCGTCGGTCTTTTCGGGCGGCCGTTCTTTCGCCGCCGCGGCGTCATCCGGCGACCAGGCGCCCGGCGCCGTCGCCGCCATGCGCGCGCGTCGCGCGGCGCGGTCTTCTTCCAGCGTTTCGCCGACATCGATCATGCGGACGCGCCGTCCGCGCGCCAGAAGCGCATGCGCCGCCGAAACGCCGGCGGGTCCGGAACCGATGACGATGTCCTCTCCGGTCATTTCAGGCTGTCGGCGGTCGGGTCGCGGCTTTGGACTGATGCGGCGATCGTCATGACGCCGGCGGCGGGCATCGTCGCTTCGCCCTTGCCGTCATTCCCGATCGTCAATGACCCAGCATTGTCAACGATCTTGCCGCCAGAGGCGTAGCTCACCGCATAGGCGCCGGGACGCATGCCTGTCAGCCTCACCGTCGCCGGTTCCGTCATGCGGATCGCGACGACCATGCCGCCGTCAGGATTGACGAAAGCTGCGGGCGTCGCCGAGTTGCGATCCGATCCGGCGCCGATGCGCACGGCGCCGGCGCGAACATATTTATAGACTTGGCGATT
>CALAZI010000122.1 GCA_937895955.1 uncultured Alphaproteobacteria bacterium | reverse complement strand
TCGGCGGCAATGTCGTCATCGACTTCGGCGGCGGCGACACGCTCACCCTCCTCAATCGCACTATCGCATCCCTCAACGCCGACGATTTCACCTATGGGTGAGGGGACGCTGTCCCGCAACAGGTCGAAAATGTTCGCGTTGATCGGACGCTCCGATCGAGACCATATCACCGGCGTCTAATATGAGGAATTGGGGTACGGCTCCGCGAGCCGTTTCTAGATTCCGGGCCGGCGGACTTAACTATTTCGCATCTGATGCCGAATCGAATTGCCCTGTCAGGCGATATGCGGTTACGGAAAGAGAAAATCGGAGCGAAAAATGAGCTGGCTTGAAAAATATGAGGAACCGACCGCCGAACAATTAAAGCAGTACGGCGTATCCAGCTGGAAGCAGGTTACGGATCACAGCGAAATTCTGGGCCCTGTGCTTCGCGACGAATTGAAGGGCGTCCTTGGCGATCTCCAAGGGAAGAAAATCTTGGATTTCGGCTGCGGAATAGGCCGCATCAGCCTCATGCTGCATCATCTTGAAGGCCAGCCGACTCACGCCTGCGACATCAATAAATTCTCAATTGACTACATGAAACGACAGTTGCCGTCCGTTGATGTGCAATTGACCGGATTTCAACCGCCGCTCCCTTATAGCGATGATTTCTTTGATGCGATTTTTTCAATTTCGATCTGGACGCATTTGCATCCGAAAATGCAGGTCCCCTGGCTTGTCGAAATGCGACGCATTTTGAAACCCGGCGGTTATGCTCTGATCAGCATCGCCGGAGACTACGTGCTTCAAAACAGAAAAAAAGTTTATCCAGAATGGGAAAAATACACCGAAGACGACGTGCGCTTACAAGGGCAGTTATATCTGGAATACAAGCGTCTTCACTCCAATCCTGAAAATTTTCCAGGGGTCACTGACAGCTACGGAACGACTATTCACGATCCGGACTTTATTCTCAAAACCTGGGGCAGCCTTTTTTCTGAACTCGAAATACATGACCGTGTGATCGCGCGGGCGCAGGATCTCGTTGTTTTAAGGAAATAGCGCATTGCGCCCCTGCGAGTGCCGGCGCTGGGGGCGGCAAGGCGCATTCTATCTTATTGTGAACCGTCGATTTTAGCGCGGTCCACGTTGTGAAGCGTGTCGGGGCTGACAGCCTTCGCGACGATGCACATGCGGCAAATCTTGAATCCGAGGTCTTTTTTGGTGGCGGCGTCCTGAGCGTAGTAACTCCAGCGCTCTTCCATTACCGGTTCAAGCGCCGTGCGGATCATCATCTCTTTCATGCAGAGCGTGGTCGGAGCCCAGGTGTCCGATGGTCCGTAAAAATGAAAATCAGGAGCGACGCCGTTAAACGCCATGAATGAACGTTCGTTATCCTGTATGCCGGCTGTTTCGAGAATCAGATAGGCCCCCTCTTTCATCACGGCGCGCGCTTGCGCCAGAGAGAGCATCGGATCGCGCAAATGGTAAAGCAATCCGAAATGCTGAATTATGTCGAATTCAGAATCCAGACCTCTCATTTTCAAGCGCGTAGAAAGCTCCTGCACCGGCGCGTTGAATAAAGGGAATACTTTCGAATCGAGGACGTATTTCGCGAACAACAGGTTTTCAGCTCCTGTCGATCGCGTATCGGATGCGACGACCTTTGAAGCGCCGCGCTTCTCGGCTTCAAAAGCCCACATGCCGTCCCAAGATCCGACATCGAGAACGTTCTTATCTTTATAGTCGATATGGTCGATAACGGCGCGAATATTGCCCCAAAGCTTGTCGTAATCCCGGCCGGGAGTCACCAGGCCGTCGCCCAGCTCAATCTTATGATACCACGGCTTGAGCGCATCCATTCGACGGCGGATTTCAGACAATTGTTCGGCTGTGCGCGGCATGTAGGTGGCTCCCGATTATCAAAGCGACTGTATAGAGGGCTCGGCGAGAAAACCAAGACGCCCGCCGCCGCTTCCAGTTGTCGGGGGGAAGCGTCAATGACGACATCGGGTCCTCCGAATTGACGCCGTCGAAAATCCCTATGCGTCGGGGCGAGCGTGGCGGCCTGTGCGTATTGGCGGCCTTATACAGGTCCCGGCAAGCAAGGACATGGGACCGCGCCGATTGCGCTCTCGCATGGTTACTGGCCTTTTAAGGTCGATAAAACCTTGTATTCGCGAGTGTAAAATATGCTATTATGCTATTAAGGGTCAGGTCGTATTTATTGCTCGATTTTTGGTTCGCTCGGGGGATTTATGTTCTCTATTGTCGCCGGTCAGAATGACGGGGTCTCCTTCACAACCAAGAACCTGATCTTATCGACCGCGCAGTTGGCGGCCGATTTTTGGGCGCGATACATAGATGTCTCCGCGGTTGATATCGCGATTGAAATAAATCTTATCGCTCTCGACGGACCGACGCTCGCGCAAGGCGGCACCGATCTTTATTTTGATTATTCAGATAACGGTTTCGATTTTTATAAGCCGGCGTCGATCATAGAGTTGAATGGCGGCGGCGATCTTAACGGCGCTACGCCAGACATATTTATCGATATCGACACCGGCGAGATAATGGGAAACGAATTCGGTTTCGGCCCGTATGTCGACGGATATTCGATCGCTCAGCCCGGAAAAGGAAAATACGATCTATGGACAGTGCTCCTTCACGAGATCGGGCATGGACTGGGCATACTCTCTTTTCTTGATCAGCCCGGCAGCGATCGATCGACATTCGATCAGTTCGTCACAAACTCCGGGGGCTATCAGTTCAACACGAACGATCTGAATTTGCCCGCGATCGCTCTCGACTCAAGCATTGCGCATACGACCGCGGGGCTAATGGCGCCGTCGATCAGCAAGGGTGTTGCATACACGATCGACTACGCCGTTCTGGCAATCCTGGATACGATGGGCGTGCCTGTATTGAGGCCGACGACCGGCGACGACCGGTTAGGCGGGTATGGCAGCGTCTCATATCCGATCGACGGGCTTGCGGGTAATGACACGCTGTTGGGAGTCGCCGGAAACGACGTGTTCTACGGCGGCGACGGCGATGACAGCCTTGTCGGATCGCTTGGCGACGATACGTTGGTCGGCGGCGCCGGCGCAGACACAATTGATGGCGGAAGCGGCGTCGATGCGACCGACTACTCATCGTCATTGGCCGGCATACAGCTGGTCCTGGGCGGCGTTTCGAACGGCGGCGATGCGCAGGGCGACATCGTAAGAAATATTGAGCGAGTCACCGGCACCGATTTTGACGACATCATAGACGCAAGGTCCGAGACGAGCAGCGTAACGCTCAATGGCGGCGCCGGCGGGGATTTAATCTATGGCGGCAGCGCTGATGATCGGATCATAGCCAACGACGGCGAAAGAGACACGATCGTCGGGGGAGCGGGAAACGATTCGCTGACAATCGACGATATCGATGTCATTTCTTTTCGGACCTCGCCTGCAGCAGTGCAGGTTGATCTTTATTTTGAGACGTATAGCGGCGGCCATGCGGGCGGCGACAATATTTTTGATTTCCCAAGAAATATTGAAGGCTCGCAGTTTGGCGATAATTTGAGAGGGAGTACGAATTCGAACTACTTGTTGGGCGCCGGCGGCAATGATTTGTTGAACGGATTTTTAGGAGACGACAGCCTCCTAGGCGGTCCTGGCGATGATAGTATTTCGGGCGACGCAGGTTTTGACACCTTGAACGGCGGCGCCGGAAACGATGTTCTTTCCGGCGGCGGCGATGACGACCAGCTTTTCGGCGGCACGGAGAATGACACGTTAGGCGGCGGCGCGGGTAATGACACATTGATAGCCGGCGATGGTTCGGATGTGGCTTCGGGCGGCGATGGGGACGACCAGCTGTTCGGCGGAACTGAAAGCGACGCGCTCTTCGGCGGCAATGGTCTTGATACGCTGGACGGCGGCGACGGAGACGATCTGATGACGGGCAACGCCGGGAACGACTCGCTCTTCGGCGGCCTCGGCATGGATACGGTCCTCGGCGGCGACGATGACGACACGCTGGACGGCGGGGCGGGCGATGATTCGATGTCGGGGACGAAAGGCAACGACGTCGTCTCGGGCGGCCTTGATAATGATGTTGTCGTCGGCGGCGACGGGGATGATGTCGTGAACGGCGACGATGGAGACGACGTTGTCGGCGGCACGCTCGGAAATGACACGGTCTCCGGCGGCGCCGGCGCGGACACGGTGGTCGGCGGCGACGGCTTCGACGCGCTTCTGGGCGACGCCGGCGATGATGAGCTTTACGGCGGCATCGACGACGATGTCCTCGACGGCGGTCTCGACAACGATCTTCTCGCCGGGGCCGACGGCGACGATACGCTGATCGGCGGCGACGGAAACGATACGGCGTTCGGCGGCGACGGGAACGATACGATCGACGGCGGGATCGGCGACGATTCCCTGTTCGGCAATGCGGGCGACGATACGCTTAATGGTGGCGATGGGAACGATGCGCTGAATGGCGGGACGGGGAACGATGCGTTCGTCTTCTCGCTCGGCGACGATAATGACACAATCGGCGGCTTCGAGGGCGGGGCGGGGCTCGGCGACGTGATCGCGCTTCAGGGCTTCGGAACGGCGTTCGACAGCTTCACCGAGGTGATGAACGCAGCGAGCGAGATCGGCGGCGACGTCGTCATCGATTTCGGAACCGGCGACACGCTCACCCTCCTCAACCGCACCATCGCCAGCCTCGACGCCGACGATTTCACCTTCGGGTGAGGGCGATGCGACGCGTTGTATTTTTAAGCGCGTTGCGTGTGAGTATTCGGGCCTGATGTCCGCGCATCTTGGCGTTTAAGGCGGTTCTATTGGCGGAATTGGCGATACATCCTGAAATTTCGGCCGATCGTCGCGGCGACCGCAATGGGATGCTGGTTGTGACCGCGATGATTGCGATTTCCTTCGTCGTGTCCTCGCTGTCTGCGCATGCCGATTTATTGCGCATTCGCTCGGATGTCAGCTGGCGTCACGCTTGGCTCAATGAAGGATCATCGCATCTCGCGATACTGATCGCCGCAATGATAATTCCAAAAGCGATTGATCGCGCCCCGCTGTCCGCCGGCGTAAAACTGCTTCATGCGATTAGCGCCCATATAGCTGGAATCTTCGTATTTTCGCTCGCACACATAACGATGATGTTCGGATCGCGATATGCGCTCTTTCCGTTATTCATCGGCTATCCGTACGATCTCAATATATTTTCTATTTCAAATATTCTTTATGAGTTTCGCAAAGATATTTTCACTTACCTGTTGATCGCATTCGGATTTTACGTTTTGCGTGAGGTTGAGCACCGGCGGCTGGAAGCTCGGGCGGCGTTGAATAAAGCGCGAGAAGAGGGAAGCCTGACGCTTAATTCCGGCGGAACGTTGTTACAGACGAGCGCTTCCGAGATCGCTTACGCAAGCGCCGCCGGAAATTATGTCGATGTGTGCCTTAAAGACGGGCCGCCTTTTTTCGCCCGAATGACGCTTGCACGGCTTGAGCGACTGCTTGCGGAGGCGAGCGGGGACCATATTCGCATTCATCGTTCCCATATTGTCAGCCGCTCATTCATTCGCCGCGCCAAAACCGATGGGGAAGGAGGGCTGGAGGTTGAGCTAAGGGACGGCTGCCTGCTCCCTTGCAGCAGATCGCGGCGCGCGGACGTAACGCGAGCGCTCGAAGCGGCCGTTGGGCCTTCGGCGAACATGGCCGAGAGAAGTTGATTGCGCCACGGCGACGAACGGCTAAATGATTGAAATCTAATATCAATGTGATGAATTGCGGATTGGCGTGACGAAACTTCATGGCCATCTGCTTACAAGCGCCTAGAGTATTTGCGGTGAATGCCTCGTTTGATCCATCTTTAGCCAATCAGGAATGAAACCGCGATGGCCGTTCTGCTTTCAGACAATCATCCGTTTCCGCTCGGCGCGGTTGGTTTCAATACCTTCGATCACAATGTGAGCGTTACGCCGCTCACGACGCCGACCGGGGTCTCCTACGCCGTTCTCAGTTACACCCCGAAATTCACACCTGGCTTTGATTACAATCAGTATTTCACCTATGCCGGCGCGCCGAGCGGACCGGTCCATTTCACCGTTTCGTTCAATGCGTCGCAGGCTCAGATGCGAAACTATTTCCTGGCGAACGGCGCCCCGGACTTGTCAGGTCAATTAACCAATCCGATGCCGCTCTCCGCAGCGGAAATAGCGAATGCCCGCGCGGCGCTCGCCGAGTATTCCATGTTCACCAATCTTGTCTTCACTGAAGTCAGCGGCGGCGCCGATATCATGTACGTTCATGATGAGCGTTTCGGCGTGAGCGGCTTCGCGCGGAATGCGTTCGACGTGAACTGGTCGCCGGGCGGGGCATATCAACTGAACAATATTATGGGGTTCGCCGCCATCGGTTCGCTGAACGATCCTTATATGTTCATTCACGAACTCGGTCACGTCCTGACGCTTAAACATGTCGGTCCTATCCAGACCGATTCCGAAACGCCGTTTTTGCCCTCCCGTTTCCTCGATAATAAATATTCGATCATGTTCTACGACATGACGCATCCGGAGGTTATTGATCCGGGCGAACGATTCACGCGCCATCTTCAATTGTTTGACGTCTATGCGCTGCAACAACGTTTCGGCGCAAATACAAGCTGGAAAACGGGCGATGATGTTTATACGGCTGCAAGTTTCGACGGTTGGCGTCAGGTGTTGTGGGATGCGGGCGGCGTCGATACGCTTGATTTTTCCGACCGCACGTCAAACCAGGTGTTTGATTTGCGAGGAGGCGGGTTTTCAACGCTTGGCGGTTTTTTCAACGTAAGCAGCCCCGACAATCTCTCGATCGCTTTCGGCGTTGTGATTGAGAACGCCATTGGCGGTTCCGGCGACGATAGGATGATCGGCAATGACGCCGCAAACAATCTGGCGGGCGGCGGCGGGCGCGACACGCTTATCGGCGGAGCGGGCGCCGACACGCTGAACGGCGGCGCCGGCGGCGATCAATTATTCGGCGGTTCCGGCGGCGATCATCTGGCGGGCGGCGCGCAAATCGACACGCTGGCGGGCGGGGACGGGGACGACTTGCTGGAGGGGGAGTTGGCCGATGATGCGCTGTTCGGCGGAAACGGCGCCGACACGCTGAACGGCGGGGACGGGAACGATCTGATGACCGGCAACGCCGGGAACGATCAGCTTTTCGGCGGCCTCGGCAGAGATTCTATATTCGGTGGGAATGATAATGACACGCTGGACGGCGGCGACAGCAATGACAGCATGTCCGGCGCGCAGGGCGACGACGTTGTCAGCGGCGGGCTCGGCGCCGATATCGTGGTCGGCGGGAATGGGGATGACGTCGTCAACGGCGATGATGGAAACGATGTTGTCGGCGGCACGCTCGGGAACGACACGGTCTCCGGCGGGAACGGCGCGGATACGGTGGTCGGCGGCAACGGCTTCGACTCGCTCATGGGCGACGCGGGCGACGATGAGCTTTACGGCGGCATCGGCGATGATGTGCTCAATGGCGGTCTCGACAACGATCTCCTCGCCGGCGCGGCTGGCGACGACACGCTGATCGGCGGCGATGGGAACGACACGTCGTTCGGCGGAACCGGGAACGATACATTCATCTTCGCGCTCGGCGACGACAATGACACGATCGGCGCTTTTGAGGGCGGGGCGGGGCTCGGCGACGCAATCTTGCTGCAGGGCTTCGGAACGGCGTTCGACAGCTTCACCGAGGTGATGAACGCAGCGAGCGAGATCGGCGGCAATGTCGTCATCGACCTCGGCGGCGGCGACACGCTCACCCTCCTCAATCGCACTATCGCATCCCTCAACGCCGACGATTTCGCGTTCGGGTGAGGGTGATTGATCGCGCTGTCGCTTTGTCACGAAGACGGACGGTCTCGCGGCGCGAGGTGCGCCTAAGCGCGGCCGGTCCAATTCGTCGGTCTTGAGATTCTAATATGACGCCGATCCGCCCGTATTGCGCGGATCGGCAAACCGCGCAAGGATCGATATCGGCAGATCGGAAAAATCAAGCGCCAGTCCATATCGTTCTCGCTCGCTCAAAAATCATCGCTGAACAGAGGAAAATTATCGCGCTGGAGCGCATTGGCGCCTGAAAGACGGCTGACTTTGATCAACGGGTCTTGATAATGTGCCTGTGGACAGCTCTTGTGATCAATCTACCGGGAGCTGCCAGCGCCAGCGCATCGGTTGCGCGCCGCGCTTCGCAAACTGAGCGTTATAGGCATGGAGTGACGGCTTGCTGAAATTTCTTCGAAATAGCATTGGAGCAAAAGTTGCGCCGAAAACCTACGAATCCGCATCGATTGACCAACCTGCTCAATCCAGGCTCGAACGACCGACGCGCAGTTTTGAAAAATTTTTCGATCACTTGAAAAATGTAAATAATTACAACCCGGCCTGCTGCATCGATGTCGGCGCAGCGAAGGGGACAACTGCGATTTATAAAGCGTTTCCGGAAGCGCTTCATATTGTCTTCGAACCGTTGCCTGATTTTCATGCGGCGCTGGCTGAAACAATGAAGCCTTACAAGCATGAAATTTATCATTGCGCGTTGATGGAGAAAGAAAGCGAGCGCACGCTGCTTCGACATCCCGATCAATTCGGATCATCGATGATGCATAAGCGAAAAGGAAGAGATTCCGATCTAGTCAACGTTCAGGTTCATGCGCTTGATGACGTCCTCAGCGAGAAAACGATCAATGGCGACCTTTTAATAAAGACGGATTGTCAAGGCGCTGATCTTTATGTGTTAAAGGGCGGTGAAAAGACGCTGGATAAGGCGAGCGTCGTCATCGTCGAGGCGTCGTTATTCCGATTTTGGGGGCCGCATCACCCGGATATTTACGAAATCATTCGATACATGAATGAGCGCAATTTCGTTCTGTATGATTTGCTCGATGGCTTGTATCGGCCTAGCGACGGCGCGCTTGGCCAATTAGATCTCGCTTTCGTAAAGCGGGACGGGCCTTTTCGTCAGAATGTCAAATGGTGATCACTCGCCTGTTTCAAAGCAAGATGCTTTGAGATTGTCAGCCTTTGCAAGGCGATCAAAAGCGGCTGACGAATCCGAACCGCTAAGCTTGTGGAAATGCGCCTGGCCTGCGTGAGGGCGCTTCGCCTGAAATCCGGTTGAGGCGTGATCGGCGCCCAGGCGAATTTTCCGCCGAGAATTACGTCGCAAACCAACCCTGTTCCAGCCCGCTACACATAATCAACGCGGCTCCAACGATATCACCGCGGTCAGCTCCCGTCGAAATCATCGCTATGAGCCCCTTGCCGCCTCCTGGCTCGGCCGATCAGGCGCGTCCTCATTTGTCGATTGCCCGGTCCGTCCGGCCCGGATCAAGGCGTATCGGGCCGCAGGCGCGACGGGCTGATTGCCTTCGGCTCGAAAATGCTCAAAAAGGGCCCGGTTTTCGATTAGATCGACGGAGGATTGCGGGCGGTGACGAAAGTCGCATTGATTACGGGAGTAACGGGACAGGACGGCGCGTATCTCGCGCGGTTGCTTCTCGCCAAGGGATATGTCGTGCACGGCGTCAAACGGCGTTCCTCGTCCTTCAACACCGGGCGCGTCGATGGCATTTATCAAGATCCGCACGAGCGATCGACAAATTTCTATCTTCATTACGGCGATCTAACCGATTCGACGAATCTAATTCGCATTCTGCAAGAGACGCAGCCGACGGAAATTTACAATCTTGGCGCGCAAAGCCACGTTCAGGTCAGTTTTGAAACGCCGGAATACACCGCAAACTCTGACGCGATCGGAGTTCTCCGTCTGCTGGAAGGCATGCGCATCCTCAAAATGGAGGACAAGGCGCGCTTTTATCAGGCGTCGACATCCGAACTTTACGGCCTGGTGCAGGAAGTACCGCAGTCTGAGACAACGCCTTTCTATCCGCGCTCGCCATATGGCGCGGCGAAACTTTACGGCTACTGGATCACCGTCAACTACCGCGAGGCTTACGGCATTCACGCATCGAACGGGATTCTATTCAATCACGAAAGTCCGATGCGCGGCGAGACGTTTGTTACGCGCAAGATCACGCGCGCCGTCGCCGCCATCCGTAAAGGCAGTCAATCAACGCTTTATCTAGGCAATCTCGACGCCCAGCGCGATTGGGGTCATGCGCGCGATTATGTCGAGGGCATGTGGCTCATACTCCAACAGGATAAGCCGGACGATTACGTGCTCGGCACCGGCGAAATGCACTCAGTTCGCGAATTCGTCGAGCTTGCTTTTCGCGAAATCGGCGTCGAGATCGCTTGGCAAGGAAAAGGCGTCGAGGAAACGGGCGTGGATTCGAAAACCGGACGCACGCTTGTGCGTGTCGACCCGACCTATTTCCGTCCGACGGAAGTCGACCAGTTGCTGGCGAATCCGGCGAAAGCGCGCGAGAAACTCGGATGGGTCCACAAAACAGGATTTAACGAGCTTGTCCGGGAAATGGTCGCGGGCGATCTTGCGGAAATCAAGTGACGCAAATGGGCGAAGGCGGTTCAGTTCCTTATACGCTTGCCGGCAAACGCATTTTTGTCGCCGGCCATCGCGGCATGGTCGGCGCGGCGATCGTGGAGCGTCTTGCGCAGGAGGAGTGCGGCGCAATCCTGACGGCGTCGCGATCGGATCTTGACCTGACGCGACAGGCGGACGTTGAAAAATGGATGATGTCGCATCGCCCGGATGCAGTCATCGTCGCCGCGGCGAAAGTCGGCGGCATTCACGCTAACAACGTCGCGCCGGCGGCGTTTCTTTACGATAATCTGATGATTGAGGCGAACCTTATTCGCGCGGCGTTCGACGCCGGCGTTCAGAAACTCTTGTTTCTCGGATCATCGTGCATTTACCCAAAATTCGCGCCGCAGCCGATTCCGGAATCAGCGCTGCTCGAAGGCGCGCTCGAGCCGACGAATGAGTGGTATGCGATCGCGAAAATCGCCGGCATCAAATTATGCCAGGCGTACCGCAAGCAATATGGCGCGGATTTCATTTCAGCGATGCCGACAAACCTTTACGGGCCGAACGACAATTTCGATTTGGAGACCAGCCACGTCCTTCCGGCGCTTATCCGCAAGGCGGTCGCCGCCAAGGAGGCGGGTGAAGACGGAATAGAAATCTGGGGCACCGGCGCGCCGCGACGCGAGTTCCTGCATGTCCGCGACTGCGCGGACGGGCTGGTTTTTCTTCTTAAGAATTATTCAGATTACGACCATGTCAATGTCGGATCGGGCGTTGATGTCACGATCCGCGAACTCGCCGAAATCGTGATGGATGCTGTCGGCCTTAAAGGCGCGCTCCGTTTCGATCCGACAAAGCCGGACGGAACGCCGCGTAAATTGATGTCCGGCGACAAGCTCAAATCGCTCGGTTGGACGCCGACAATAAATCTTGAAGGCGGCGTCCGCGAAACGGTCGACTGGTTTCTGGCGAACCGGGATAACGCTCGCCTTAAGGCGCCGCATTCAGCGTCGTAATCGCCGCCAAGCCGACATCATTGGCGACATCATTGCGCCTTTTGGGCGCGAAAAGAACAATCTCAATGTCAAAGCTTTCGAGGAAGCTGCGATAATCGATATTGCACGCTTCCCGTTTCAGGCGAAATTCAGCGCCTAATCTCTCTTATTTGATTAAGTGCGCATAAGTCTTTGGAAAATATACGCCTTTGATACTTATCCTACACTTCTCGGGAGGCCGTACGTTGTTCATGCGTCACGCCGCGTCTTGACGCTTTTGTAAACGCGTAAAGGAGCCCTCCCATGTCTCAATCGCCGCGTCTCGGCCTTTCCTATATTCTGCCGCAACAGGCGCAAAAGCATGTCGCCGCCAACGAGTCATTCCGTCGTCTCGATGCGCTCGTGCAGCTAAGCGTCAAATCCGCCGCTATTGCGACTGAACCGGCGTCGCCGGCCGATGGCGAAAGCTACATTCTGGCGGCTTCGCCGTCGGGCGCCGCATGGTCGGCATTCGCCGCGGCGTCCGTCGCAGCATATCAGGACGGCGAATGGCTTGAGCTTGCGCCGCGCGCCGGCTGGCGCGCTTTTGTAGAGGATGCAGGCGCTTTTTACGTCTTTAACGGCGCGGTGTGGAATGAAGAGGTCGGCGCCGCCGCAACGGGCGCAGCTGTATTCGGCGTCAATGCGACGGCCGACGCAACGAACAGGCTTTCCGTCAAATCGGACGCGTCGCTTTTGTCGCATGATGACGTGACGCCGGGAACGGGCGATGCGCGCCAAATCATAAACAAGGCGTCTGAAGCGAATACGGCCAGCGTCGTTTTCCAGAACGATTTTTCGGGGCGCGCTGAAATTGGATTGAGCGGCGGCGACGACCTCTCGCTGAAATTAAGTCCTGACGGCGCGACCTGGATCGACGCGCTCACGGTCGAGAAGAATAACGGCAATATCGGCGCCGGCTGCTCCTCGCCGCGATCGAGATTGCATGTCGCCGATGAAAACGGCGTCGATCTTTGGACGAGCAGTTTTAACGGCGTCGCCGCATACACCCCGTTTCAGCAGGAACTAACGATCGAAAACGGCGTAGATAACGTAACGAACAGCTTCGCCGGCATTTTCTTCAAAGCCGGCGAAACAGGCGACGGCGCGCAAATCAACGCGGCCCGTATCGCCGCGATCCGCGAGGTTGCGTTTGACACGTCTCTTGCGTTTGCCGTCCGGCAGGGCACGATGATGAAGGAGGCGATTCGCATCACCTCGGCGCTCCGGGTTGGGATTGGCGTTACGGCTCCCGTTTGCCGCCTCGATGTTGACGGCGCCCTCCGACTGAAGGCGTACGCCAAGGCCGCATTGCCGTCCGCAGGGTCGGCCGGACAGGTGATCTTCGTGTCAGACGATGTTGGCGGGGCGGTGTTAGCTTTTTCCGATGGAACGAACTGGCGCCGAGTCACCGACAGGGCGGTCGTGTCTTGATGATAATTTTCTCATGCTTTTCAATGACTTGCTTGCCGATTTGCGTCGATAAGTTTAAGTTTGCGGCAAGGATGCGCGCTAAGGCTCGCAACGCGTCGCCAAAGAGAGGAAAATCAATGTGTTGCGTCCACCCGACATCTTGATGGCGGCTGACTTTGCTTAGACAGTCTTAGCTATTGTGTTTGTAGATTTCCTTGGGGAGAAGCACTCCAAAGCTGTTGAATTAGGAGCGGTCGCCGCTTGAAACAGGATTTAACCTTGTCGGAGGAGATGCGGAACGGCGTCGCGGCCGCGCGACCGCTCGTCATGCGCGCTGCGATCTTCTCCGCCGGGGTCAATCTTTTGATGCTGACCGGCCCGATTTACATGCTCCAGCTGTACGATCGGGTCCTGTCGAGCCGCAGCTTGCCGACGCTTGCCGTACTGACGCTGCTGATTGTCGGCCTTTACGCCGGCATGGGCCTGCTCGATTTCGTTCGCACCGCGCTTGTCTCACGCGCCGCGGCGCTATTCGACGCCAAGCTTGCGGATTCAGCTTTCAACGCCGCGGTTGAAGGTGCGCGTCATTCCGGCGGGCAGGGAGGCGACGCGCCGCTGAAAGATTTGAGGACCATTCGACAAGCCGTCGGCTCGTCAGCGATCACGTCATTTTTTGATGCGCCATTCGCGCCGCTCTACCTACTGATCGTCTTCATGTTGCATTGGGCACTCGGGATTACGGCGCTCATCGGCGCCGCCGCGTTGATTGCAATGGCGGTCGTAAATGAACGCGCATCGCGTAAATTTCTGGCCGATGCGCTTGAATCCGGGGCGGCAGGCGATGCGGCTGTGGCGGCTATTTTGCGCAACGCTTCCGCTACTGATGCAATGGGCATGCGCGGCGCGGTTCGCGCAATGTGGTTTGCACATTCCTCGAAGACGATTGCTTCCAACGCGGAAGCGGCCGATTCGATTAATATGTTCGGCGCCGCGACGAAAGCCAGCCGCATGTTTTTGCAATCGCTCATTCTCGGCGTCGGCGCGTTACTGGTGATTGCGCACCAGACTACGCCTGGCGTCATGATCGCAGCGTCCATCATCACAGGCCGCGCGCTTGCGCCGATTGAAATGGCGATCGGGCAGTGGCGAGTCATCGGCGCGGCTTTCGCCGCCTGGAAACGGCTTGAGAAGTTTCTATCGACGGCGCCGAAACAGGCAGACAAGATTTCGCTGCCCGCCCCGCAGGGCGAGCTTAAGCTGACGCGTGTTTACGTTCAGCCGTCCCTCGCCAAGAAGCCGATCGTCAAAGGCGTCACGCTTGAAATAAAGCCCGGCGAGGCGCTCGGCATTATCGGCCCCTCCGGCGCCGGAAAATCGACTCTGGCGCGCGCAATGGTCGGCGTTGAACGCGTTGTCGCCGGCGAAGTAAGGCTCGACGGCGCTGATCTTCTCTCCTGGCCGCGCGATGATGTCGGCCGCTTTATCGGCTACCTGCCGCAGGAGACGGAGCTGTTTGCCGGAACGGTGTCGCAGAACATTGCGCGGTTCGATGCGAGCGCCACAGATGATGAGATCGTCGCCGCCGCTCAGGCCGCTGGCGCGTTCGAGCTGATCCTTAACTTGCCCGATGGTTTTGAAACTGATGTCGGCGACCGCGGTCACAGGCTTTCCGTCGGTCAGCGCCAGCGGATTGGTCTCGCACGCGCTCTGTTTCGCGATCCGGCGCTTATCGTTCTCGACGAGCCCAATTCGAATCTTGATTCCGAAGGCGAGGTCGCCTTGTCGAACGCCATTCTTGCGGCGAAGAACCGCGGCGCTGCGCTTGTCGTCGTCG
>CALAZI010000121.1 GCA_937895955.1 uncultured Alphaproteobacteria bacterium | reverse complement strand
CGTCGGCGGCCTTCGCGCTCGGCGAGAAGTCGGACGATCCGGTGCAGATGTATCTCAATGACGTCTTCACCGTGACGGCGAATCTTGCCGGATTGCCGGGCGCGTCCGTGCCGGCGGGGCTCGACGAAAAAGGCCTGCCGCTCGGCCTGCAACTGATCGCCAAGCCCTTTGACGAAGAAACAATGTTCAAAGGCATGTACGCGCTCGAACAGGCCGCGAATTTCACGGCTAGGCCGGAAGCGTGGTGGTAAGAAGCGACTAGGGGGATAATATGAACGCAGAACGATTGCATTATTTAGCATCGAAACTTGTTAAAGAGTTTCAGGCGAAGCAGATCATAAAGCTGCTTTCGAATTTAATTAATCAACTTCAAAATTTGGTCAATTCACCGAACGACGCAGGGGCACAACAAAACCTGCATAATGCTCGATCTACGCTCGCAGATCGCCTGAAATCAATAGAAATTGATCACTTATCCCCCACATTTCGAAAAATGGTAGTTGACCTAGGCCTCAGCTATTTTTTTGGAGATGCACTTTCTAAGACAGTAGATGCAATTTTCGAAAGAAATCAAATCACACCCGCAGTAGCGTTGACCGAAATCACTTCTATAAGAGATAAATTGCAGGAGCATTTAAACCATCTGCAACAACTTTCGGCTGCTTTAGTTCACTTTGACATTGAAGAAGACAATTTGCGTTTCGGCGCAGCCGAGGTGAGCGTCTTTATTCCACGTGAGGCAGTCCAAAATGAACTTGCAAATTTTGGCGTTGAAATTCGTAAATTGGACCAAATTCTGAAGGTATTTTACGAATTCTCCACGGGCGAGACGGAACGCATAAAGATCAACCAGATTTCATCTAGCGATTTATCGCTATTTCTGGATCTGGCACCGCAAGTAGCTGCTTTTTTAGCGGTTGCTTTGGAACGAATCGTTGCGTTGTACAAGAATGTTTTAGACATCAGAATACAGCACAACCAATTGAAAAATTTGAATGTGCCTGAGGAAACCCTAAAGGGAATCGAAGATCACGCCAATAAGGTCATGGAGGATGGCGTGAAAGGGCATGTTGACGAAATATTTGACGCCAATCCGCCAGAAGTTGAAGAGGGTCGCAGAAAAGAATTGAAAACTGCGGTCGTCAAAGCACTTCTCGAATTGGCATATAGAATTGATGAGGGATATAATGTTGATGTTCGAGCAGGTGCGCCCGAAAGTGCAGAGTCAGATGATGAAACTGACGAGGTTAAAGCGCAACGAGCTTATGCCATCAAAATTAATACCGCAGCTGCAAATATTCGATTTGTAAAGCCGCCAGGCGACCCAATATTATTGCCAAAACAAAATGATTCCGATGATCGCCCATGAACCATTACCGCGAAATCACCTATGATGCGCCGCTCTCGACACCGATCAAAAATCAGGCGTGGATCGCCGAACGCGACTCGGAATGGCGCGTCGTCATGTTTCCGGGGACGCCGGCGCGGAAATACCTTTTTGAGCGGATGCTCCGAAACGCGCCGGACGATCTTGAAGTCGTTCTGCTGGCGCGTCCCGGCTATGGCCGCGGTCACGCCCGCGCCTATCTCGATTTCGAGGATCAGATCGCGGCGGCGACGCCGTTTTTTGAAAGCGACAAGAAAATCATCGCGCTCGGCGTTTCCTATGGCGGCGAGCTTGCGCTGAAGGCGCTGGTCGACCGGCCGGCTGAGGTGAAAGGCGCCGTTACGGTGGCTGCGCTGATCAATGAGCCGCGCGGCTGGGTTCATCCTTTCATCGCTCTTGGCGAAACGCCGGCCGTCAAATCGGTGTTGCCGCGCACGCTTGGTTACTCGCTCGAAGAAGTCGCCGGCCGCCGCGCCCAGATCGGCCCCCTTTTCGCGCGCCTCAATGAGGTGACTGCGCCGGTGACGATCCTCCATGGCGATGCTGACCATCTTGTCGGCATGGACGACGCCCGAACCCTCAAGAGCCATTTCGGGCCTCAAGCCGATGTCGAGTTCCGCCATGTCCGGGGCGGCACGCATTTCCTCGAATTGCAGTTCCCGAAACTCGTTTTCGATGCGGTGAAAGGCGTCATTGCGCGGGCCGAGCGGGCCGCTACAAAGA
>CALAZI010000120.1 GCA_937895955.1 uncultured Alphaproteobacteria bacterium | reverse complement strand
TTCGCCAATTTTTCATTGGCTGGCGCTTCCGGACCGCCTAAACTCCCGCCGGTCGGGGCCGAGGGGGCCTCGATAGGGCTAAGCGTCGAGAGGGGGCTTTCGTGGTTCGTCTTGCGTTCGGGGCGTTCATTGCGTTGGGGCTGATGGCGGGGCCGGCTTTCGCCGGCAAGGAAAAACCTTGCGCATCTCAATACGCGCTTGAGGATCACGTCCTTCTTGAATGGGCCGCGCTCGGCGGCGATCCGCATGCGCAGATGGCGATCGCGCAATGCGCCTTCCCGTCCGGCGCGAAGACCGAAAAAATGACGCCGGCTGAAATTCGCTACGCCGTGCGCTGGACGACCTTTGCGCTCTGCGAGGCGGAAAACACCCCTGCGCATGATCGTCGCGATTTGCGGCTGCGCGCGCTGAAGGAGGATGCGAATATTTCCTTCCGTCGTTTCGGCGGCCTCAAGAAAGAAGAAAAGCTCAATTGGCGCGAGCGCGATTTCATCGAATACCGTCAGGAGCAATATGCGCTGCTCGCAGAACGCAGCGAGCGGCTGCGCAACGAAGCGAGCAGGATCGATCTCGCCGCCGCGCGCGAGGATCTTTCCGATCAGCTGTCGCGGATGGGGCAAGTCGGCCTGTTGAAGCTTGCGGAACTTTCTTCCTGCTCGGCCTTCGGCGCCTCGAAAGAATTCGAAGCCGCCGCCTGGAGCGCCGCATCCGAAAGCTGGCGCAGCGCTGAAGCGGAAGGCGTATACGGCGCGGCGGAGGCCGACGGCTATGATCTGCCGAAAATCGCGATGGAAAAAACCGCGGCCTTGTCAGGCCCCGATCGCCGCGTCGCCGCGCTTGAAAAACAGCGCCTTCTGCGCACGCGGCCCGATCGTCTCGCCGCGCTTGAAACGAGACTTGTCGAGCTTGAAAACGCCGCGGCGCTCCGCCGTCTCGTCGATTTCACGATTCCTTCGGACGATGACGGCGTCATGCCGGCCGATAGCGGCGCGCTGACGACGGCGCTGCAATTCGCGCTTGAATCCCTCGGCCACGTCCAGTTTCTGAACGGGCCGGACAATGATTACGGCCCGACGACGCGCGCGGCGGTCGCCCGCATGAAAATGAGCGCCAACGAGCCGCCGACGACGACGCTGTCGAATGCTGAAACGCGCGCGACGATCTGTCGGGCGGCGCTCTCGGGCGATCCTGTGTCGCTCTATCACGTCGCCATGATGTACAAGACGGGCGCCGGATTTCCGCAAAGCGAAGCGAAAGCCGCGGCCGCCATCACCCGCTCTGAAACGGCGATGATCGCCGCGCTCGGCGGGGAAGGTCTCGCCGACTGGAAGCGCGCCGCCTATACGGACTATGCGCCGAGAATCCGCGCCGCGGCGAAAGAGCTGAAGCGGCCCGATGTCGACGCCGAAACGCCGATCTGCGTCACGCCGTAACGAGTTTTGACGTCATCGCTTCGCGCGGCGCCGGCGGCGGCGCGTCGGCGTAGCCGATCCGCGCCAGCATCTGAACGGTCGCGCCGGATGCATGCGCCAGCATTTCATGCGCGCGCGCGTAAGGGCCCGCCATTTCCGGAAATTCCTGCAGCGCCTGGCTCAAAGGATGGCAGGCGACGCCGTCAAGCGTCGCCGCCTGCTGCATCCTCGTCCAGGCGGCGCCGGCGGCGAGCTGATCAAGGCGCGTATTCGTCGCGCTCGACAAGGCGAGAAACCCGGCGGCCGTATCGATCGCCTTGTTGTAGAACGCGATCGACTGCTCATAGGCGGCTTTCCCGGGCGCATCCATCTGCTCGCGCGTCATGACGCCCGCCGCGCCAAGCGCATCCATCAACGGTCCGGCCAGCGCGAGACCCCAGGGCGATTCATCGATCTCGGCTTTGCCGATGCGGGTCACGTTGATCGACTCGCGGCGCGTATGGTCGAGCGACCATTCGGTCTCCCATGCCTCGCGCGCGAGGTTTTTGAGCGCGTCGACAGGCTGGGGGTCTGTGACGGCGCGCGCCGAGACGCTATCGCCCGCGGCGGCGAGAATTCGGTCAAGCGATGCGCGCTCGACGGCGCGGTTCTCAAACGGCGCGCGATTGGTGCGTCGCGAGAGTGCGGCGGCGAAAAGCGGATCGCGCTGAACATCAGCATCAGGAACAAATCGCACGGATGCGATCGGCCGTTCGTCAAGCAAAGGTTGCGGCTCGCCTTGCGGAAACGGCGTCACCTCGGCGCGCATTCCTTTTTCCGCCGCCGCCTGTTTTAAAAGTTCAAGGAAACAGCCGAAGCCCATCGTGATCTGCCGGTTCGGCGGATCGGTTTCGGGAAGCATGCGCGATAAATCGGCGTAAACCGTCAGCGCGTCATCGCCGTCAAGGCGGATGCGCCATGGCTGCATATTGTGAGGATTGGGCGCGAGGATGGCGTAGGCGAGGGCGTCGAGCCGCGCATCGCCAAAGCTTTTTCCCGCAGCGGACCACGGCTCGCGCGCTTTTTTCGGCGCGCGCGTCAGCGCCCATCCGCCCGCGCCCGCGCCGATGATGACGACAGCGGCGCCGGCGGTCGTCAGAAACGCTCTTCTTGTGCCTGTCATAAAACACCTTTGAATTTTAAAGTGCTTTGCCAAAAACGCCGGCCGGCGCAAGCCGGATGCGACGAACCGAGCCTAGCATCAGGCGAAAGCGACGAGGACCGCGGTGATCGAGAGGATCGACAGCGCTGTCGTGAAGGCGATCGCCGCCGCCGTTTCCTCGACATAGCGGCCGTATTGGCTCGCCATGACAAAGGCGCCGACGGCGGTCGGCGTCACAGTGAAAAGCGCGAGCGCGCCTCTATAGGCGGCCGCATCGACAGAAAGCAGCGCGGCGAGCGCGAAGGAAAGAACAGGCAGCAACGCCATTTTGAGAAGCGCGATCGCCATCGTCTTGCCGAGCGTCTCGCCGATCGGCGGGGCGGGGCGCGTCGCGAAGAAAAGACCGAGCGAAAAAAGCGCGACGGGGCCCGCCGCGCGGCCGAGAATTTCAAAAAACGTGCGTGCGGGGGCGGGCAGCGACAGGCCGAGAGAGGCGAAAACAAACCCGGCGAGCGCGGCCGCGACGAGCGGATTTGTCAGCGGCCTTTTGATGAAGCCGAGCATGCGTTGCGCGACGGAAATTGTCGCATTCGCGTCGCGCGGCGCCATCAACGCCGCGCCGACGCCGATGATCAAAATGCCTTCGACAAGCATCAAGGTGACGAAGGGGCGCGCCCAGCCTTCAATCCCGAGCGCAATTGGCAGGCCGAGAAAAACCGCGTTGCCGATGACGGAGGCGAAAGCGTGCGCGCCGGCCGTTTGCGGATCGAGCGCGAAAATCTTGCGTGCGATGACATAAGCGAGCGCCATGACGAACAGCGCCGACGCGCCGTAGGAAACGGCGATGCGCGCATCGAGCGCCGTCAGACCCGTCGCGCCCGACATCAGGGCGAACAGCGCGGCTGGAAATCCGAAGCGGAAAACGAAGCGATTGAGCGCGGCTGAATCTTCCGCCGTCGCGACCTTGAACCGGCCGGCGAGAAGGCCGGCGACGATAACGGCGAAAACGGGAAAGGCGACGGTAAGGGCGGCGGTCATCGGCGCTTCATTGCGGCTCGCCGACGGTCCTTTGCGGTTTTCAGGGCGAGGTCAAGCGCCGTCCCGTAAAAGGAAGGCGTCGGACGGGCGCTGCGCCTGATCTCCCGGGGGCTGGGGGCGATGATAAAACCGGAATTTCGAAGCAGCCCCGCCTGTCCGACAGTCTCGAAAATGCCCGCCGATTGCGGCGGCGCGGCGGACGAATTGCGGCGAAAGCTTGTTGGCCGGACAAATGACGGGCTGACAAAGCTCTTGCCCTCGGCGCCGACAAGTAGAAAAATCCCCCTTGCATGTTGGTGACGCCGGATCAGTTTCGGGCGGGCGCGCGAGGGGATATTGTCGCGTTCACCCGCGAAGAACTCTCACGAATTCTCGGCCTTTACGGCCAGTTCGTCGCCGCCGGCGAATGGCGCGACTATGCGGTCGACTATTTGCGCGACGCCGCCGTCTTCTCGATTTTCCGCCGCTCGGCGGAAACGCCGATCTATCGGGTTGAAAAGCGCCCGGCGCTCGCCGGGCGGCAGGGCGTCTGGAGCGTCGTTTCCATGACGGGCGTAATCCTCAAACGCGGCCATGACCTTACGCAGGTGCTGAAGGTTTTCGATCGGCAACGGCTCCGCCTCGCGGATTGAAGAGCGCAGCGCCCTCGCGCGATCGTGCGATTGACCGATACCCTGTCAGGGTATAGGTCTGCGGCGACGAAACAGGCTCAACGATGCTGACGCGCAGAAAATTCCTCAACCAGTCGCTGGCGATGACGGCCGGCTTCATCGCGCCAGGCCTAATCGCGCCATGGGCGCGCGCCGCCGCGGGCGTTTCGCCTGAGGCGCTGATGGGCGGGCGCTTTGACTTGTCGGTGTCGGAGGCGCGCGTCGCCGTTGAAGGGCGCGAGAGCGGCGCCGTTCTCATCAATCGGGTTTTTCCGGGGCCCCTGTTGAGATGGCGCGAAGGCGACGACATCGAAATCAACGTCGCCAATCACCTCGATGAAGACACCTCGATCCATTGGCACGGGCTGTTGCTGCCCGCCGGCATGGACGGCGTGCCGGGCGTTTCCTTTCCCGGCATTCGCCCGCATGAGACCTTTCAATACCGCTTTCCGGTGAAGCAGGCGGGCACCTACTGGTATCACAGCCATTCCGGCTTGCAGGAGCAGATCGGCCATTACGGGCCGATCATCATAGATCCGAAAGGCGCCGATCCGGTCGGCTATGACCGCGAGCATGTCGTCATGCTCGGCGACTGGGTTTACGACAACCCTGAAAAACTGTTCCGTAAGCTGAAGAAATCGAGCGAAGCGTTCAATTTTCAAAAACGCACGCTCGGCGACTTTTTCGCCGATGCGGGCGATGAAGGGTTTGACAGTGCCTTCGCCGAGCGCGCGATGTGGGGCGGCATGCGCATGGCGCCGACCGACATCGCCGACGTGACGGGCGCGGTCTACGCCTATCTCATCAACGGTCAGGGGCCGGGCGACAACTGGACCGGACTTTTCGCGCCGGGCGAGCGCGTCAGGTTGCGTCTCATCAACGCCGCGGCGATGACGATTTTCAATTTCCGCATTCCGGGCCTTTCGATGCGCGTCGTTCAGGCGGATGGTCTCAACGTCCAGCCTGTCGAGACGGACGAGCTGCAGATCGGCGTCGCTGAAACCTATGACGTTGTCATCGAGCCCGCCGATCAGGCCTATACGATATTCGCCGAAACGATCGACCGCAGCGGCTTTGCGCGCGGCACGCTGGCGCCGCGGGCCGGCATGGCGGCCGATGTTCCGGCGCTGCGTGAGCGCCCGGTTCTCACCATGCGCGACATGGCGATGTCGCACGGCGCGCATGGCGCATCAACGCCCGTGTCGATGGATCAGGAAATGGATCACGGCGCGATGGACCATGGCGGGATGGATCACGGCGCCATGGGGCATGGCGCGATGGATGGCGATGCACAAGCGCAGGCGCATAATCACCCGACCGGCGTCGGCGTCGACATGGTCGCTGAAACGCCGACGAACCGTCTCGCCGATCCCGGCATCGGTCTTGAGAATGTCGGCCATCGCGTTTTGACCTACGCGCAATTGCAAAGCCTGGAGGAAAATCCTGACCAACGCGCGCCGGGTCGCGAGATCGAATTGCATCTCACCGGCAACATGGCGCGCTATATGTGGTCCTTCGACGGCGTCAAATTTTCAGATGTCGACGCGCCGATCCTATTCCATGAAGGCGAGCGGCTGCGCCTGACGCTCGTCAACGACACGATGATGAATCATCCGATTCATCTGCACGGCATGTTTTTCGACGTCGTCACCGGCGACCACGCCAATAAGCCGCGCAAGCATACGATCATCGTCAAGCCGGGCGAAAAACTTTCGCTCGATGTGACGGCCGACGCGCCGGGCGAGTGGGCGTTTCATTGCCATCTTCTCTATCACATGGCGGCCGGCATGATGCAGACCGTGAAAGTTCATCGCATGGCGGCGGCGGGCGCTGACGCTCGCGACACGCATCGTGACCATAAAATGCATGGCGGCGAAAAAACCAACGCGGCGCATGAGGGACATGGCGCGGATAAATCGGAAGAAAAATCGCATGAGGGCCATCACTGATGCGAAAGTTTCTGCCCATCATATTCGTTCTTGCAGCAAGCGCCGCAAACGCGCAGGACGTCGTCAATCCGGAAGAGACGGCGGCCGTGCGCGCCCATATGGGTGATCATCACGGCGGCGCGACGGTCTTCTATGTCGAAGGCGAACGCCTCGAGTACCGGTCGAATGACGGCGACCCGGTCTTTCTCTGGGATGCGCAGGGCTATTACGGCGGCGACATCAATAAATTCTGGGTGAAGACCGAAGGCGAATATGATTTTTCCGCCGACGAATTCGAGGAAGCTGAAGTGCAGGCGCTTTATTCGCGCGCCGTCGGCTCTTTCTGGGATTTGCAGGCCGGCGTGCGTCATGATTTCGCGCCGTTCGAAGATCGCACTTACGGCGTCGTCGGCGTCCAGGGTTTGGCGCCCTATCTTTTTGAAGTGGACGCGGCGGCTTTCGTCAGCGGACACGGCGACGTCACCGCGCGGATTGAAGCTGAATATGAACTGCTGCTGACGCAGCGGCTGATCCTGCAGCCGCGCGCCGAATTGAATTTCGCTTTTCAGGATATTCCCGACCTTGAAACCGGCGCCGGACTTTCAACCGTTGAAGCGGGATTGCGGCTTCGCTACGAAATCCGGCGGGAATTCGCCCCCTATATCGGCGTTTCCTGGACGCGCAGCCTTGGCGATACGGCGGACTACGCCCGCGCTGCCGGCGATGAGGCCGGTTCGACGTCTTTCATCGCCGGCTTTCGCTTCTGGTTCTGAGACGGCGCGAATAGCGGCGCTCGTTGCGAGAGGATGCTGGGAAAGAAATGGACGATCGAAAATCGGCCGACAAGCCTTATGTCGATCCCGTTTGCGGCATGCGCGTCAGCGCTGAAACGCCCCACCGCGCATCGCATGGCGGCGAGGAACGCTTCTTTTGCAGCGCGTCCTGCCGCGCAAAATTCATTGCGGCGCCCGAGCGTTACCTGAAAACGCGCGCGCATTCCTGTTGCTCCGGCGATATGCATTCAGGGGCGGCGTCATCCGCGCCAGATCGGGAAGCGACGCCGGGATCGAAATGGACCTGTCCGATGCATCCTGAAATCGTTCGGGACGGCCCCGGCTCCTGTCCGATCTGCGGCATGGCGCTCGAACCGATGACGCCGAGCGCTGACATAAGCGAAAATCCAGAACTGAAAGACATGAAGCGGCGCTTCATCGTCGCCGCCATCCTCGCCGCGCCCTTGCTCGCGATCGAAATGGGCGGACATTTTCTGGGCGTCGATCGACTTATCGCGCCGAGTGTCAATCCATGGCTTCAAATGGCGCTGGCGACGCCGGTCGTTTTCTGGGCCGGCTGGCCGTTTTTCGTTCGCGCGGCGTCGTCGATCAGAACAATGAACCTCAACATGTTCACGCTGATTGCGCTCGGGACGGGCGTCGCGTGGATCTACAGCGCGATCGCGACGCTCGCGCCGCAACTGTTTCCCGCTGAATTCAAGACCATGCATGGGACGGTCGCCGTCTATTTCGAAGCCGCCGCCGTCATCATTGCGCTGGTCCTTCTCGGACAGGTGATGGAGCTCGCCGCGCGCGAGCGAACCGGCGACGCCGTGCGCGCGCTGCTCAATCTCGCGCCGAAAACGGCGCGCCGCATCGGCGATGGCGGCGATGAAGAAGAAATTCCGCTAGAGGCCGTCCTTATCGGCGATCGCCTGAGCGTTCGGCCGGGCGAGAAGATTCCTGTCGACGGCGATGTCGTCGAGGGGCGTTCCTCCGTCGATGAATCGATGGTGACGGGCGAGTCGATGCCGGTCGCAAAGACTGTCGGCGATCATGTGATCGGCGGCACGCTCAATCAGACCGGCGCGCTTGTCGTCAAGGCGACGCGCATCGGCGAGGAGACAATGCTTGCGCGGATCGTCGCGCTTGTCGCCGCCGCGCAGCGAAGCCGCGCGCCGATCCAGAATCTCGCCGATCGCGTTTCCGCCTGGTTCGTGCCGGCGGTGATACTCGTCGCCCTTGCAGCCTTCATCCTCTGGTCGGTTTTCGGACCGTCGCCCGCCTTGAGCTATGCGCTCATCGCCGCCGTCTCGGTGCTCATCATTGCGTGTCCCTGCGCGCTCGGGCTGGCGACGCCGATGGCGATCACGGCGGGCGTCGGCGTCGGCGCGCGCGCAGGGGTTCTTATCAGGAACGCCGAAGCGATAGAGGCGCTGGAAAAAGTGACGGCGCTCGTCGTCGACAAGACCGGCACGCTGACGCAAGGAAAACCCGCCCTTGTCGGGGTCGATTTGCGCGACGGCGCGGACCGGCGCGAGGTTCTTAGCCTCTCCGCCAGCGTTGAATCGGCGAGCGAGCACCCGATCGCCCAGGCGATTGTCGCCGCGGCGAAGGAAGAAGGCATAGCGGTCGAACGACCGGACGATTTCGACTCGCCGACCGGCAAGGGCGTCATCGGCGTTGTCGCCGGCGTTCGCGTCGCCATCGGCGCCGAGCGCTATATGCGCGAACTCGGCATTGACATATCCGCGCTCGCCGCCGCCGCCGAAGCGCGCCGACGCGACGGCGCAACAGCGGTTTATGTCGCTGCGAACGGCCGCGCGCTCGGCGTTCTCGCCATCGCCGATCCGGTGAAGGAAACGACGCCTCAAGCGCTCGCTCTTTTGCGCAAGGAAGGCGTCAGGATCGTCATGTTGACCGGCGACAATCGGCTGACGGCTGAGGCTGTTGCGCGCCGTCTCGGCATTGCGGAAGTCGAGGCGGACGTCCTTCCCGAAGAAAAGGCGAAAGTCGTCGAACGCTTGAAAGGCGAAGGCGCTATCGTCGCCATGGCCGGCGACGGCGTCAACGATGCGCCCGCGCTCGCAGCGGCGCATGTCGGCGTCGCCATGGGGACGGGAACCGACATCGCCATCGAGAGCGCCGGCGTGACGCTCGTCAAGGGCGACCTCGCCGGCATTGCGCGCGCGCGGAAAATTTCCCGAGCGACTATGCGCAATATTCGCCAGAATCTGTTTTTCGCGTTTTTTTACAACGCCGCCGGCGTGCCGATCGCCGCCGGCGCGCTCTATCCCGTTTTCGGGATTCTTTTGAGTCCGATGATCGCCGCCGCGGCGATGTCGGCGAGTTCCGTTTCCGTAATCGTCAATTCGCTGCGGCTCGGCCGCATGAAAGTCTAAAAGTCGTCCTCATTGCCGAGGATGCGTCCGCCGTCGTCAGTCTGGCGATAGGGCGACTGGCATTGCTGCCAGCCCTGGCGCCAGCCGGCGCGATAGGCGCGGTCATTCTCGAACAGATAGGCGTCGCGCACGCGCTTGGTCGAAAAGCTCTTTTCCTGCTCGTTCGCCGTGGCGCAGCCGTCGCCGTAGCCGGAGACGAAGGCGGGATCCTCGGAGAGGCCTGAATCGGCGGCGCAACCGGCGGCGAGCGCGGCGCAACCGGCGGCGAACAACAAGGGTTTCAACAAGGCCATTCCCCGATTTCCTAACGAAAGGTGACCCTAGCAGGCCGCCGGGGCCGAGTCTCCCCGAACCGGCGTCCCGGTCTTCAATCCCGGTTAACGGTGTTGCTGTTAGATCGCGGTTCCCCGCCCGGGGACTTCCGATCTGAGGGTGAAGGATGTCGACGCAGGAACCAGCCGCCGAGGACGCCGCCTTGAGCGCGCCGGATATCGCCGAGGAGGCGCCGCGCGGGCACACGCCCTGCGAAACGATGGTCAGGAAACTCGCCGACATCGTCGTGCTGCCGGCCGCCCGGCTGTCCTCGAATGAACGCTCGCTGGTCGCCGACATCATGTTGCAGATCCTCGACAAGGTCGATCAGAACCTGCGGCTTGAAGTGGCTCAGCGCGTCGCGCGCGTGCCCGAATCGCCGAATGCGCTCGTTCGCGCGCTGCTGCTCGACGAACCGCGCGTCGCCGCGCCGATCATCCGCCGCATCGACCCGATCCCGGAAGCGATCCTGATCGAATGCGCCCGCGCCGGCGTCGCCGCGCATCGCGAATTGATCGCGCGCCGTATCGATCTCACCGCGTCGCTCGCCGATGTTCTGTTGGAATTCGCCGAGGCCGACGTCATCAAGCTTCTTCTGCGCCGCGAGGAATTCCAGTTCTCGCCGACCGCCATCGACTTTCTCGTCAGCCGCTCGGCGAGCGATCCGGAGGTTCAGTCGCTCTTGCTGCGTCGGCGCGAGCTTGAACCGGCGCACGGCTTCATGATGTTCTGGTGGGCCGACGGCGACAGCCGCAAGCGCATCCTCGCCCGTTTCGCGCTCGACCGCTCCATCATCCAGGATTCGCTGCAGGAGCTTTACACGCGCATATTCAAGGGCGAAACCGTCGATCCGCTGGTCAAGGAAATCCTGATCATGCTCGACCGCCGCCATCGTCCGCGCGGCGTCAACGGCGAGCCGGTGTCGATGGACGTCGTCATCAAGACGCTCGCCGCCGCACGGAAATACCCGGCGCAGGAAATCATCCAGGCGGTCGGCATGATCGCCGGCGTGTCGAGAGAACTCGTCGCGCGCATTCTTCGCGATCCGGGCGCCGAGCCTTTCGCGGTGATGTGCAAAAGCCTCGGCATGCCGCGCCAGGAATTCTTCGCGCTTGTCAGCCGCCAGGACGCCGACAATCCGCTAAAACCCGAACACGCCGAACAGCTGCTCGGCATTTTCGATTCGATGGCGCGCGATTACGCCCGAGCGGTCCTGCGTTATTGGGACTGGGACGGCAATCCGCGCATCGCGCATGTCACGCGCCTTCTCGGTCTTGAAGACGGGATTGTCTGAGCGCCGCCGGCTTTAATCCGCAATTAAACGATTTCGGTCATAACGCTTCCAGCGCCGGTTGCGGCCTTGCGTATCTAGGCTGCTTCCGGCGTCTTTTTTTCCGCGTCGCATTCGTGCAGTTTTAGTAAAATTATCCGTACAATTCGACGCGCGTTCCTCGCGCAGCCTTAACGGCTCATGCGCAATGATGCGGAGAGGGGCGACAAGCCCGCGAAGGAATTCTTGGAGGACGCATGCTGGCGTCGATGCGTGTAATCGTTTTCGCATCGCAAAAAGGGGGATCCGGCAAGACCACCTTGTCGGGCCACATTGCGGTGGAAGCCGGACGCGCCGGGGCGGGGCCCGTGGCGCTGATCGACACTGACCCGCAAGGGTCGTTGGCGAAATGGTGGAACGTGCGGCAGGACCCGAACCCTGCGTTCATCCAGTCGGTTTTTTCAAACCTCTTTCATGATCTAGACCGCGCGCGCGACGAAGGCTTCAAGCTTGTCGTCATCGACACGCCGCCGGCGGTCACACGGGCGATTTCGGAAGTCGTCAACTTCGCCGATCTCGTCGTCGCGCCGACGCGCCCAAGCCCGCACGATCTTCGCGCTGTCGGCCCGACCGTCGACATCGCCCAGGCGCGCAACAAACAGCTCGTCTTCGTCGTCAACGGCGCGACGCCGAAAGCGCGCATCACGTCGGAAGCGGCGATCGCCCTGTCGCAGCACGGCACCGTCGCGCCGACCGTCATCCATCATCGCGTCGACTACGCCGCCGCGATGATCGACGGGCGCACCGTCATGGAAATCGATCCCTATTGCAAATCCGCGCAGGAGATCAGCGAACTCTGGCAATATCTCGATCAACGCCTGAAGCGCGCTGAAGGCGGTTACCGCGCAAGCGAAGAACCCAATCCCGCGACGATCGCCGCGCAAAGCCGTCCTTTCGGACGGCGCGCCGCGCAATAGAGAAATGACCGACCACGCAGGCTGAGATGAAACGCAACGCAGGTGCGCAAGCAGGCGAAAGCAAGACCGAAAGTCGCTTCGCCGCGCTGACCTCCGGCCTGCTTGCGCGCAAGGGCTTCGCCGCCCCGTCAAACTCCCCGATCGAAGATCCCGCAGAAGAAACGGTCGCCTTCACGCTCGAACCGACACGCAAGGCGAAAAAGGAAAGCGACGCCGCCGCCGGCGCGAAGCGCAAGGCCGAACCTCAGGCCGCGCCGAAGAACGAAGCGGCGAAAGCCGCGCCCGCGGAAAAGCCCAAAGCGCCCGCCCCGAAAAAAGCCGAGGATCCGCCGAAGCCGGCGAAAGCCGCCGAGGCGAAGAGCGAAACGCCCGCGCCCGCGCCGACGGAGCCGCTTGTCGTCATCAACGAGCGCAGCATGGAGGCCGGCTATCCGGACAATCCGAGCCCGGAAGATATCGCGGCGCTTGAGGCGGAAGCCGACGAGGTCGTCTCCTATTTCGAGAATTTCGGCAGCGAGGACGCCGCCGCGCTCGAGAAGGATGATTTTTACGGCGGCGATGCGAGCGCCGAAGACGCCGAGGAAGACGTGCTCGACGAACTCGACGATCTCGAGGCTGTCGAGGATCCGGAAGATGAAGGGCGAAGACCGGCCGCCGCGCTTGGCGGCGTTACGGTCGCGGGACCCTGGGCGGGCGCAAGCGTGCCGCCGGTCGCGGCCGGCGCGAGCGAGGTCAAGGCCGGCGTCACCGTGCATTTGACGGCGCGCGAATTCATGCGCCTGTCGCTCGGCGCGGCCGAACTCGGCGAAAGCGCGCAGGAATTGATCGTCGAGGCGATCGAGGAATATCTCGATGCGCGCGGCGTCCTGTCGCTCGGCGGTTGCTCCTGCCTTGAAGCGCTGACGAAAAAAACCTGAGACCGTCTCAATAGACGTTGACGACGTTGAACGATCGCGCCTCGGCGGGACAAATCCAATATTCGCTGTCGCTCGCCGTATTGGTGTTCGGATGCATAAGCCTCAGCGAAACGCTCATTTCGATGAGATAGTTGGCGCGCTGGCGCGCATAGTCCGCGTTTTCAATCTCAACCTGCTGAATCTGGCCGCGCACGAAGGCGGTCGCCGCCGCCCGGTCCTTCGCGCCGTTCATATAGGCGAAGATCTTGTCGATGAATTCCTCTGAATATTTCGGGTCGCTCCAGGCGCTCCACATATGCACGCCGTAATACCCGCTAGGGTCGATCGATCGCAGCGCGCCGCCGAGAAACGCCATCGAGCACGCGCTGAAACAGACCGCGTCCGCCGGTATGCGCACGGCAAGTCCGCGCGTGCGCAGAATACGGCCGAAACCCATGCCGGCCGCTGAACTTCCGCCTCCGGAATAGAGCCACACTTCGTCAATTCGGCCAGCGCCCGCGAGCGCGTTTTGAAGGCTGATGGGTTCGTTCGTATTGAACGCGCCTTTTGCGAGCAGGATGCGCTTTCCGTCCGTTGTGGTCTGAATTTCGTACCGCATCGGAAGCGGCTTTTGGGCGGCGTCGTAAAGGCCGCGCCAAACGCCGATCGGCGGCGGCGCACAGGAAGCCGCATGAACGGCTTCGACGCTCATGACGGCGGCGCCCGACAACGCGCAAATAATACGGCGCATGCGCGCTACGCCCAACTGCCGTCCGCCCGCTGGCACAGTTCAACCTCGTCAATGATTTCCCGTCCGCCGACATATCCCGTCTGGCGAACCGTTTTGCACGTCGATCCGTCTGCGGCTACGCGGGTTGAGGTCACCGTCGCCGTGCCTGAAACGTCGGCGTTCGTGTCGCTCTTCCAGTCTTGTTGCGTCGAATCGCCGTCTCCCTCCGCGTCCAGCGCGCGTTTCGTCGCATCCGCCGCCTGAGTCTGTTCGCAGGGATTGAGCTCGGAAGCGAGGCTGTCTCCCAGAATATCGCCGACCTCATTGCCGAACCGCCTCATGCCGTAAACGCCGGTCTCGCGCTCGAGCGCCGAGCCGGCGAGATTGCCGAGCGCGCGCCCGAATTTTTTAAGCTGCCTTTTTTTGTCAGATTGCGCCTGACGGTTGCGGTAGTCGTCGCAAGCGGCTTGGCCGCCGGTTTGAGCCGCGGCCGCGAATTCGCCGCCGGACGTCATGCAAACGCCCATAACGCCAAGCGCCGCCAGCAAGTGACCACGTGTCGTCATGCCAAAATCCGGATTTGCCCCATCGCAGAATTCGCTCAGACCCATGCGATGTCAAGCGGCCGCGCCCGGCGGGAAGTGCGTGAGGAAGCAGCGGCTCTTGCGCGGCGGTCTTTCGTCAAGGGCTTGATTTTCAGCTGAATACCGGAGAGGCATGAAGCCGGGCGCGGTCTGCGCCCCGCTCCATGCAGGGTTGCGCTTCGGGTTTTTCATTAAGCGTGTGGGGCGAATCGGCGTTCATCGGGGTAAGCGCGGCGCATTTTGGCCGCTAGGGAGCGGGCTGAAACTGAAATGGTGCGGACGATTGTCCTAACCTTGGCGCTGGCCGGCCTCTGGTTGCTTCTTTCCGGCTATTTCGACAAGCCGCTGCTCCTCGGCTTTGGCGCGGCATCGGTCGCGCTCTGCGTCTGGCTTGCGCATCGCGCCGGCGTTCTCGACTTTGAAGGCGTGCCGACCGGCCTCATGCCGCGCGTATTCCTTTATTGGTGGTGGCTCTTCGTCGAGATCGGCAAGGCCAATTTCATCGTCGCGCGCGAGGCGATCGCGATTGAGCCGAAACTCTCGCCGAAACTTCTGCGCGTCGTCTCGCCGACGAAGACGAACGCCGGGCTCGCCACGTTCGCCAATTCGATCACGCTGACGCCGGGGACCGTCACGGTCGATCTTGAACCCGGCTACATGGTCGTTCACGCCTTGACCGAGGCGCTCGCGGACGAGGCGGCGATCAGGGATATGGGGCGGCGCGTCGCCGCGCTCGAAAACGGGGGCGCGTCATGATGTTCGCCGCCGCCACCGCCGCCATCCTCGTCGCGATGCTGCTGGCGCTTGTGCGCGCTTTCGCCGGCCCTACGCTTTACGATCGCGTCCTCGCCGGCAATTCCTTCGGCACCAAGACGGTCATCCTGATCGGGCTTATGGGCTATCTGACGGGACGGCCCGATTTTCTCGATATTTCGGTGCTTTACGCGCTTTTGAATTTCGCCTCGACGATCGCGATCCTGAAATTCTTCCGCTACCGCACCCTGTCGATCTCGCTTGAGGGGCCGGGCGCCGACGCGCCGGGTTTTGAGGAGCGCGACGCGAAATGATTCCGATCGATCTCATCCTCGACATCGCTTCCTGGGCGCTCATCATTCTCGGCGGCGCCGGCGTCGTCGTCGGGGCCGTCGGCATCGTGCGCTTTCCGGATTTCTATACGCGCCTGCACGCCGCCGGCATCACCGACACGGCGGGCGCCGAGCTGATCCTGCTCGCCATGATCCTTCAGGCGCCGAACTGGCTTGTCGTCGCCAAGCTCGTTTTCATCGGCTTCTTCCTGTTCATGACGAGCCCGGTTTCGACGCATGCGATCGCGCACGCCGCCTGGGTCGTCGGCTTGCGGCCGATGCTCGGCGCCGATCTGAAGCGCGAAGGGGAAGAGCAATGACCGGCGCTGAAATCGCCAACGCCAATCTTCTCATCGACCTGTCTTTGCTGACGATGCTGGTGCTGGTAGCTTTTTTCATGGTGCGCTCGCGACAGCTCTTCGCGATCGTCATGCTGTCCGGCATCTACAGCCTCCTGTCGGCGGCGTTCTTCGTCTCGCTCGACGCGGTCGACGTCGCCTTCACGGAAGCCGCCGTCGGCGCCGGCGTGTCGACGGTCTTGATGCTCGGCGCGATGCTGCTGACGACGCGCCGCGAAAAGCCGATCATCGCCGGCCGCTCGCCGGTCGCGCTCGCCGTCGCGGTTCTCGTCGGCGCGGCGCTCATCTACGCGACGTTCGACATGCCGGCTTTCGGCGACGCGGCGTCGCCGGCCAACAGCTATATCGGCGAGGCCTATGTCGAGCGGACCGCGAAAGAGATCGCCGTTCCGAACATCGTCACCGCGGTTCTCGCGAGCTATCGCGGCTTCGACACGCTCGGCGAGACGATGGTGATCTTCACCGCCGGGCTCGGCGTCATCATGCTGCTCGGCGCGGGCAGCGCGCGCGGCGGCCGCGCCGTCAGCGACGTTCGACATGACGCCGGCGCGAAGAAGGACGGCGGCGAATGAGCATCGAACATCTCATCCTTCGCGTCGTCATCAAGATCATGTTCGCGCCGATCCTGCTGTTTGCGCTTTACGTGCAGTTTCACGGCGATTACGGCCCCGGCGGCGGTTTTCAGGCCGGCGTCATTTTCGCCGTCGCCTTCATCCTGCATGCGCTCATCATGGGGCTCGATGAAACGAAGCGCGTCCTGCCGGTCGGCGTTTTGAAGGTCCTGATGGTCGTCGGCTTTCTTTTTTACGCCGGCACCGGCGTCGCCACGATGCTGCTCGGCGGCAATCTTCTCGGCTATGACGCGATCGACCCCGCGTCGACGCATCACGCCGGCCAGCATTACGGCATCCTGCTTGTCGAATTCGGCGTCGGCATGGCTGTCGCCTCGACCATGCTCGTCATCTTCTATCATTTCGCCGGCCGCGAGCCGGAAATCCGCGATGAGGACTGGTAGGCCGCATGGATCTCCTGACCTTCATCGCCGAACGGTACAATTACTGGATCTTCATCATACTGATGATGACCGGCCTTTATATCGTCATCGCGCGCGGAAACCTGATCAAGAAGCTGATCGGCCTCAATGTCTTCCAGACGTCCGTGTTCATCTATTACATTTCGATCGGCAAGATCACCGGCGGCACGGCGCCGATCTATGTCGCCGGCGACATGGAGGCCCGCGCGCATGGCGCGGGGCATGGCGCACCGGAAGGCGCGCACGGCGCCCAAGCGCTGCCCGGCAAGGACGCCTTGGGCGTCGGCGCCATCCACGCCGACGAAACCTTGCATGAAGACTTTGAACTCGCGGGCAATGATCTCGCCACGCTGACCGGCGAAACGCATGCGGCGCCCCATGCGGCGCCTGAGCCGCAGGCGATCCATTCGGCGCCCGAAGGCGGCGTCAATGACGCGCTCGCCGCGCCGGATTTGAAGATTGAAGATCACGCCGCCGCCGCGGCCGACGCCGTTCATCAGGCGGCCGATATCATCTATTCAAACCCGCTGCCGCATGTCCTCATCCTCACCGCCATCGTCGTCGGCATCGCGACGACGGCGGTCGGCCTCGCGCTCGTCGTCCGCATTCGCGAAGCCTACGGCACGATCGAGGAAGACGAGCTTGAGGCGGCGGACGACGTCGCCGAATTCGGCGCGCCGCCGGCGCGGGAGGCCGCGGCATGACGATCGCCTCGCAGCTTCCCGTCATTCCGATCATTCTTCCCCTCGTGACGGCGCCGCTCGCCGTGCTGATGCCGGCGGAAAAATGGGGCGGACGTCTGCCGCATGTTTTCACGACGCTTGTCGCCTGGACCGTTTTCGCCGCCTGCGCCGCAATCCTGCATTCGGTCGCGACGGTCGGGCCGATCTCCTATCATCTCGGCGACTGGGCGCCGCCGATCGGCATCGAATACCGCATCGATCTCGCCAACGCGCTCGTCCTGACGCTTGTTTCCGGCGTCGGCGCGCTTGTCTTTCCCTTCGCGCATGAAAGCATACGCTCGGAAATCGATCCGAGGCAGGTCAATCTCTTTTATGCGGCGCTCCTGATCTGCATGGCCGGGCTCTTGGGCGTCACGATCACCGGCGACGCCTTCAACGTTTTCGTCTTTCTCGAAATTTCATCGCTCTCGACTTACGCGCTTGTCGCGATGGGCGCGAACAAAGACCGGCGCGCGCTCACCGCCGCTTTCAACTATCTCGTCATGGGAACGATCGGCGCGACGTTTTTCGTCATCGGCCTCGGTCTTCTCTATCAGGCGACCGGCACGCTCAACATGGCGGACATCAAGATCCAGCTCGCCGGCGACAATAACCGCATGGTCGAAGCGGGCTTCGCTTTTATCGTCATCGGCATGGGCCTCAAGGCGGCGATGTTCCCGATGCATTTGTGGATGCCGAACGCCTACGCCTATGCGCCGTCCGTCGTTTCCGCCTTTCTCGCCGCGACGGCGACCAAAGTCGCCGTCTATGTGATCATTCGTTTCATCTATACGGTGATCGGCGCCGATTTCGCCTTTGCGCCGGCGGCGTTCGCCTGGCTCATCGCGCCGCTTGCGATCGCCGGCATGTTCTTCGCGTCCGTTGTCGCGATCTTCCAGGACGACGTGAAGCGGATGCTCGCCTATTCCTCGGTCGGCCAGATCGGCTACATGCTTTTCGGCGTCTCCTTCGGCACCGAGCAGGGGCTTTCGGCGAGCCTCGTCCATCTTTTCAATCACGGCCTGATGAAAGGCGCGCTCTTCATGGCGGCGGCCTGCGTCATGCTGCGCATCGGCTCGCATTCGTGCAACGCCTATGCGGGCCTCGCCAAGCGCATGCCGTTGACGGCGGCCGCGTTCATCATCGCCGGGCTTTCGCTCATCGGCGTTCCCTTGACGGTCGGCTTCATTTCGAAATGGCAGCTCTTGTCGGCGGCGTTTGATTCAGGGCGCGCCTGGGCCGGTTTCCTGATCGTCGCTTCGTCTTTTCTCGCGGTCATCTATATCGGCCGCGTCATCGAGCTGATGGTCTTGAAGGAAGCGCCGAAGGACGCGCCGCCGATCAAGGAAGCGCCCTTGTCGATGCTGATCCCGATGGGAATTCTCGTCGCGGCGAACATCTATTTCGGCCTCAACACCGAGCTTACCGTCGATCTTGCCGAACGCGCGGCGCATGCGCTGATGGGGGCGGGCCGATGATCCCGAGCCCTGGAAACGCGATCGCGCTGTCGCTGGCTGTTCCGCTGGTCGGCTTCGTCGCCATATGGCTCGCCGGCAGATGGCCGAATTTGCGCGAAGCCGCGACGCTGCTGACCGGCGTCGTCCTCATCGCTCTGACGCTGATCGTCTTCGCTGCGGTCGGCGAGGGCGCGCGCCCCGGCTATCTTCTTTACACCGTCGTCGGCGGATTGCCGATCGCGTTTCAGGCCGAACCTTTGGGCGCGATGTTCGCGGTGCTCGCGAGCGTCCTCTGGTTCGTCAATTCGCTTTACTCGATCGGCTATATGCGCGGTCATCATGAGAAGCATCAGACGCGCTTTTACATGTGCTTTGCGATCGCCATCGCCTCGGCGATGGGCGTCGCCTACGCCGCCAATCTCTTCACGCTGTTCATTTTTTATGAAGTGCTGACGCTGTCGACCTTCCCGCTTGTGACGCATAAGGGCGACGAAGCCGCGAAGCAGGGCGGGCGCGTCTATCTCGGCATTCTGATGGGCACGTCGATCGGCCTTCTCCTGCCGGCGATCGTCTGGGTTTACTCAATCGCCGGCACGACCGATTTCACGCCGGGCGGGGTTCTCGCCGCGCCGCTTTCCGACGCCGGCCCGTTGCCGATGATCCTGATGGGGCTTTTCGCCTTCGGCATCGGCAAGGCGGCCTTGATGCCGATCCATCCCTGGCTGCCGAATGCGATGGTTGCGCCGACGCCGGTCTCCGCCTTCCTGCACGCGGTCGCCGTCGTCAAGGCCGGCGTTTTTTCCGTGTTGAAGATCGCCGTCTATATTTTCGGCGTCGATTTCCTGGGCGAGACCGGGGCCGCGACGCCCTTCATGTGGATCGCGGCGGGATCGATCCTCCTCGCCTCGGCGATCGCCATGCACAAGGATAATTTAAAAGCGCGGCTGGCTTATTCGACCGTGTCGCAGCTTTCCTATGTGACGCTTGGCGCGATGCTGGCGACTGAGATGGGCGTCATGGGCGGCGCGATGCAGATCGCCGCGCACGCCGCCGGCAAGATGACGCTCTTCATGTGCGCCGGCGCGATCTATGTCGGCGCGCACAAGACGCTCGTATCCGAACTGCGCGGGCTCGGGCCCAAAATGCCGTTCACCTTCATCGCCTTTTTCATCGGCGCGATGTCGATCGTCGGCCTGCCGCCGCTCGGCGGGTCGTGGCCGAAATTCCTGTTGATGCTCGGCGCCGCCGACGCCGGACAATTGGCGATCATCGGCGTCTTGATCGTCTCGTCGCTCTTGAATGTCGTCTATCTTCTCTCGATCCCCGTGCAGGCGTTCTATCTTGAGCCGGCGGGCGAGGGTGAAAAGCCGCAAGGCTCCGGCGCGAAAGCGATCGACTGGCGCAATATAGAGGAAGCGCCGCTTCTCTGCGTCATCCCGCCGATCATCACCGCGCTCTTTGCGCTGTTGCTCTTCATCTTCGCCGATCCGCTTTACGCTTATCTCACCCCCATAGCGGAGGCGCGCTGATGGCCGACCATCATCATGGCGATGAAAAACCCGGCTGGGCGGATACGAAAGCGTTTCGCAACGCTTTTCTCGGCCTTCTCGTCATCGCCGCGCTCGCGGCCGCCGCCGCGGGCTTCCTGCCGCAGTTCCAAAAAGCGCATCCGCATTTCGACGTTGAAGGCATGGGCGCCTTTTTCGCGATTTACGGCTTCGCCGCTTTCGCTTTCATCGTCCTCGCCGGTCAGCATTTGAGGAAGCTCGTCGGCCGCAAGGAAGATTATTATGAGGAGCGGGAATAGCGATGGGCGATAACGGTCTCATCCCCGCGCTTGCGATGAACCCGGCGGTCATCCTGACCGTCGGCGCCATTCTCGGCGCGCTCATCCCGAACGGCTTCGCAGCGATCCGTCGTCCCCTGATGCTCGTTTTCGTCGCAATGAGCGCCTATCAGCTTAGCCGCCTCGGGCTTGGCGAATTCGGCGCGCTTTCGATCTTCGGCGAGCCGGTGACGATGCTGCGCATCGATCCCCTGTCGCGCCTTTTCGCCGTCGTCTTTCATATCGCCGCCGCGCTCAACCTTCTCTACGCCTGGCACAGCAAAAACCGCGCGCAGGATTTTGCAACGCTCGCCTATCCCGCCGCCGCGCTCGGCGGCGTGCTCGCCGGCGACCTCGTGACGCTCTTCGTCTGGTGGGAAATCGCGGCGATCACGTCGGTCTTTCTCGTCTGGGGGCCGGGCACGCGCGCGACCTTCCTCGCCGGCATGCGCTATCTGACGATCCAGATCCTCTCCGGCGTCCTCCTGCTCGCAGGCATCGTGCTTGTCTACCGCGAAACGGGATCGCTCGCCTTCGGCGAGATCGGCCTTCGCGACGCTGAAGGCGCGATCAAATTGTCGGGCCTCGTCATGCTTATCGCCTTCGGCATCAAGGCGGCGTTTCCGCTCCTTCATAACTGGGTGCAGGACGCCTATCCGAAAGCCGATTTCGCCGGCACGATCGTCCTTTCCGTCTTCACGACCAAGCTCGCCGTCGCGAGCCTTGCGCGCGCCTTTCCGGGAACGGGCGAGCTTGTCTATATCGGCGCCGTGATGACGATCTTCCCGATCTTCTTCGCGCTCATCGAGAACGATCTCAAAAAAGTTCTCTGCTATTCGATCAACAACCAGGTCGGCTTCATGGTGATCGGCATCGGCTTCGGCACGGCGGCGTCTTTGAACGGCGCGGTCGGTTACGCCTTCACCAACATCATTTTTGAAAGCCTTCTCTTCATGGCGGTCGGCGCGGCGATCTTCAGGACCGGCACGTCGAAAGCGACGGAGCTTGGCGGGCTCTACAAGACGATGCCGCTGACGATGATCTTCTGCATCATCGGCGCGATGTCGATTTCCGCCTTCCCGGGTTTCGCCGGCTTCGTGACAAAGGGCCTCATCATCGATGCGGCGGGCGAGGCGCACGCCATCTGGATCTGGCTTGTTCTTCTCTTCGCCTCGGCGGGCGTTCTCGAACACGCCGGAATCAAGATCCCCTATTTCACGTTCTTCGCGCATGACAGCGGCAAACGACCCAAGGAAGCGCCGCCGGCGATGCTGATGGCGATGGGAACTTCAGCTTTCCTCTGCATCGCGATCGGCGTTTATCCCGAGCCGCTTTACGCCTTGATGCCTTATCCCGAAGCCGTCGCCGACTATCACCCCTACGCGCCCTACCACGTCGTCGAGCAGTTGCAGCTTCTTCTCTGGGCGGTGCTCGCCTTCGCCGTGCTTATCCTTATCAAATGGTATCCGGCGGAAGTTCCCTCGATCAATCTCGATGCGGACTGGCTTTACCGCGTGCCGGGACGCGGATTGTTCACTTGGGCTGTCGCCGCGGTGCGCGCGATCTGGCGGCTGATGTGGCGCTTGGCCTCAACGCGCTTCATGCGCGCGATGGACCGCATTTACATGATGCATGGACCTGAAGGGGCGATGGCGCGCAGCTGGCCGACCGGCTTCATGGCGCTGGCGACCGCGATCATTCTCGGCCTCGCACTCATTATCGCATTCATGGCGTAGAAGCGTTCTACGCGCTGATCTCAAAAGCGTTCAATATTAGAATCGAAACGATCGCGACGGCGCAGCTTCGTGACCGGCGCTTAACCTTAAATCCTAACGCAATTCTCACTGTGTCGGGCGAAGTTATCCGACACTTCGATTCAAGTTGTAGACTTCTGTCATGCCCCTTTCGGGGCGAGGGGAGCGGGAGCCTCAGGGATGAATAGATGGAGCGGGAGCCTTAACGCATTCTACCGGAAAAAAATCGTCGCCGCGTCGTCTCAGCTTGCGGCGAAAGCCTGCGGCGTCGAGCCGGATCTCGTCGCCGCCGCTGATCGAAAGGCGCCAGTCGCCTTTGCGCGGCAATTGGCGATGTATCTCTGTCACATCGTCGCCGACATGTCTCTGCGCGACGTCGCCAGCGAATTCGGGCGCGACCGGACGACAGTCAGCCACGCCTGTCACGCGATTGAGGATCGGCGCGAATGTCCCATCTTCGACCGGCAAATCGAACATCTCGAACACGGCTTGAGGCGGCAGATCGTCATCATCGCTTCCGGCGGGTCAAAACCGCTTATCGAGATCGAAAAGAAATCCCTGCGCCTAGCGGGCTGAGGCCTCGGCCGCGACCGCGCGAATGCGCGCGATCATCGAGGCGACGCCGTTCGAGCGCTGCGGCGTCAAATGCGCCGTCAGATCGAGCGGGGCGAGCGCCTTTTCAGCGTCAGCGCTGAGGATTTCGTCGGGCGATTTTCCGGAATAAAGCGCGATCAGCAAGGCGACGAGCCCCTTGACGATATGGGCGTCGGAATCCCCGCGCAGCGTCAGGACGCCGTTCTCGCGCGTGATGTCGAGCCAGACCTGGCTGGCGCAGCCCTTCACCTTGTGGGCGTCGTCGCGCTTTTCCTCCGGATACGGATCGAGCGAACGGCCGAGGTCGATCAGATATTTGTATCGATCGTCCCAGTCGTCGAGAAAGGCGAAATCGGCGAGAATGTCGTCAAAGCCCGGCATGCGGGGGAGATAGGCGAGGGGGCTCGCGCCCGCAAGCCCGGTTTCGTATGATGCGGGAGAGGAGGCGGGCGGATGGCGATTGCGGCGCAATTGACGCGAGACTTGTTCGACGCGCTTCACCGGCGCGATGTCGCCGCCGCCGCGGCGCTGATCGCCGAGGACGCCGTCTGGCGCTTTCCGGGGCGGCGCGGCGCGCTCGCCGGCGATCATGTCGGGCGCGAGGCGATCTTCGCCTTCTTCATGAAGGTCGCCGGGCTGACGCAAGGATCGTTTCACGCAGAACGCATCGAGATCGTCGGCGATGATCGCGTCGCCTTTTTTCATTTCATCGGCCGCGCGGAGCGCGACGGGGCAAGGCTTGAAAACGACACCTGCCTGAGGCTTGAATTTTCAGACGGGCGCCTCGTCGCGGCGCAGGAATGGGTTTGGGATCTCGATCATGTCGATGCGTTCTGGGGTTAGCCTCATCTGTCTTTGCTCCTTCGTCCTCGCTGCGGCGCCGGCCCGCGCCGAGGCGCCGCCCGCCTACGCGGCGCCGCGCAGCGCCGTTTACGAGGTGAGCGCCGGCGGGCGCGTCTATCAGCTTTATGCGGCGACGCCGCCCGGCTATGCGAAAGCGGAAAACGCCGACCGGCTTTATCCGGTCGTCTATTTGAATGACGGCGATCTCTTCTTTCAGTCGGCGGCCGGCGCGCCGCTTCTTTCCTATTACAATCGCGTTCTTGAAGAGACGATCATCGTCGCCGTTTCCTATGCGGTCGGCGATGATCCGATCGCCAGCCGGCAGCGCGATTTCACGCCTGTAAGGGACGAAAAATTCGGCAATGAAACCGGCGGCGCGGATGATTATCTGGCGCTTTTCAAATCCTCGATCATTCCGCTTGTCGAGGCCTCCTATCGCGCCGATCCGGAACGCCGCACGCTCGCCGGCCATTCCTTCGGCGCGACATTCGGCGCCTATGCGCTGCTGACCGAGCCGACGCTTTTTCAGAACTACATTCTCGTCAGCCCGTCGCTCTGGTACGGCGGCCATGCGATCGCCGGCCTTGAATCGCGCTATGCGCAAACGCATGACGATCTGCCGGCGCGCGTCTATATGGCGGTCGGCGATCTGGAAGGGCCGAATGGCGGGCTGAAAGCGCTCGACATGGTGAATGACCAGATCGCCTTTGCGGCGCGCCTCAAGAGCCGCGATTACGAAAGCCTTGTTCTGAAAGACGAGGTTCTCGAAGGCGGCGTCAATCACGCGACGGCGTTTCCGCTAGCCTGGCTGCGCGCGCTTGAGTGGCTCTTTCCGGCGCGCTGATCCCAACAAGCGCATCTGAGCGCTCAGACAGGCGTCCCAAAATAATCGCTTGCAATGCTGTCGCATTTCATTTCGTATTTTGTTCGAAGACATGATCCTTGCGGGAGGGGCGGCATGGCGGTTGCGGATCATATTAAAGGGCATTTTTTCGCATTCGATCGAAAACCCAACGAAATCCCGTCGGCGACGGCGTGGAAGCTTCTCTTGTTGTTCGTCGTTTTTGAATACGCCATCGGTCCGCGCATGGGCGGGCTCGCCCAGTTTGGACTGGTCTTGCCGGAAGGTCTGCGGGTGATTCTGTTGACCGCGGCCCTCCTGGTCCTCACGCGCCTGTTCGTCGGCCCGCTGTCGCAGATCGGCTTGCGGCCATGGCGGGACTGGAACCGCATTGAAAGATCGTATTTTACGCAGACATTTCTTCTCGCGAACGCTGTTTTTCTTTTTCTTCGAAGGAGCCGCCTCGCCGACATTGCGACGGATCCAGGGCTGATCATCGCCGCGGGCGCGAGTTTTTTCGCGCATTTGTTTTGGGGTTTTTATCAGGAAGCGATTTATCGCGGCGTTCTGCAGACTGCTTTAGTGCGGCGTCTCGGCGCAGTTGCGGGCGTTATTCTCGCCAATATCGCCTTCACGTTCGGCCCGCTGCATTATTACCATTTCGCCGAATCGTCCAACCCGCTGACGATGTTCGGCGCGATATTCGCAATCGGGCTTTTGTTCGGCGTCATCCGGCGCAGGTCCGACAACCTCATTATTGTCGGCGTGCTGCACGGGGTCGGCGACTGGTATTTAACGGGTCTGTGAAGGTGTCCTCCTGACGATCGGCCGACGGCGCTTCAGTTGAGCGTGAAGGGCGGACGCATGATGGCCGCGAGGCAAGCTCTGTCCTCGTCGCCAAGGGCGCTTTTTTCGAGGAAGACGCCCATGATCGTCTCCATGCACGCAGTCCCGTTCAGCTCCCAGTGCGAACTGTTCGGAACGATCACAAGTTCCGCATTCGCCAAATGTTTGGCGGCCTCGACCGCCATCCATGGCGGCGTCGCCGCATCGACTTCGCCGGCGAGAAGAAGCGCCGGAACGTCCGATTTGACGGGCTGATGAAAATTCGCCGCCGCCCTCCCGCGCGGCCAGAAACGGCAGATCGCTTGACCGGAATCAAGGCGCTCGGTTCCGAGATAAGCGTCGGCCGCCGCCGCGCGTGCGGCTTTGTCGTCGATATAGGGAAACTCTTCGGCGCAACGGACCGACGCCCACATGCCTTCATCGCCGATTTCGGCGAGCCGAAAGAGAAGCTGCGGCAAAAGGGCGGTCAGGCGACGAAAGTCGCCGCCATGCGCTTCATGAACGGCGAGCGGCAGACCGGCCGAATTACGTGTCGAATAGAGCGCATAGCGAACAGCGATCATGAGTTCAGGATATCGCACGCGCACGAGCGTCGGCTCATTGGTGAGCGTATGGGGCAGACTGACTTCAATCGGGGCCGCGCGCACGCGATCGGCGATCTCCCTGAATTCACGGCGAAAGGCGGGAAAGGCCGCATTGCAGGCCGCATCCGCCTCACAAGCCGCAAAAAGGGCCTCCAGCATCGCGTCCATGTCTTGCGCCAACGTTTCGGTGTGCAGGATCGACGGCGGCGCGACGCCCGCTAATATCGCTGACCGAACATGCGCGCCATGCCGGCGAATGAACTCAAGCGCCAGCGTTGTTCCGTAGGATTCTCCGTGCAGGATGATCTGCTCATGCCCAAGCGCGTCACGCAGATCGTCAATATCGTCGGCGATGAGGCTTGTCGTGTAAAAGCGCAAATCGGCTCGCTTGCTGAGCTCGTCCATGCATGAGCGGAAGCGGGCCGGGTCGAAAAAAGGCTTTTCGAACATTTCCTGAAAGGCGTCCGGCGTCGATTCCAGATCGTAGCGCACGCAATCAAGACCGTTTGATTTTCCGGTTCCCCGCTGGTCGATGATGACGATTTCGCGATCCGAGAATTCGGCGAAGCTGTCCAGAACGCCTTTTGCGCCTCTTGTCGCGCCGGCGCCGGGGCCTCCGGTGAGCGCGTAGATCGGCGCTTTGGACGCCGCGTCGGTTCCGGGATGAAAGCGGATGAACTCGATCGGAATCATCCGACCCCGTCCGGTCTTTCGATCCTCGAAAACATGAAGACGTCCGCAATCGGCGCTTCTGTCCGCGCCGTCAATTACGCATGGCGCAATCTCAAAGTCGGCGGCGGCGGATGACGTGACGACGCAAGCGGCCGCGATTGCGCCTCCTATAGTCGACATCGCCGCGGCGATTAAGGAAAAACGGCGCATCAACCCCTCCGCTCGTCGGAATGCTAGAACAGGTCCGCTGCGACAGCAACGCCGGCCGCCTCATCCGTGCGCGCCGCCGCATTTCAATGAGTGTCGCGGCCGCCTTGCGTCGCCGCTTCTGCAGCGGACTTTACGACGGCTTCAATGTCGAGCGATGATCCGTCTGCGAATTGCAATGTCAGCGTCGCCGCGTCGCCGCTGCGGATCGCGCCGGCAAGGCTCATCAGCATCGCGTGCTTGCCGCCGGGTTCGAACATGACCCTCTCGCCCGGCGCGAGCGTGATGTCGCCCGTCGGCGCCATGGAGACGACGCCGGTTTCATCGCGGCGCGTCTCGTGCAGCTCCGCCATGCCGGCGACCGGCGTTGAAAGGCCGGTCAGGACGATCGGCTCCATGCCGCTATTGCAGAGCGAGAAATAGGCGGCGGTCATGGCGCTCTCGTCGGCCTGTTCGCGAATCCAGGCGTTTTCGACGCTTGCGCCGCCGCCGGCTTTCGCCTCGCAGGAAAGCGCCTTCGCCGCCTGCGGCGCGGGCTCCTTCTCGGCGCAGGCCGCCAAGGCGAGCGCGGCGATCAAAATATGGGCGGTCTTCATAAGCGCGGTTCTCCGATGACGCGGCGGGCCGAGGTCTAGCCCCGCGCGCGCGTCCTTGCAAAGCGGCGAATTTGCGTTCTTTGCCGATACGGTTAAGACAGGCGCTGAAGCCGAGGACGAGCAACCATGGACGCCTTCGAAATCGCCCGCCTGCAGGAATATTTCCGCACCAAATTCGGCCTCGGCAATCTTTCCGTGCGCGGGCGCCCGAACAAGGATGATTCGGCCGAGGTCTATTTCGGCGACGAATTTCTCGGTGTCATTTTCCGCGACGAAGAAGACGGCGATCTTTGCTATCAGTTCAACATGGCGATCCTTGACGAGGATCTTCCTGAGCGACGCGGCTGAGACGCCGGTCAGGGAACGCGCGCCATGGGCGAGAGGGCGCCGGGACTTATCGGGGCGGCGGCGGCGGGAAGGCCGGTCCTTTCCTCGCTGATCATCGCTTTCGCCGCCGCCGCGCTCGCCGCCGTCGCTTTTCGCGGTTCCGAACCCGCTCTCGCGGATGTCGCGTTCTCGGGCTTCGCCGCGATCGCGCTTGTCGTCGCGGCGCCGGCGGCGCTCGCTGCAATCGCCCCCAGGAATTTCTGGCTGCGCGCGATCTACGCCGCCATCGGCGCGGGGCTCCTGCTCGGCCTGAGGCGCGTCGTCATGCAGACGGGCGTCGTCGCCGGGCCGTTCGATCTGTCGCTTGCGCTCGCTGTCGCCGCCGCGGCGCTGTTCCTCCTGGCGTTCGGCGCCCCGCTCTGGCGCTCGACTTTGGCGTTATCGCTGATCGGCCTCGCCGCAATCGTTCTCGGCGCGGCAGGCGGCTTTTCAATCATCGCCATTGAAGCGGCGCGCGGCGCGACGATCGACGCCGCCGGCGGCGTCATCGCGCTGGCGACAGCGCTCGCCGCCGCGCTCGCCATTCAGATGAGCGCGGCGTTCTCGCGGCTTTTCGCGGAAGGCGGCGCCAATGCGGACGCCGCCGCCGGGGCGGCCCGGCTCGCCGCGGCGCCGGCGCTGTTTTCGCTCGCTGTCGGCGTCAGCGCCTTCGCGCTCATCGCGCTCAGCGGCGGGGCGCAAACGGAAGACATCCTTATCGCCGCCCGCCTCGCCGCGGGGCCGCTCGCCTTCATCCTCGCCGCGACGCTCTTTCTTCTTCCTGCGGCATTGTCGATGAAGGCGGAAAGCGAAAAGACGGCGGTCGCTGAAAATCGCCGCCGCGCGATGTTGCGGCCGTTCCTCAAGATGATGCGCGGCGTCCTGCCGCCAAGCTCCGCGATCGCGGCGAGCGCGATTTTCCTGATCCTTGCGACGGTCGCCGCCTTTGAAGCGGCGACGCCGCCGAGCGTCGGCGAGGTTGCGCTCGTCAGCGCGGTCGCCGCCGTCGCCGCGATCGCCTTCGTCTCGCTCAGAACCGCGTTGATGACGGCTCTGATGTTCGCGGCGGCGGGGCGGCTTGCGGTCTGGGCGATTGATCTGACCGGCGCGCCGGCGCCGACAGAGGCGGCGCGCATCATCGCCGCCGCCTTCGCCGCCGCCCTTTACGCGCAGCTTTTTCTCGCCTGGCGCGATCGCCGCAATCCGCGACGCAAGACGCGCGAAGTCGCGCAGCTTGCGATCGCCGACAGCTATTTTTCGACGATCGCCGCCCTGATCGTCGGCGCGGCGGCGCTGGCGGCGAGCGAGGCGGCGGGATTATGGCGCGAGGGCGTCGACGCCGCGCTCTATGCGGGCGCGCTGGGGCTTGTCGGCGTTGCGGCGGGGCCGGCGCTGATGACGGCGATCGGCGCCCTCTTTGGAAGAGACTAGCTCGATTTCGCTTTCAGTCCGTTGACGAACGATCGAACTTCGTCGTCGATCTTGCGCCATTCGGCGAGATAGGGGCGCTTGAAGCGATAGGTCAGCGACACGCCCGGCGACAATTCAAGCTCGCGCCAGCATTCCGGGCTCGGCAGGCCGTCCTGATCTTTGATGCAGAAAAGCGCGACGATGTTCTTGTTCTCGTCCTCGCCGAGATAGAGCTCGGTGCCCGAATAGCCGTTGGTCGGCACGTTGGCGCGCTGTTCCTTGAATTCGTATTTGATGAGTTGGTAGGGCGTGCGCGCGCCGCGGCGGTCGATCGTCTGCGGCATATAGAGAATGTCGATGCGCTCGCGTTCGGTGAAAGGCGACGTGCGCGCGGCGATCAGGATGTCGACGCGGCGCGTGTCCGGCGCGTTCTCGACGAAATCGTCGCGCCGCGAGGGCGCGTAGCCGGACAGCGTCGGCCAGAGCGCGTAAAGCCAGACCTCGTCGCGCGCGCCGCCGCGCCGGTCGCGCGGAAAGACGGTGTAATTGGCGGGTATCGCGAAATTCAAATCGGCGACGGTGAGCGCGACCTGCTCCTCGCTGATCGCCGGGCTCGGCACGTTGCCGCCAAGCTCATCGACGCTCGGTCCGACATAATAATAGAGAAAGATCGCGCACAGAATGAGCGTCGCGAGAAAGATGCCGAGCGGATAACGCCAGCTTGATTCCTGGCGGACTTCCTCTCCGCCGATGCCGTGTTTCGGGTTCGCCATCACTCCAGTCCGCAGATGCCGTCAGCGAGCAGGCTTTTAGCATGCGGCGGCGCCTCGCGCCAAATCGCTTGAAGCCAAAAGCGGAGAAATCCGCATCGACGCTCAGGATAAGGCGTCGATGCGGATCATCCGTCTCGGTTCAAAGCGCGTCGATCATCTCCGCTACGAGCGGGTGACGGACGACGTCGTCGCGGGTGAAGCGCACGGCGGCGACCTGATCGAGCCGTTCAAGGCGCGCCATCGCCTCTTCAAGGCCCGACAGGCCGGGCAGGAGGTCGGTCTGCGCCGGATCGCCGGTGACGACCATGGTCGAATTCCATCCCAAGCGCGTCAGCAGCATTTTCAGCTGGCCATAGGTGCAGTTCTGCGCCTCGTCGATGACGACATAGGCGTTGTTCAGCGTGCGCCCGCGCATATAGGCGATCGGTGCGATCTCGATGACGCCTTCCGCGATCAGCGCTTTGAGGCGCTTGCCGGAAATGCGATCGCACAGCGCGTCATAAAGGGGCCTCAGATAGGGCGAGAGCTTTTCCTCCATGTCGCCGGGCAGGAAGCCGAGGCTTTCGCCGGCTTCGACCGCGGGTCGGGAGAGAACGATGCGGCGCACGCGGCCCGCTTCAAGCGCCTCGACGCCCTTGGCGACCGCGATATAGGTCTTGCCGGTGCCGGCCGCGCCGGCCGCGAAGACGAGCGGCGTTGATTCAAGCGCTTCGATCAGGCGCTCCTGCGCCGGGTTATGCGCGCGAATGTTCTTTCGGTATTTTCGGTCGCGCTCCGCCTCGCCGCCGCGCTCAGGGCCTAAAGGCGACCATTGCGGCTCGTCAAAAAGCCGGCGGACATTGTCGCCTTCAAAGCTCTCCTCATGCTGCGCGCCATAAGCGGCCTGGTGTCGTTGCTGTCTGCGACGGGCCTGGGCGGAACGCTTCGCCATCAACGCTCTCCTCTTGCGGCGGGAAAACAGCATCGGCCGCGCGCCGCGGACGCGCCGACGATTGAAAATTTCGGGGTGAGGAAAGGGGCGTCCGGAAACGTTGCGGGCAGAGGAGTTCGCTTCGAAGCAACGTGCGCATTCAGCCGCCGTAAGGGGTGGACGCCAAACTCAACCTGATTCGAAGGCTATGCGCGTTTGCGCGTCCGGGCCAAGAGGCTCAAAGCGGATTTCTGAAAATTGTCGCAAGGCGGACTCATCGTCCGGCGCCGCGTCAGGCGCTGCGCGCGTGAACGTAGGCCTGCGTGATCTTCGAATGGGCTTCCGGCGCGTAATTCTGCCAGGACGTCCGGCCTTTCGTCGCGTCGATGACGAAGAGCGGCTCATGCGGCTTCAAAAACGGCGCGACGGCGTTGCGGACGCCGATCGCGGTTAATGAACAGTTAACCGACCAGACATTCTCGGCGAGACGGAAGGCGGGGCCGAGGCTTGAAAGCGCGTTTTCAACGCGGCTTGCGGCCGCGCTCGACACGTCGAAGATGAGGACGAAATTCGCCGGCGTCGTTTGCTCTGTAGGCGGATTGTTTCTCGGCGACTGCCCGAGCGGACGGGCGCGTCTCGGCGCGCGGCCGACATCGGCGCCGGAATCGCGGCGGCCGAATCCGTTCGCCGTCTCGCTGCGCGCGGCGTTGTAGCCGAAAAACGGCGCGAAGGCGGGTTCGCTGCGCGCTTCGCGCCATTCGCGGCTTCCGGCGGGCGCGATCAGGGAGGATGCGGCGAAGCGGCCTTCATGCGCGAATTTGCGCAATTCCGACGACGAGTAAGGACCGTAGATCCTGTCGTTCGATTTCAGGCACCAGCTCTCCGCGAACATCGGTTCAAACCCCGTCTATCCGGCCGTCAGCCGGATGCGCCTTTCTTGCCGAATTGCGGTGCAAGACCTGCGCCGACAGGTTGTGTTTCAATCGGAGACTTCGCGTTTTTGATGACGTCTTCCATCTTTTCCGCCGCGCCGAGGAAGACGAGCCCGACGCCTTTTTCATGGCGGCGCACGACTTTCGCTTTCGTTCTGCCGATGTGAACGACGGCGCCGAGCTCCGGCTTCGGGTCGATCGCGATCGAGGCGCCGGTCAGGGAAATGTCGAGCATTTCGCAGGCGAAGCTCTCGCCGTTTTCGAGCGTCAGCACGGTCGGCTCTTCCGTGCCGATGCGCGGATTCTGACGGCGTTCAAGGCGCATATGCGGATTGTTGACCGCATAGGTGATCTGGTCGGCGGCGCGTTTCGATTTCGCGCGGCGGCCGCGATAATCGACCGCGAAATGGTGTTTCGACGAACGGATGACGAGGCCTTCATGGCGTCCGACCGTGTCGATATAGACGACGACCTTTTCGCCCGCCTGCGGCGGGTTGACGGCTTTCAAGAGCGCGCCGCCGGCCGAGATGTTGATAACGAGACACGGCTCTTCCTCGCCGTCCCCCTTCAGCACGCGCGCTTTCAGCGTGAGGTCGACGCGGCGATGGCGGCGGCGTTCGTCGTCGGACGGTTCCGGTGTCGCGCCGGTCGGCGCGGCGCCCGGTTTCTTGCCGATAGTGGTGTCCATGCGAGGCGTCTTCTTGGTTAAAAAATTCTATATCGCCGGAAATTCTAAACGCTCATTGTGAACAAAGGTTTGCTTCCGGCCTGCGCATGTCTCTAGATGGGCGCGCGCGCAGCCGATTCTGGGCGGGCGGGTTGCGCGGCGCGTGCGTTGAGGGGATTTCAGTCGGGATGAGAGGCGATCAGTTTCATCCAGCCGGGCAAGGCCGCAGCCGCCTGCTTGGCGACGTGCCGCCGTCGGTGGTCGCGCTCGCCGGCGTTCTGACCCTCATTTTCGCGATCATGGCGCTGTCGCCGCCGGCGATCGAAGCCTGGATCAGCGTCAATTTCGGCCTCTCGCCGCAACGCCTTTTCGCCGGCGCGCGCGGCCCGGGCGGCTGGCCGGGCGCGCTCCTGCCGCTCCTGACGCATTTCCTGATCCACGCCTCCGTCGCCCATCTCCTGTTCAATCTTTTATGGCTCGCCGTTTTCGGCGCGCCGATCGGGAGGCGGTTCCGTTCGCCGCTGCGGTTTTTCACGTTTTTTACGGCATGTTCGGTCGCCGGCGGCGTTTTCTTTTCAGCTTTCCACCTGACCGATCCGACGCTGCTTGTCGGCGCCTCGGGCGGGATCACCGGCCTTCTCGGCGGCATGGTCCGCTTCGCCTTTCACCGGCCGTTCACCAAGGCGGCTTCCGCCAAAGGGGTGTTGCCGCTGACCGACAAAAGCGTTTTGACATGGTCCGCCGTCGTCATCGGGATGAACGCCTCGATCGCGCTTTTCGGTCCCGGCGTCGGGGCGGGCGAGGCCGAGATCGCCTGGCAGGCGCATGTCGGGGGCTATCTCTTCGGCCTCATCGCCTTTCCGCTGTTCGATCCGCGCGTGCGCTGAGCCGGCGTTAACGGTGCGCCGCACAAGCCCGGCGTCGCCGAGCGGGTTGTTTTCCATTGATTTTTGCCGCCAAAGGCGCAGACTTCTCCGGCTAGAAGAAGGAGGGTTCCGGTGAAAGTAGAACACATCCTTCAGTCCAAGGGCGCGGATGTTTTCGCCGTCTCGGATGCGATGACGGTGAAGGAAGCGGTGGACGTCCTGGGCGAGAAGAATATCGGCGCGGTGATCGTCAAGGACGGGGGCGGCGCGGTTTCCGGCATATTTTCCGAGCGCGACGTCGTCAGGCGGCTGAAAAACGAAGGCCCGGGCGTGCTTTCCCGCCCCGTCGCCGACTGCATGACGCGCAAGCCGATCACCTGCACGCTCGACACCGATCTCGACGAGCTGATGGGGCTGATGACGACGAAACGCATCCGCCATGTGCCGGTGGTCAACGGCGACAAGCTTGTCGGCCTGGTGTCGATCGGCGACGTCGTCAAACGCAAGATCGAAATCGCCGAGCGCGAGGCCGAAGCGCTGAAGGAATATATCGCGTCGTAAATAAGCGGGAGCGCTGCGGCTCCCGCTTTGAAGGCGATGCTATTCCGCCGCCGGCGGCAGAAGAACCGAATCGATGACGTGAATGACGCCGTTCGAGGCGTAGATGTCGGCTTTCACGACGTTCGCGCCGCCGACCGTCACGCCTTTCGTTCCGTCAACGGACAATTCTGCGCCGTTGAGCGTTTTGACGGCGAGCGTCTTGCCGGCGAGCTGCTTGGATTTCGTTTTGCCGTCGACGACGTGATAAGTGAGGATCGCGACGAGTTTTTCCTTGTTTTCGGGCTTTAACAGGTCTTCGACCGTTCCTTTCGGCAAGGCGGCGAAAGCGGCGTCGGTCGGCGCGAAAACGGTTTTGGCGCCATCGGCGCGCAGCGCGTCTTCAAGACCGGCCGCCTGAACGGCGGCGACAAGCGTCGTGAAATCGCCGGCCGCGACGGCGGTGTCGACGATATCGGCTTTCGTCTTTTCCATCTTCTTGTCTTCGTGATGATTGGCGTAGGCCGGCGCGGCGACGATAAGCGCGCCGAGCGCGGCGATGACGGATAAACGCATGATGAACCTCCTGAAGGATTGCGTGACATGAGCGCTTACGCAGGCCGGGCCGCCGCCGGATCGCCGTTCACAAAAAGTTCATCGCGAGGCCTTTTCGTCCGTAGGGAGACGAAATGAGCGCCGGCCGGCGCCGCCGGTGAGGGGCCGTTGGCGACGCCCCCGGAAAGAGCGCGCCGCGGCCGGCGCCCGCCAAGGCCGCGGAAACAGGCGGCTTTCGCCCGGTTAACGTTTTCTTCATGCAATCATGCGGCGAAAAATCCCTTGCGCCGCCGCTCCCTATTGCTTACGTTCTTTTCCCTCAGCGTTATTGAGAGCTTGCCCAAGCGGGGCCCTTGTCCCGCGGCCGGCCGTTGTCGCGGCTAAAACCCCGTTTTCCCTGTGGAAATTGGGGAAATCGCGAAAACGAAAAAAAGTTGCCGAATGGCGTTGACAGGCGGAGTGCGGGCGACTAAATCCGCGCTCCACCGACGCGGCCGGGACGGCCGCCGCAAGCCTTCGAAAGAGGGCCTAGGGGCGGTCTCGGGAGTGTCGGTTTTTTGTCGGCCGAATTTGGGGTTCCCCGGGTCTGGTCGGCGGCTCTTTGACAAGTGAATCTGAGGAAGAGAAACGTGGGCGGCGCGCGTCCTGGCGGAGTCGAAAGACTCATTCAGGATCAATCATCCGCTGACGTTTACTCATAAACCAAATTACTTCCGTTCATTCGGAGGTTTGGTTTTGTGACGTCAGTAACGATGAGCGTCGGGATTATCCCTCCCGGCATAGGATCCTCAAACTCAACATGAGAGTTTGATCCTGGCTCAGGACGAACGCTGGCGGCAGGCTTAACACATGCAAGTCGAGCGCCCCGCAAGGGGAGCGGCAGACGGGTGAGTAACGCGTGGGAA
>CALAZI010000119.1 GCA_937895955.1 uncultured Alphaproteobacteria bacterium | reverse complement strand
GCCTATGACATGTTCCAGCTGGCGCTCGAATGGAACCCGCACGAACCCCACGCCCGCAAACGCGCGAAGAAACTCCGCGATGAATTGAGCGGGCAGGAGATTTAATTCTCCAATTTGCTGGTCGGGCTGACCGCAAATTAACAGTACGTATTTATCTTCGTAGGCGCACTGAATATTTGCGCGCAAGCCAGAGTAGGCTAATCGCTTCATCCTTGCTTCCTTTTATCGGCTTTCTGACGATATTCGCTGCTGTCGCGCTCCTTTTGTCAGGGCGGGCGCAATAATGTTGGGCGTGTTTGATCGAAGTTTGACGCTTCCCGCGCGCGACTTTGCGAAAAGCATGCGTAAGGATTTGAGCGAACAGGATAACCGCCAACTCGACTTTTGCCGCATTGCAAAAATGCACGCGCCGCAGATCGCCTACTAAGGATTTGCTGCTGCGCGCATCGAATTCCGCTGGACCAGAAGGCGCGGTTGATAGAGATTTCGCTCGGCTTGCAATCGCGACGCGGATGGCGCGTCCCGAACAAGGCTAGCGCCTTCATCCGAAGGCATAACGAGGAGGACTACTCGATGCGAGTGAGTACGTGGTTTTTGGGGGCGGCCATTTTGGCTTCGCCGCTATTTATTGCGTTAGGTAGTGCGCCCCAAGCGCTTAGTCCGGCCGAACCGGCCGTCAATGTGAACGCGCAAAGTCCGACGATGGCGATGCGCGATGGTTTGTCGGCGCAAGTTGCCGTTTATGACGCTGTCGACCAGACTTGGCGTGCGCCGACACCGAGCGAACTAGCAGGACTTTCGCAAGGTGCCGCCGCCTCGGGTGCGCTGCGCACATTTACCCTGCCGAATGGCGGCGTGGTCGCGGAACTCGGCGAAGACTCAATGTCGTACCTGACGGTTGAACTGCAACCGGACGGCACAATGACCATGGACCACGTGTCTGCGGCCGAGGCGTCTTCTTTTGCAAAGTCGCCGACGCCTCAGGCCGCCTCGACGATGGGAGGCCGGGATGAGCAATAGAGCACTCACCAAATGGATTTGCGGCCTCGCCGCGGCTGCAGCGCTGCCGGCGCAAAGCTGGGCGGCGAACGTCGTTGTCGTGAATGGCGATCCTGCGGGGGTCGGTTTCAATGACCCGACGCCCGCGACGCCCGTCGGCGGCAATCCCGGCACGACGCGCGGCCAACAGGCCCTCAACGTCTTCCAATCCGCCGCTGACGCCTGGGGCCAACGGCTGCAGAGCGATCAGACGATCAGCGTCTACGCCACATTTGAGGCGCTTGCCTGCACCCCGACAAGCGCCACCCTTGGCTCAGCAGGTACGATCTATATCACTCGCGATGATCCGGCGGCGCCTGGCGGCAAAGGATTGACGCCGGCCACGTGGTATCATGCAGCCCTCGCGGAGAAGCTGACGAAGACGGACTTGATCAGCACTGATACAATACCTGCTCCTTCACTCCCGTATGAAATTAGAGCGAGATTTAACAGGAACCTCGGCCTACCCGGATGTCTCGACGCGAACGGCGGGACGGGATGGTACTTTGGTCTCGACAACCGGCAGCCTGCAACCGGCATCGACCTGAAAGCGGTCGTGCTGCACGAAATGGGGCATGGTCTCGGCTTTTCGATCGCGTCCACCAACTCCAGCACCGGGGCCCGGTTCCAAGGACTTCCGAGCGTCTGGGAACAGTTCATGTACGACGCGTCGACAGGCAAGACCTGGCTCACCATGACGGACGCCGAACGCGCAGCGTCGGCCCGGAATGACCCCAATCTCGTCTGGATCGGCCAGCAGGCTAACAACAACGTCAACAGCGTTCTCGATCGCGCGGTCACACTGAACGCGACGGGCGTCAGTCCGATCAGCCTCAGCGCTGCGAGCTTCGGGGCGCAAGGGCAAGTGAGCCAAGCGCCTGGCCAAAGCCTCAGCGTCACCGTGGCGGCGCCGAACGACGGCGTCGGCGATCCGCTAGACGCGTGCGAACCCTTTGCTCCCGGCTCGCTGGCGGGACAATTCGCGCTCGTCAACCGAGGGACCTGCGCGTTTGTTCTCAAGGCGCAAAATGCGCAGGCGGCCGGCGCCATTGGGCTGCTGATCGCAAATAACGTCTCCGGCTCGCTCAGCCCCGGCGGCTCGGACCCAAGCGTCACGATCCCGGTGTTCGGCATGACGATGACCGATGGCGCCGCCTTGCGGTCGGCAATCGGCGCCGGAACTCTCGCCGGGCAGATCAACGCTTCGGCACACATACGCGCCGGCACGACGGCGGGCTATCCTCGCCTCTACGCGCCGGCGGCGTTCGCAAGCGGCTCGTCCGTTTCTCACTGGGACGTTTCACTGACCAAAAGCGTGTTGATGGAGCCATTCATCACGCCGGAGCTCACGAGCAGCGTCAAAAATCCGGAGGATCTGAGCCGCGGACTGTTGCGGGACATCGGCTGGTAAGCCGGCAACGGATCAGTACTTCGAACGACAGGAAGGGCCGCCGTGTAATCGGCGGCCCTTCTACTTTTCACGACAGCGGCTCGTCGGCCTGAACATCCCTGATAATAAATCTGCGTCGCCTCGATGATGAGAGCGCGCTCACATATCTTCGCCAAAAGCGCGAATACGCATTTCAAAATACATTTTTTCAGCGGCTTGAAGGCGCGCGGCGCATATCCATCTCCATAGATCGCGTCGCTTTGGCGTCGCGCGGCTCTTTGACAATTGAATATTGGATTCACGCACGGATCGGCGCCGCTGTTCCGGTTAGCGACGCTTCGGCTTGCATTCGCAATATTCCCCAGGCTGGGGAAATTCACGATTACGGAAAATCCGGACAAATCTCCTGAACCCCGCATTGAAGCTCGATTCAAAGGGTACGCCGGTGCGGGGCCAATACGGAAAATACGGACAATTTCTGCGAAACATTTCGAGCGCGGTTGTGGAAAATCCCTGGAAATCCGCGCGGCGATCCGCTTTTCCCCATGTGGAGGAATTCAGCTTGGATCGACCGCGCAACGCGCGCTTTTCTGGCCCGCCCAGCGTTAGGAGATGTGTGATGGCGGATGGATCGGCGAACATGACGGCAGGCGCGGCGATGGCGCCCGGCGCAACGACGGTGGCGGCCGAACGCCTGCGCTCTTTCCTTGAGCGCGTCGAACGCCTCGAAGAGGAAAAGTCGACCATCGCCGGCGACATCAAGGAAGTGTTCGCCGAAGCGAAGGGCGAGGGCTACGACACGAAGACGCTGCGCAAAATCATCCGTCTACGGAAGATGGACCGCGCCAAGCGCGACGAGGAAGAGGCGCTGCTTGATCTCTATCTCTCGGCGCTCGGCGAATAGGATTTAAAGTTTACCGCCGCCCATCCCGGCGAACGCCTGAATCCATTTTTAAATCAATCCTGGATTCCGGCTTTCGCAGGAATGAGCGGGTGTTGGCCCCGTCCTGAAGCGTTTTTTGGCGCCTAGCTCGCGCGCTTCACTTCAAGGCCGTGATCGCGGATTTTTCTGTAGAGCGTCGAGCGGCCCATGCCGAGACGGCGCGCGACTTCCGACATGCGGCCGTCATAAGTGTCGATCGCGAGCTTGATGAGATCGCGCTCGATCGATTCAAGCGTCCTGAGGTGCCCATCGCGGTCGAAAACGTCGAGATTTTCAATGGCGCTCGCCGAATTGCCTGTGAGGGGACGCGGCGCGGCGATCTGCGCGACTGACGGCTCATCAAGCTCATCATCGCCCGCAAGCGTTTCTTCCAGCACGGGCGGGCCCATGTCGACGCCGGCCGCTTCGAATTCCGCCGCAAGCAGCGGGAAATCGCGCGCGGTGAGATAGGGCGTTTCTGCGAGAACGACGGCGCGGAAAATCGTGTTTTCAAGCTGACGCACATTGCCCGGCCATGGCTGACGCATCAGCACGGCCTGCACTTCATGCTGGATGCCGCGAACGTCGCGGCGCTCCTCCGCATTGTAACGCCGGATGAAGTGATCGACGAGCGAGGGGATATCCTCGGCGCGTTCGCGCAGCGGCGGAATGTGCACCGGGAAAACATTGAGACGGTAATAGAGATCCTCGCGGAAACGCCCGGATTTGACTTCCTCGGCGAGATCGCGATTGGTCGCGGAGATGACGCGGACGTCGACCTTGACGGGGCGTTTGGCGCCGATCGGGTCGACTTCGCCTTCCTGCAGCACGCGCAGAAGCTTCACCTGCATGTCAGCCGGCAATTCGCCGACTTCATCGAGGAAAATCGTGCCGCCGTCGGCTTCCTGGAACTTGCCGATATGCTTTTGATGCGCGCCGGTGAAGGATCCTTTTTCGTGGCCGAAGAGGATGCTTTCAACGAGGTTTTCAGGGATGGCGCCGCAATTGACGGTGATGAACGGCCGGCCGGCGCGTTCGGATGAACCTTGAATCGCGCGCGCGATCATTTCCTTGCCGACGCCGGATTCGCCGGTGATGAGGATTGGAATGTTGGACGCGGCGGCGCGCTCGCCGACGCGAAGAACGTTTTTCAGCGCCGCGCTGTCGCCGACGAGATCCTTAAAGCCCATGGCGCCGTCGCGCTTGCGCTTCAACCGCGAGACTTCGCCCTTCAGCGTCGTCAGATTGAGCGCGTTGTTGATCGAAACGATGACGCGCTCGGGGCTGGCCGGCTTGACGAAAAAGTCAGCCGCCCCGTTCTGCATCGCTTCGACGACAGTCTCGATGCCGCCCTGCGCGGTCAGAACGATCACCGGCAAATCTTCGCGGAGCGATTTCGAGCGCTTGAGGGTTTCCATGCCGCCGAGGCCCGGCATGCGCAGATCAAGCATCATCAGGCTGACGTCAGGTCCCTGATCGCCGTGCAGGACCGAAATCGCGGCCTCGCCTGAATCGGCCTGCAAGACCGGATAGCCGGCCTTTTCGCAAACGGCGCGCATCAGCCGGCGCTGCGTCGGATCGTCATCAACAATCAAAATCGTCTTGGCGGTCATTCCCGAAAATCCCCTGGCGCAATGGCGTTATTGCGCGATGACTAGCGGAGCGGGCTAAAGATCGCGTTAAAATGTTTCATTCCGGGTCACCGAGCCGGCGCCGTTCAGATTTCGTTCACCTTGCCCCGGCGCGGTTCCGAAAGACGCGCGCCTGCGCTATGAGCCGGAAACGGGAAATCGCATTGAAGCGGAAAGATCATGAGCGCCGCCAAGGACGACCACATCAGGCCCATCGAGCATTTGAACGGGGCAAGGCCGCCTGCGCCCGACTGGTTCGACGCGGCGATCGCCGCGCCGTCGGAAGAGGGCGCCGTCGATGTCGCCGGGGCGAAGATCCGCTATTCGGCCTGGGGCGAACGCGGCCGCCGCGGCCTCATCTTCATTCATGGCGGCCGCGCACATCGCAATTGGTGGCGTCCATTCGCGCCGTTTTTCACCGATCGCTATCGCGTCATCGCTTACGATATGGCCGGCATGGGCGACAGCGACTGGCGGCCCACCTATTCGATCAATTTGTCCATCGACGATCTCTTCGCGGTCATTGAAGCCTCCGGCGCCGGCGAGGGCGGGCGGCCGATCGTCGTCGGGCATTCTTTCGGCGGCTGGGTGACGCTCGCCGCCGTTGAGCGCCGCGGCGAAGCGCTTCTCGGCGCTGTCGTCATCGACAGCCCGATCGGCAAGCCGGACCCCGATGAAGGGTACACCGTCCTCAAAAAGCAGGAGCCGAACGGCGACGTTCGCCCGAACCGCGTCTATGAAAAGATAGAAGAGCCGATCGCGCGTTTCCGCTTCCTGCCGAACCAGCCCGCCTCGGAATCCTATCTTGTCGACTATATCGCGCGCGAGGGCCTCCAGAAGGCGCCGCGGCCCGAAGGCGGCTCAGGCTGGACCTGGAAATTCGACCCTTCGCACGGCCGGAATTTCGAGATCCATTACGATCGCGACCTGTTTCTCGCCGCGCGGTGTCCGCTCGCCTTTTTCTACGGAGAGAAGTCCGCTTTCGCGGTCGGCGACGGCTTCGATCATCTGAGAGCGCAGGCGACAGGGCGATCGCCCTTCGTCATCATGCCGACCGTCCACCACCATCTGATGATGGAGCAGCCGATCGGTTTTGCGACCGCCCTCAGAACCTTGCTGGCATGCTGGCCGGTGAGGGTGGGAAACTAGGCGCCTGCGCCGCTTCGCCCCTTGCCCATCCCCCTGAATTCGGCCAGAAAAAGCCCGGAATTCGATCGGAGAATGCGAAATGGCGACAGTCAACGACGCCGCCCAGAGAACGGCGGACGCCGAGGAACACCGGAAGATCTACAAAGGCATCATGAAAACCTCGGCCGAGGTCGGCGTGCCGTTTTGCTTGGCGCTGACGATGTTCTTCACTCAACTTGTGATGGCGAACGGCCTCTTGGCGGCCGCCATATCCTTCATCGGCGTCTACCTGCTTGTCTGGTGGGTCGTTAGAACCTTTTTCACGCACTGACGGGCTTTCCCTAATCCGGCAGCGTCCGCGTCGCGGCGTTCCTATTCGCGGCTTGTCTCCGGTGTGCGGTACGCTCAATCGCCTGCGTCACAGGAGGATCCATGAAGATCGCCGTCCTTAAAGAAACGAAGGCCGGAGAAACGCGCGTTGCAGCGTCGCCGGAGACGGTGAAAAAATTCATCGCCCTCGGCGCTGACGTCGTCATCGAGGCCGGAGCCGGGGAGGCGGCGAACTTCGTCGATCACGCCTTCGCCGAAGCCGGCGCCCGCATGGCGCAGACTTTCGCCGAGACCGTATCGGGCGCCGAACTTATCCTCGCCGTGCGCGCGCCCGGCCCCGGGGATATCGGACGCCTCGCGCGCGGCCAACGTATCGCCGCAATCGTTTCGCCGCATGGCAACGCCGACATTATCGCCGCCGCGGCGAATGCCGGGGTCGATCTCTTCGCCATGGATCTGATGCCGCGCATCACCCGCGCGCAGTCGATGGACGTGCTTTCCTCGCAGTCGAATCTCGCCGGCTACAAGGCCGTCATCGACGCCGCCGCCTACTACGGCCGCGCGATCCCGATGATGATGACGGCGGCGGGCACGATCGCGCCGGCGAAGGTTTTCATCATGGGCGCCGGCGTCGCCGGCCTTCAGGCCATAGCCACTGCGCGAAGGCTTGGCGCCGTCGTTTCCGCCACCGATGTGCGCTGGGCCGCGAAAGAGCAGGTTGAAAGCCTCGGCGCCTCCTTCGTCACCGTCGATGAAGAGGCGATGAAGGGGGCAGAGACGTCCGGCGGCTACGCAAAAGAAATGTCCGCTGATTTCCAACGACGTCAGGCGGAATTCGTCGGCAAGCACATCGCGAAGCAGAATATCGTCCTAACGACAGCGTTGATACCAGGGCGCCCTGCGCCGCGGCTCGTTTCTGAAGATATGGTGCGCTCCATGGCGCCGGGGTCTGTCATTGTCGACCTCGCCGTGGAGCAGGGGGGCAACGTCGCGCTCTCCCGTCGCGGCGAAGTGATTGATGTCGGCGGCGTCATCATTATCGGCTTTGAAAACGTTCCGGGGCGGCTCGCGACGGATGCGTCGAGCCTCTACGCGAAAAACCTGCTGAACTTCGTTTCCGCCTTCATCGACAAGGAAACCAAAGAGCTGACGATCGACTGGGACGATGACATCATCAAAGGCGTCGCCCTGACACGCGCCGGCGAAATCACGCATCCTTCTTTCGCCCCTGCGCCTTCTGAACCGCCCGCCCCAAAGGCCCCGTCCTCCGACGGGCCGAGCATGGAGTAAACGATGGCAGAGCAAGCGACCGAAGCATCCGCCGTCGAGGCCGCAAAGGATGTCGAAGAAGCGGCTGAAGCGCTGAAACAGGCCGCTGATTCCGCTGAGGCGTCAGCACAAAGCCTCGCGGAAGCGAGCGAGCAGGCGACTTCGCTGATCAGCCAGATCAATTCGATCGCTGACGCTGTCGCCGGAGGACCATCCGATTTCGTTTACCTGCTGGCGATTTTCATTCTTGCGATCTTTGTCGGCTATTATGTCGTCTGGTCAGTGACGCCGGCGCTTCATACGCCGCTGATGTCAGTCACCAACGCGATTTCTTCGGTAGTCATTGTCGGCGCCCTGATCGCCGTCGGCGCCGAGTTTGTTTCCGCCGCGGGCGGAACGTCAAAACTCTTCGGCTTCCTCGCTGTCGCGCTCGCCAGCGTCAACATATTCGGCGGCTTTCTCGTCACGCAACGAATGCTGGCCATGTACAAGAAGAAGGGGGCGTAGGGCGCCATGGGGCATAATCTTCCGCCGCTACTCTATGTCGCTTCCGGCGTTCTCTTCATTCTTGCGCTGAGAGGACTGTCGTCGCCTGAGACCGCGCGACAGGGCAATCGCTTCGGCATGATCGGCATGGCGCTCGCCGTCGGCACGACGTTGTTCCTCCTGCAGGACAAGGGCCTGATGACGTGGGTCTACATTCTTCTAGCCGTCGGCATTGGCGGCGGCGCCGGCGCCGTCGTCGCGCAGCGCGTGAAGATGACCGAGATGCCGGAGCTTGTCGCGTTCTTTCACAGTCTCGTCGGTCTCGCCGCCGTTTTCATCGCCTGGGCGGCGTTTCTGGCGCCGCGCGCCTTCGGCGTCGGCGAGCCGGGCGCCATTCACCTTCAGTCGGCGCTTGAAATGTCGCTCGGCGTCGCCATCGGCGCCATCACGTTTTCCGGCTCGGTCATCGCCTACGCCAAGCTCGCCGGCAAAATGTCCGGCAAGCCGATCCTCTTGCCGGCGCGCCATGTCATCAATCTCGGCCTCGCGCTGTTTATCGTGCTCTGTATTGGCATGTTGATGACCGGCTATCAGAACTGGACGGTTTTCGCCGCGCTGACGCTTGCGGCGTTCATTCTCGGCTTCCTGCTGATCATCCCGATCGGCGGCGCCGACATGCCGGTCGTCGTCTCAATGCTGAATTCCTATTCCGGCTGGGCGGCGGCGGGCATCGGCTTCACCCTGGAAAACATGGCGTTGATCATCACCGGCGCGCTGGTCGGCTCGTCCGGCGCCATCCTTTCCTACATCATGTGCAAGGGGATGGGGCGATCGTTCATCTCGGTCATTCTCGGCGGCTTCGGCGGCGAGGACGCGACAGGCGGCGCCGGCGACGGTGAGGAGACGCGACCCGTCAAGCAGGGCTCTGCGGACGACGCCGCCTTCGTCATGAAAAACGCCGGCAAGGTCATCATCGTGCCCGGTTACGGCATGGCTGTCGCGCAGGCCCAGCACGCGCTGAAGGAAATGGCGGACGGCCTGAAAGAAGCGGGCGTCGAGGTCAAATACGCGATCCACCCCGTAGCCGGCCGCATGCCCGGCCATATGAACGTCCTTCTGGCCGAGGCGCAGGTTCCCTATGACGAAGTCTTTGAACTTGAAGACATCAACGCCGAATTTCGGTCAGCCGATGTCGCTTTCGTCATCGGCGCCAATGATGTCACCAATCCGGCGGCGAAAACCGACAAGACGTCGGCGATTTACGGCATGCCAGTTCTCGACGTTGAAAACGCCCGAACGGTTCTGTTCGTGAAACGGTCTATGGCTTCCGGCTATGCCGGCGTTCAGAACGAGCTCTTTTTCCGCGACAACACGATGATGTTATTCGGCGACGCCAAGAAAGTGTGCGAAGCCATCGTAAAGGCGCTGCATTAGCGGCGCGTCTCATCAGGCGGACAGAGCTTCCGGCGCGCGCGAATTGGAGGAAATAAAATGATGAGAATGTCGCTGATCGCCGCTGCGGCCGCTGCGCTTGTCGCTTGCGCGACGACGGATGATAAACGGCCTGCGGCGTCGCAATTTGACGGCGCGCGTCTTGATGCCGTGTTGGCTGCGCAACCAGCAGATGACCAGGCCCGCTACAAATATCGTCACCCGAAGGAAACATTGGAGTTCTTCGGCGTGGCGCCCGGCATGACCGTCGTCGACACGCTGCCCGGCAAGGTCTGGTATTCCGGCATTCTGGCCGACTATCTAGGATCTGACGGCGAAGTGATCGGCGCCGACTATGATTACGCGATGTGGCCGCTTTTCACCGGCTTTGCGACGGAAGAGTTTCTCGAAAAGCGCAAATCCTGGGCTGCGGACTGGGTGACGGATTCGACAGGCTGGGCGCCGAGCGACGGCGCGAAAATCAGCGCCGTCACTTACGGCGATGTGCCGGAAGAAGTGAAAGGATCCGTTGATGTGATCCTGATGATCCGCGCTTTCCATCATTTCAACCGCTTCGAGGAAGAGGGCGGCTATCGCACCGCCGCATTGAAGGCGGCTATGGATATGCTGAAACCGGGCGGCGTTGTCGGCGTCGTCCAGCATCGCGCGCCGGAAACCTCGTCCGATAAATGGGCGGAAGGCGACGCCGGTTATGTGAAGCAGTCGGCGATCATTGCCGCGTTCAAGGGCGCCGGGTTTGAATTCCTGGGATCAACCGAGATCAACGCAAATCCGGCGGATCAGCCTACAGAGGCGGAGGTCGTTTGGCGCTTGCCGCCGACGCTGGCGACAAGCCGCGACAATCCGGAGCTGAAGGCGAAGATGGAAGCGATCGGCGAATCCGATCGCATGACGCTGAAATTCAGGAAGCCTGAATAACAGGCGGGTTCAGCCGGGGCATCGCAAACGTTTGACGACGATAGGGCCGTGAAACGAAGAGCCAGTTTCACGGCCATTTTGACACCCATCTTTTTCGCACAATTGATATTGTCGCAAATTTACTCAGGCCATGAATTCGACGGTGAGGCCGTCAAAAGCCGGCTCCACGCCGGCCGGAAGCGACGCGATGAGCGTCTGATAGTCCATCGTCACATGAAGATTGGTCAGGATCGCCCGTTCAGGTTTGACGATGCCGATCCAGCGCAACGTTGTTTCGAGATTGGCGTGCGTTCCGTGCGGCGCGATCTGCAGCGCGTCGACGATCCAGATTTTCACGCCTTCCAGAATCTCAAAACTTTGTTCCGGCAGACCGATAACGTCGCTCGAATACGCCAGATCGCCGACCCGGAAGCCCAGCGAATTGACTGGTCCGTGCTCCTGCAGAAATGCGACAAATGGAATGTCTCCGCCCGGACCTGTCACCTTGAACGTATCGCCGCAAGCCGGAATCGCGCGCTCGTCCAGGATCGGCGGGTACCAGCTGCCCTCGGATTGCTCAAAGCAATAGCGGAAACGCTCTATGACGGCGCCCGATGTCGCCCTGTCGAGCCAGACGGGCACGCGCTTCCGCTTTCTGATCGCAAAGGCGCGCAAATCATCGATGCCGTGCGTCTGATCGGCGTGATCATGCGTCAAGACGACGCCGTCCACATGTTCAACGCCCGCCGCCAGCATCTGCGCGCGAAAATCAGGCGATGTGTCGATCACCGCCGACGTCGTCGCACTGCGTTCAACAGCGCCTTGTCCATACGCGCACTCTATGAGCAATGAGCACCGCATTCGCCGGTTTCTGGGCTCTGACGGGTCGCACTCGCCCCAATCGCCCTTGCCGTCAGCGCCTCCGACGCGCGGCACGCCGCCCGACGATCCGCAACCGAGGATGACCGCCTTCATTCGCCTTTTTTCAGCAGAGCCGTTCATGACGACGTCTCCCGAAATTGCGCCTTGGCGAAGAGCCTGAAGAAGTTTTGGGTCGTCTTACGCTCAATCTCGTCACGCGGCATGGTGAGAATATCAGCGAGTTTGTCTGCGACATGAACGACATGTTCAGGATCGCAGCGACGGCCGCGAAACGGGACCGGCGCCAAATATGGGCAATCCGTTTCAACGATAATCCGGTCAGGCGGCATTTTGGCGGCGATGGCGCGCACGTCATCGGCGTTTTTGAACGTGATTATTCCTGAAAACGAAATGTAGCCGCCCATCTCCATCACCGCTTCGGCGAGTTTAAACCCGCTCGTATAGCAATGCAGCAAGGGCGTGAATTTTCGCTTTCCAATCGCTTCAGAAAGCATGGTCAGCATTAATTCATCGGCTTCGCGCGTATGGATGATCAGCGGCAAACAGGTTTCCTGCGCCGCTTCGATATGAGCGGCGAAGACTTTTTCCTGATCTTCGCGCGGCGAAAAGCCGTAATGAAAATCAAGGCCGCATTCGCCGATTCCGATCACATCATCGTCGCGAGCGAGATCGACAAGCGTCTTGGCGTCTAGATCGCGGTGTTCGCTTGCGTAATGAGGATGCGCGCCGATCGACCTCCAGATGAAATCATATCGCTCAGAGATGGCCCTGATCGCCTCTGTCGAGCTTAGCTTGTCGGAAATGGTCAGCATGGCCCGAACACCGGCCGCACGCGCGACTTCTATCACCGTCTCAACTTCGCCGGCGAACTTCTCGTGATGGAGGTTAACGTGGCTGTCTACGAGCATGAGCGGGCTTATGCGGCTGCGAAACCAGGGCCGAACGCCCTGCCCGCCGCCATCACCATTTGCGCGCGATCAAGATTGACCGCATCGCCGCGCGTGAAAAGCGTATCGACTTCCTCGCGCAGATCGACAATCCGATCGGCGAACGCACCATGCGTCAGCGCGTCGTCTTTCGCGGCCTGCGCAAGTCTTGAAACGAGCATCGCGCGAAACAAGGGCCATACGCCGTCGGCGCTCTTGGCGGCAAGGCGTTGGGCGATGGCAGAAACGTCGCCGCCCGCACGGGCGATCGCCCAGAACTCCTCTACTGTCTCAACAGCTTCCGCGCCGTCGCCGAGCGCCAGCGACAAGGCAAAGCCAGGCCTGCCGCCGGCAACGCCTGCAATGCGGATCGCTTCGGACGTTTTCGCCGCGCTTTCGCGCTCCAAAAAGGCCGCGACGGCTTCATCGGAAAGCGGCCTTAAATCAATTCGCCTGCAGCGCGAGCGGATTGTGGCGAGCAAGCGGCCGGGCGCGGCGCTCAAGACGAAGATGGCGGTTCGCGGCGGCGGCTCTTCCAGCGCTTTCAAGAGCGCGTTCGCCGAGTTTCTGTTTAAGTCTTCGGCCGTGTCGACGATTGCGACGCGCCAGCCGCCCATTGACGCGGTGTGATTGAGAAAATGGGTCAGATCGCGAATAGTGTCGACTGATATTTCAGCGGCGTAGCGCCCCTTTTTCTCATCATAGGCGCGGGCGGCGACAAAGAGATCGGGGTGAGCGCCCGAGGCGACCAGAGAAAAGGCGCGCGCGCTTTCCGGAACCTCGAGCGACGTCGCTTTGGCGGGCCGATCCGTCCACAGAAGCGCCCGAGCGAGCCGAAAGGCGAGCGTCGCCTTGCCGATGCCCTCCCCCCCTGTGATGAGCCAGCCGTTCGCAAGCGCGCCGGCGTTCATCGCCTGGACCAGCCGCGTCTCAACATCATCAGCCGCAAGGAAATCGGGCCGCGCCGCGGGAGGGATTATTTCGTCTGCCGCTGTCATCGGCGCGACCGGAGCTTCTTTTCAACCGCAGCGACGACCGATTTGAAGACCGTTTCTTCGTCGGGCGACGCATCAATGACGACGCAGCGTTCCGGATCGCGTCTGGCGATCTTCAAAAACGCCTGACGAACGTTCTCTTGGTAGCCAACCCCCTTGCGCTCAAATCGACTTTCATCGGAGACGCGCCCGCCTGCTCTCGCCAGCCCGACTTTGGTGGCGACATCCAGAATCAGGGTGATATCGGGGTTATGATCCGCGACAACGAGCGCATGCAGGCGCGCGATCGTCTCTTCGCCAAGACCGCCAGCTATTCCCTGATAAGCCATCGTCGAGTCCGCAAAGCGATCCGTAATCACGGTTTCCCCGCGCGCCAACGCCGGCAAAATCACCCGCTCTAGATGATCCGCGCGCGCCGCGTACATCATGAGCGCTTCAGCCATCGGACTCCAGCGCTCAACCGCGCCTTCGACCAGAAGTTTTCGGATCGCCTCGGCCCCGCCGGACCCGCCGGGCTCGCGCGTAAGAATCACGGCCTCGCCGCGCATGCGCAAGAACTCAGCAAGGCGCTTGATCTGACTCGACTTCCCTGCGCCGTCGCCGCCTTCAAAGCTGATGAAGAGCCCGCGCTTTTGAGGAGTCATTATTGGGCCGCGCCGGCATCCGCCGTTTTCGGCGAGCCGCCGATCAGTTGGCGCGCCGCAAGGCCGATGCGTCCCAAAAGACCGACAGCCTTTACTTCCTTGGCCGCATAAAGCGGAAACTCGCGCGCGTCGCCTTCGCCCGCGGCGATCCGAAGGTAGCCTATTTGCTGCCCGTCGGCGATCGGCGCCTGAACCGGTCCCTCATAAACGACTTTGGCGTTGACCGCCTCGGCGTCCGCGCGATGAAGGATCATCGAAATTTCTTCTTTCGTCACCAGCGGCACGCTCGGCGAACGGCCGGCGAACACCAGCGCGTCGCCGGCGATGTCTCCTGGTTTATAAAGCGCCCGTCTGGTGAAGTCATTGAATGCCGCGCGCATCAGACGCTCGCTCTCAACCGCTCGTTCTTTTTCGGAGTTGAGGCCGTTGACGACAAGGATCCTGCGTTCGCCGTTGACGATCGCAGACCCGACGAGACCATACCCGTTCTCTTCCGTGTGGCCGGTCTTCAGTCCGTCCGCCCCTTTGAAATTCGACAATAGCGGATTCCGATTCGGCTGCCGGATTCTTTCCCAGGTGAATTCGCGTTCGGCGAAGAGCTTATAGAGTTCCGGATAGTCTTTGATGATTTTTCGACCAAGGATCGCAAGATCGCGCGTGCTCATTTTCTGGTTTTCATTGGGCAAACCGGTCGAGTTGACGAATTTTGAATTCTTCAACCCCCATTCGCGCGCCTTTTTCGTCATAAGGTCGGCGAAGGCTTCTTCAGTGCCGGAAACATTCTCGGCGATAACGATGCATGCGTCATTGCCGGACTGAACGATAATCCCGCGCAAGAGGTCGATAAGCGGAATCTTCGTGTCGACGCGGACCCACATTGATGAGCCTTGCTTTTCGCGCCATGCTTTTTCCGAAACGGAGAATTCGTCGGTGAGGTTGAGTTCGCCGCTCTTCAGCTTCTCAAAGACGATAGCCACCGTCATCAATTTGCTCATGGATGACGGCCCTACGGGCGTGTCCGCATCCTTTTCAAAAAGGATTGCGCCCGTCTCATAGTCCATGATGACGGCATAGGGAGCCGGCGTCGTGATTTCCGCGCCGGCATTGCTTGTCGCCGCCAATGCGCATGCCGCTGCAATCGCTGAAATCGTTCTGACGAAAATCTGCATCTTCAATTCCTCAACTCAACCTTTTTTTTGTTCAACCGCCGGCCCCGCGTATGATCCGCGCGCCGCCGAAACCGGCCGCCTGAACGCGCGACAGCGATGCGAAAGCGATCGCCTCATCGATGAAGGGACCGATCCGCAGCGACTGCGTCGTCCGACCTTCGGTTTGCGCCGACTGGACGCTCACGGGACCGAGGTCCGGAAGGTCCAGCCGCATGCGCTCTAAAGCGTTCAGATCGTCGAGCTTGGCGATTTCAACCCACATTTCCGATGGATCTGCGGCCATAGTTGGGCTCGCTGAAGGCGATTGTCCGGTAGCGCTAGCAATGAGGTCCGCGAGAAGGTCCTCCTCTGGCGCGGCGACGTCCGGGGTCGACATCGTCGGAGCCCGCCGCTCGGCGACCCGCGTCGGCTGAGAAGCCTCGCGCCCCGGCAAGGCCGCCAGCGCGGTCAGCTCCGCTTCGCCGACATAGCGCACTCTGACGCGAGCGAGACCTTTCGCCGTGAAGCCGAGTTCGTCCGCCGCCGCATGCGACAGGTCGATAACGCGATCATCGACAAACGGACCCCGGTCATTGATGCGCACGAGAGCGCGACGACCGTTTTCAAGGTTTTCAACTTCTGCGATTGTCGGAAGCGGCAATGTCTTGTGCGCGGCGGAAAGGCGCCGCTTGTCGAAGATCTCGCCATTCGCGGTCTGGCGACCGTGAAAGGCGTCGCCATACCAAGAGGCGACGCCGACCTCGTCATAGGATTCGTCGACCTTCGGCACATACCAACGCCCGTCGATCTTATAGGGCGCGCCGATCTTGTAATGCGGCTTTGCCGCAGCGCCGACGGTTTTAGGGGCATCGGGCAATCTGCTTGTCGAGCACGCAGCCAGCAAGGCTGAGAGAGCCGCCAGCGCGAAAAACCGATGCGCCGACGGGGCGCCTGAAGAGCGATTGGGCATCCTGAAGCCTATGCGATTTTTCGTCAGATTTCGCAACCGGAACCCGCTTGATTCCGCCCCTTCCGCCGGGGTTCGCCCGCTTGCCATTTAAGCCGGCATGACTATGGTCCGCGGCTCCCGGATGGGTGGCCGAGCGGTTGAAGGCACCGGTCTTGAAAACCGGCAGGCTCGCAAGGGTCTCGTGGGTTCGAATCCCACCCCATCCGCCAGACCGAAAATACGCGACGGTTCAATTCCCTGCAGGCTGAAGCCGCACAATCAAATCAGCGCACATGACGTTAGCGGATCGTTTACCTTTATTAACAGACGGTAAAAATGTGAATTTAGTTAATACGATTTCGAATTGACGCGGCCCGCTATTGGGTTTTCAATTATCGATGTCAGATCATTTCCTCCGTGGCCTGACAATGACTGATGAAGCACAAGTACCGGCGTAATCGTCAACCTGCGCGCATCGTATCCCCCCTCCCGAGCGCGCGTCCCTGATGGAGACTATAGCGAGACCGCATCCTGCTCCGCACGACGCTTCATACGCGGAAAGGGCTAAGGCTGTCAGTCGGATTTCAGGATGCGCAGCGGGCGCGGGCAATCATGTCGGCGCCCGCTTGGCTTTGCGGAAATAAGCGGCCGTCAGTCAGCAGCCGGATTTTCTATAGATTATGGGAAAAAGCCGTCGCCGCCCCAGCTTTGACCATTTCTTCCGATAGTTCCGCGCCATCTTCGAAATAGCAACGAGCAAGGATCCGCCCGTTCGGTTCCGAATCCATATGTTCGCAGGACAGCGTGCGGTCAGCGATAAGCGCGGCGAGCATCTCGCTCGCCTCACCGAAGCCCGGTTCATGGCGCGCCGGCGATTTGACGCCCCAAAGCCCTATGCCGACCGAAACGCCCTCAAGATAGAACGTATCGCCCGACACGACGCGCGCCGCCTGGGCGATATAATAATCGGCGCCGACGGGGGAAACGTCAGCTACGGCGCTGGAAGCTTCATATGGCGCGATCGCCGCGGCGGAATGGTCCTGAGCGCGGTTCGGCTCCGCCGCCGCAAAAGTTAACGGCGGCTGGAGGAGTGCGATTTTTTCGGCTGGGTCAGCCGCGCCGTAAAGCCAGCCGCTGACGAGGGCGCCGCCGAACGCCATTGAAAAAAGCGCAATCTTCCATTCCCCGAAAGTCAGCATGGAACGGCCGCGGCCGGCGAATACGCGCCGCGCCGGTTTGAATTCCTCAAACTTTCGGCCGCCGAAAATCATGAAGAAATGCTCCCCCTTCGAGGCTAACATCCGCTTCGCGCGGTCGGTCGGATTGTCCCTTTCCAGGAAAGATTCGCGTTGAAGCCTAAGGCGTCGCATGAGGATCGTTGAAATCGAGAGCCTGCCGCTTTCCCCGTGGAAGAATGGCGGCGGCGTAACGCGCGAGGTCGCGCAGGCCCGCGAGGAAAAAGGGCTCGTCTGGCGGCTTTCTTTCGCCGAGGTGGAGCGCGACGGCGCGTTTTCAATATTTGCCGGGCTGGAGCGGGTTCTCACCGTCCTCAGCGGCGCCGGACTGATATTGCGGCATGAGAACGGAAAGATTGAAGCGACGCCCGGTTCGCCGGTGCGTTTTTCCGGCGATCTTGCGATCGATTGCGCGCTCATCGACGGTCCGGTCCGCGATTTCAATCTCATCTATGATCCTGCGCGGACCGCAATGGATGTCGTTCGACTTGACGGCGGCGTTCATGAGACGAGGGCGTGCGCAGTCTTGCCGCTGGCGTCCGCCTGCGCGGTTGAGGGCGGCCCCCTCGTTCAGCCGGGCTCAATTCTTCTGAACGATGACGGCTGTTCAATTCGGCTGCGTCCCAGCGGACCGACGCTTGTCGTCGTAAACCGCTAGCTGCGGGCAAGCAGCCTTTTGATCGCGGATGCGTATAAGCGAATGATTTCCTCTCGCGCCGGATGACGGCCGCCGCGCACGGCATGCCGCCCCGCCGACCAGACATCGGTGACGACATCGTCGCCGGCGGCAAAGCAGACCCCGTCCAGCAGCCGCGCATCGTCCAGCGCGCATAACGAAGGCCGGCGTGAATCGACAGCGACGAGATCGGCGAGACGGCCGGCGGCGATCGCGCCCGCTTCCCGGCCGAGCGCGCGCGCGCCGCCTCTCGCCGCGCTCAGATAAAGCGTTTCCCCGACGCTCATACTATCCGTACAAAGAACGTTCCGTGAGAAGTCGCGAAGGCGTTGCGAATATTCAAGCATACGCAGTTCTTCGGTCAAGGAAATGCGCACATTGCTGTCCGTGCCGACGCCGAAATCGCCGCCATTCTTAAGGTATTCCGCGCCGTTGAAAGGCCCGTCGCCGAGATTGGCTTCCGTGATCGGGCAAAGGCCGGCGACAGCGCCGCTCGCGGCGAGCATCGCCGTCTCCGCCTGCGTCATATGGGTCGCATGAACGAGGCACCAGCGTTCATTCACGGAGCACTCGCGCATCAGCCATTCGACAGGCCGCGCGCCGAGCCAGGCTTTGACGTCCTCAACTTCCTTCAGCTGTTCGGCGATATGGATGTGAACGGGACCGTCGCGATGCGCGGCGAGAACCGCTGCAAGGTTTTCAGGCGATACGGCGCGAAGCGAATGCGGCGCAATGCCGATGCGCGAATCTTCAAAGGGAAGCTTTCCGCGCGCCGTTTCGACAAGGCGGTTGAAGCCGTCAACATCATTGCAAAAGCGCGCCTGCTCGGCTGACAGCGGCTTTTTTCCCGCGCCGCCATAAATGTAGAGCACGGGCAAATGCGTCAGGCCAATGCCGGTCGTTTCCGCGGCGGCGAATATTCGCTGCGACAGCTCGTCGACCGCCGCATAGGCCGCGCCCCCTTTTTGATGATGAAGATAGTGAAATTCGCCGACGGCGGCGTATCCCGCCTCGAGCATTTCCATGAAGGCGAGCGCGGCGATCGCCTCGACCTCTTCAGGTTCGATTTCCTGCGCGAAGCGGTACATGAGGTCGCGCCATGTCCAGAAGGAATCGCGTCCTGCGGTTCTGTATTCCGTCATGCCGGCCATGGCGCGCTGGAAAGAATGGCTGTGAAGATCGCCAAGCGCCGGGAGCAGCGTGTCGACGCGAACCGCCCCGTCCGCCGGTTTGGCGTTGACGGCGACCGCGCCAATGCGTCCGCCTTCAATGGTCAGCGATACATCGCGCGCCCAACCGTCTGCGAGCCTCGCGCGTCTTGCGAAAATCGTCGTCATGCCCTGCTCCTCCCGGCGAGACTGGGAGCGATCTCGACAAGGCGGTTGAGGATTTTACGGAGAATGCGGCGGAGTTTTTCCGCGCGCGCGTCGTCATAGTCGAAGGGCGGCGCCTCGCTTTGCAGATAGAGAGACTGCGCCAACTCCATCTGGATGGCGTGAACGCCGCGCGAGGGAACGCCGTAATTGCGCGTCGTCCAGCCGCCTTTGAACCTTCCGTTCACGACAAAGCTCAGCCCCGATGACGACGCCTCTTCGCGCACAGCCGCCTCGATTTCCGGCGCGCAGGTCGCGCCGTCCTTGGTGCCGATATTCAGATCCGGCAGCGTCCCTTCGAAAAGACGCGGCACGACGGAACGGATCGAATGGCAATCATAGAGAATGGCGACGCCGCAGCGTTCACGGACGCGCTCAATCTCCCATTTCAGCGCATCATGATAGGGGGTGTGGAATGCGACGCGCCGCCTTTCGATCTCTTCCGCGTCAGGCTCGCGCGTCCAGATTGGCTCGCCGTCGAAATTCGTCGTCGGAACAAGTTCCGTCGTGTTCATGCCGGGATAGAGCGATGCGCCCGAGGGATCGCGATTGGCGTCGATGACATAGCGATGAAAATTCGCGCGAACGATCGTCGCTTCCGCAAGAAGATCTTCATAAAGCCTGTCGACGCGCCAGTCGGCGTCGCGCAGCGTTCGCCCTTCCTCGTTCAGCCGATCGAAGACCGCCGCCGGCGCGTGCGTTCCGGTATGCGGCATGCCGAGGATGACCGGCCCTTCGCCGCGCCTGACGTCAACCGGCGTGAACCCGCAGCCGCTCATAAAGCGGCCCCGGGCATGGCGTTCACGGGAGGGTTGGCGATCATCCGCCGATCGCGAAGAGAAGTGGTGAGCCCGGATGGGATCGAACCATCGACCCTCTGATTAAAAGTC
>CALAZI010000118.1 GCA_937895955.1 uncultured Alphaproteobacteria bacterium | reverse complement strand
GGCGGATCGGGTTTTATCGGCAGCCACGCGATCCTGCAATTGCTCGCAGCGGGGCATGAGGTTCGAACGACAATTCGCAATCTCGCGCGCGAGGGCGAGGTGAGGGCGCTGTTGAAAGAGGGCGGCGCGGCGCCAGGCGATCGCCTCGCATTTTTCGCCGCCGATTTGATGAGCGACGATGGCTGGGACGAAGCGGTCGCCGGTTGCGATTACGTCCTCCATGTCGCTTCGCCCTTTCCCTCGGGCGTGCCGAAAGATGAAAACGAATTGATCGTCCCGGCGCGCGAAGGGGCGCTGCGCGTTTTACGCGCCGCGAAAAAAGCGGGCGTCAGGCGCGTCGTCCTGACCTCGTCCTTCGCCGCTGTCGGTTACGGCAAACCGCAACAGGCGGCGCCCTATGACGAAAAGGACTGGACGAACCCCGACGGCGCCGGCGTTTCGCCCTATGTCAAATCGAAGACGATCGCCGAACGCGCGGCGTGGGATTTCGTCGAGAAAGAAGGCGGACCGGAACTTGCTGTCGTCAATCCGGTCGCGGTGTTCGGTCCCGTGCTCGGGCGCGATTATTCGACCTCGATCCTCCTCGTGCAGCGCTTGATGGACGGCGCGATGCCGGGCGTTCCCGACATTTCTTTCGGCGTCGTCGACGTGCGCGATGTCGCGGACCTTCATATCCGCGCGATGACCGACCCCGCGGCGAAGGGCGAACGCTTCATCGCGATCGCCGGCGACTTCATGTCGATCGGGGAAATCGCCGAGGTTTTAAAAGCGCGCATGGGCGAGGCGGCACGCCGCGCGCCGACGCGGCGCCTGCCGAACTGGGTGTTGCGCCTCGCCGCGCTGCGCGATCCCGCCGTCAAACAGATTCTGCCGGAGCTCGGCAAGCACAAGCATTCGACCGGCGCAAAAGCGGAGCGCGTTCTCGGCTGGCGTCCGCGGTCGCGCGAAGAGGCGATCGTCGCGACGGCGGATAGCCTGTTGCGGCTCGGTCTTCTTAAGGAAAGCGCGTCGAAAGCGGCTTAGGGTTTCACCCGCGCCATGATGGCGAGCGGGCGGCTTTCATTGTCCTCAAAGAAATTCATCCACTCCTCAGTACCGTTTGCGTGTTTGTGAATCATATGCGGCGCGTCGGTGAATTTGACGCCGCGCGCCTTCAATTCCTCATGCGCGGCGCGAATATCGGGAACCGCGAAATATAGGATTGACGCCGCATCATCGCCGTCGCCCTGCGACAGGAAGAGCCGCACGCCGCCGCAATCGAAAAAGGAAAGGTTGCCGAAGGTGAAGAGATGCGGGAGGCGAAGCGTATCTTTATAAAACGCTTCAGCCGCTTTGATGTCCTTCACCGTGCGCGCGATCTGGCCGATCGGACCAAGAGCCAAAGCCGTCATTTCATTCTCCCTTCCGTGGAGCGCGCTCGCTTTCGAAACGCCGTCCCATTGGCGAAGCGCGCGTTTATCGTCGAGGCCGAGTTTCGACAGCGCGTTCGCGACATGGTATTTAACCGCGTCGACGCTGACGCCGAGCTGTGCGGCGATGCGCGGATTGGTCATGCCGTGCCGGACAAGCTCGACAACCCGCCATTCGGCGGGGGTCAGCTGATCGTCATGGGGCGGGCGTCCGCGTTTGTCGGTCATGATCGGACCCTAAAGAGAGCGATGGCGAATTACCCTACCTCAACTCCTTGCGGCTTTGACCGGCTCGCCAGGCTCGGCTATCTCCGCCGCCATGTCGGAAACCCTTTCGCTCTTCGCCACCCGCCTTCACCGCGCCCGTTTTTCAAAATCGGGCGCCCTCAATGACGACATCATCGCGGCCGCGCTGACCTTCGCGGAGGATGATGAGGCTGGGCGGAGATGGTCGCTGGAAAATTCCTATCCGGGCTACACGTCTTACGGCTCCTTCGCCGATCTGCCGACGCGCGCGCCGTGTTTCGCCGCGCTGAAAAAGCTGATCGATTCGGAGGCGGCGAAATTCGCCGCGATCGTCCATTTCGATCTCGCCGGCGGCAAGCTGACGCTCGACAATATCTGGATCAACATTCTCGACCCCGGCGGCTTTCATTCCGGTCACATTCATCCGCATTCGGTCATATCCGGAACCTATTACGCGCAGGTTCCGGACGGCGCCTCATCGATCAAATTCGAAGACCCGCGCTTGCCGATGATGATGGCCGCGCCGACACGCGATCAAGAAGCGCCGCTCGATTTGCAGAATTTCGTCTATCTCGCGCCCGAAGCCGGCATGATGCTGATGTGGGAAAGCTGGCTGCGTCATGAGGTCGTGCGCAATGAGGCGGATGAGCCGCGCATTTCGGTGAGCTTCAACTATCGTTGGGGTTGAAGGTTCACTATCGGCGCACTCATTCGGGTAAGCTGCGTCAAGGCGTTGAATCGAAAAAGAAAACAAACTTATCCAACACCTCGAAACCTGCCTTATGCTGCATGTGTTGCGTTTTATTTGCAGGTTCCATGAATATGCGTCGCGTTAACTCGATTATTCCCTCAAACGTTGCAAATTTCCCCGTTTCGCCGTGTGCGGATAATACGGACAAATCCGCTGCGCCCCGCATGAATGCTCGATTCAAAGGGTCGGCCGGCGCGGATATTATCCGGCTATTACGGATTTCTCCGGACGCCGAAGGTCATCGGCCGCGACCCGACCGTTTCTTCGATCACGTCGAAACCGTTTCGGCGCAGGATCGCCGCGCATTCGACATTGGTGCGCGCGCCTTTGCGTTCCGCGCCGGTGTCGAGCGCGACGGCGCGGATGATCGCAAATGCGGCGCCGATCCCTTCAAGGACTTCGGGCTCGGCCCCTTCCGCATCGCATTTGACAAGGTCGATCCGCGTAAGCGATCGCTCGCGCGCAAAGCGTTCAAGCGTAATGGCGCGTTTTTTGATCCGCGGTCCCTCGGCGAAAACGGAGGAGTCGGCGCGCTCCGGCGCCAGCGCGAAATCGATTTCGCCCTCTTCCTTCCAGATGACGTCGTCGAAAAGATGCGCCTTTGGAAGCGCCGCCGCATTCCTGCGCAGGCAGTCGAAAACGCCGGGATCCGGCTCGAAGCAAAAGACTTCCGCGCCGTAGCGCGCGCAGACATGGGCGAATTCGCCGGCGTTCGCGCCGATATCGACGACGACGCTCTCAGGTCCAAGCGCGACATGCCGGCCGACGCCGTATTCGCGCGCAAGCTGGTCAAGCCGCGCGCGCCATCCCTTGCGGTAAAGCTTCCAGCGAAGCGGCGAGGGGACGGCGATTTTCTCGCCTTCGACATGGACGAATACGCCGTCCGCGGTTTCCTCAAGTCGGACATCGGCATTGCCGCCGAGACGCAGCGCCGCAAGCGCGCGCTGGCGCTGCAATTTCAGGCGCTGGACGAGCGGCAACTGCAAGTAAATCTCCGGAAGGCGCGCCCGCTCGCTATAATGCGCCCCTGCCGACCTGTCACCCGGCGCGGAGGAGAGGAATCATGACCCGGATGTCGACGCTTGAAGTGCGCAAGGACGATATTTCCCGCATGCGGATTGCGGAGCGCGACGCGCCGGCGCTGAAAGACGGGGAAATCCTCGTCAAGGTCGACCGCTTTGCGCTCACGGCCAACAACATCACCTATGGCGTTGTCGGCGAGAAAATCGGCTATTGGAAGTTTTTCCCGGCCGAAGACGGCTGGGGCGTCGTTCCGGTCTGGGGCTTTGCAGATGTCGTTCAGTCGCAATGCGGCGACGTTCCGGTCGGCGACCGGCTTTACGGCTATTTCCCGATGGGAACGCATCTCGTGATGAAGCCCGCCAAGGTTACGGAGATGCGGCTGGTCGACGGCGCCGAACATCGCGCCGGCCTGCCGCCCGTTTACAATGCCTACGCCCGCACGAAAGCGGAAGCGCATTACGATCCCGCGATGGACAATGAGCGCATGCTTCTGTTTCCGCTTTATGCGACATCGTTCTGCATTTACGATTTTCTCTCCGACAATCATTGGTTCGGCGCAAAGCAGATCATTATCGCCAGCGCATCGTCGAAAACGGCGATCGGCCTCGCCATGGCGCTGGCGGACGACGACAAGGCGCCGGATCTCGTCGCGTTAACCTCACCCGGCAATCTCGGAACGGTAAGCAAGCTGAGGCTCTATTCGAGCGTGCACGCCTATAACGACATCGCCTCGATAGACGCCGGCGTTCCAAGCGTTATTGTCGACATGTCGGGCAACGGCAAGATGCTGTCCGACCTCCATCATCATCTCGGCGAAAATCTGAAATTCTGCTCCAATGTCGGGGTCACTCATTATGAAGACAATGAGATGGGGCCGCATTTCAATCGCGACAAAAGCGCGATGTTTTTCGCGCCGGGTCATATCCAGAAGCGCGCCGCAGACTGGGGGCCGGGCGTCTTTGAGAAGAAGGCGTTCATGTTCTGGCGCGACGCCTCGATCAAGAGCCGCGACTGGCTGAAATTGGAGACAACGAAGGGCGTCGCGGGTCTTGAAGGCGCTTATAAAAAGATTCTCAAAGGCGAATCATCGCCTGATCGCGGCGTCATCGTGGAGCTATGACCGTGAGTTCAGGCGGCGTTCCCGGCTTCAAGCTTTATCACTGCCCGGCGACACGGAGCGCCCGGGCGAAATGGGCGCTGCACGAAACCTTGGGCGATGATTTTGAGGTTCAACTCGTCAATCTCTACGCCGGCGATCAATACAGACGCGAATTCGTCGCCATGAATCCCGCTCATAACGTTCCCGTCCTGGAAGTGCGGTTCGAGAACGGCGAGATTTTCCATCTGCGCGAAAGCGCGGCGATCGTGTCCTGGCTCGCTGACGCATTTCCGGACAAACGGCTGGCCCCGCCCTCAGGCCAATCAAAAGCGAGCGCCGATTATTTTCAGATGCTGCATTTCGGGGCGTCCCCAATGGATATGATGCTCTGGCAGATCCGCATTCATGAAAGCCTGTTCGGACCGAACGCGCGCGACGAAAAGACGAGCGCGCGCTATCGCGCGAAATTCATGGATGAGGTTGAGCCGCTGCTGGCGGCGCGGTTGGAAAAAGCCGAACATATTTGCGGCGATGATTTCACCGCTGCCGATATCGTAATCGGGCATAATGTCGGGTGGGCGCGCGCATATGGTCTGTGTACGGATCATATTTTCGCGCGTTATCAAAAATCCCTTACGAAACGCCCCGCATTTCTCGCCGCTTTCGCCGACGCTCGCTCATTCCCGATCGAGCCGCCGGCGCCGCTGCGCGACGATTCCCCTTTCAACGGATAGGCTCAGCCTTCTCCGCCGGGAAAATCAGGCGCATCGTCGGTCGGTCCGCGATATTTAGTCCAGAACGACGTTCGATAAAGAAGCCATGCGCCATTTTGTCGGCGCGGCATGCTTGCGAAATCGCCGATAAAGGTCGCGCCGTTGTTAAAGTCTTCGCGCAGTCGATAACGGAAATAAGCGACATCGCCGAAGATTTCGAGCGACACCGGGACGAGCGATGTCGCTGTCGCTTGATTGCCGGCCTCATGCCAGCGTTTGACCGCGCTCAGGAATTCTTCCCGCGTCGTCAAGCGGCTACCGTCCGCCCAGTTGACGTAGTCCTGGTGAAACAGCGCGCTGTACGCATCCCAGCCTTCGCGGGTGAGAACCGTCGCGACGCCCTCTTCAAGCGTTCGGATAGCGGCTTCGTCATCTGTTGTTAATGCGGCGGCGACTGGCGCGGCAGCAATTGCGATCGCGCCGGCGGCGATAAGCCGACGACGCGATATTTCAGTCGTTTCAGACACAGGCGCGCTCCAGGCTCGTTCACTTGCCTATTCGAACGCCACGGCGTTCGATTGGTAATCAAAATAATCGGTGTGGCGGACGACTTTGCCGTCTTTCACTTTGACAATCGTTACGATCGGCGCGCCGCCTGAAAACGCCTCTCCCTTTTTCGTTTCGCCTTGATAGGCGAGATCGGCCACGAACACGACATTGCCCGCGCTCTCATAGCGGCGCTTGACGTCGTAACGCACCGAGAAGCTTTGATATGTCGCTGCGTAATCGCCCAACCCCTTGATGATCGCCGCCTTGCCGTTAAAGGTGAACTCCTCGAATCCCGGAACCTGTCCGTGCGACGTCGGGTCGGTGAAGACCGCATCGTCGGCGTAGAAAGGCGCCATACGCGCGACGTCGAACGTGCTGTAGGCGGCGAGATATTCCGTTGCGATTTTGACACTTCCAGACGGCGCGGATTCTTCCGCATGCGCGGCGGCGAAAAGCGCGGCGAAGGCCGCGGCTGTCGTAAAAACAGATTTCATTGATCGGGCCCTTTGAACTTCGAACTCTTGACGTTCGAAACCGCTTTTCCCTCAGCCCACAAGGCGGAATTGCACGCCTCTGCGGCGGACGGATGCGCTGGCGCGCCGAACCGATGAGGGTTCACGCGCTTTTGAGCGCCATCTTGATCGGGCCTTCGGCGCGTCCGTTGACGAACTGGTCGACATAGGGATTGCCGGAGGAGAGAATATCGCTCGCCGGTCCGCGCCAGACGATGCGCCCCTGATACAGCATGGCGATTTCATCGGCGATTTTTCGCGCCGAGACCATGTCATGCGTGATCGAAATCGCCGTTGCGCCGACCGCTTTGACGCGATCGACGATCAGCCGGTTGATGACGTCGGCCGTTATGGGATCGAGGCCGGTCGTCGGCTCATCGAAGAACAGAATTTTCGGATCGGCGGCGATGGCGCGCGCCAATGCGACGCGCTTTTGCATGCCGCCCGACAATTCGGCCGGCGAGAGGTTTGCGACCTCGGCCGGCAAGCCGACCTGGGCGAGCCGATCGACCGCAATCGCGCGCGAGGGGCCGCTCGCCTTGCCCTCGCCGTAGATGAGGCGGAAGGCGATGTTTTCCCAGACTTTCAGGCTGTCGAAGAGCGCGGCGCCCTGAAACAGCATGCCGATCTGGCGCGTCTTTCGCGAACGCTCAAACGGAGACAGCTTCAAGATGTCGACGCCGTCTATAAGGATTTCGCCTGCATCAGGCGTGATAAGCCCGAGGATGCATTTGAGCAAAACCGACTTGCCGGTGCCTGATCCGCCGATGACGACAAGCGATTCGCCCTCTTCGATATCGAAGTCGACGCCGCTGAGAACGTTCTTTGAGCCGAAGGATTTCCTGAGGCCGCGAACGGAGATTTTCGACGTCGTCTCGCTCATGTCAGAAATCCACGAAAAGCGAGGTCATAATGTAATTCGACGCCAGAATGGCGACAGCGGAGGCGACAACAGCCGATCGCGTCGCCCCGCCGACCCCTTGCGCGCCGCCGCGGCTCTTGTAGCCGTAGTAACAGCCCATGACCGAAATCAGAAAACCGAACACGCCGGCTTTGACGAGGCCTGAGGTGACGTCTTCTGCGGTCAGGAACGAGTCGATGTTTCGGATATAGGTCGCGCCTTCAAAATCGAGCGCATAAACGGCGACGGTCCAGCCGCCGAGGATTCCGATCAGATCGGCGACGAGAACGATGAAGGGCATCATGATCGTCGTCGCCAGGATGCGCGGCGAGATGAGATATTTGAACGGGTCGACCGCCAGCGTCGACATGGCGTCGATCTGGTCTGAAACGCGCATCGCGCCAAGCTCGGCCGCCATGCCGGATGAGGATCGGCCGGCGACCATCAGCGCGGCGAAGCCGGGCCCCAGTTCGCGGACGATTGAGACGGCGAGAATTTGCGGCAGGAATGTCTCGGCGTTAAAGCGCGCCGATCCGTCATAGATGTTGAGCGCCAGCGCCGCGCCGGTGAAGATCGCCGTCAGGCCGACGACGGGAAGGGAGTTGAATCCGACCCGTATCGCGGCGCTTAAGAATTCGCGCGTGTAAAAAGGGCCTGAAACCCAGGCGAATGCGCCCTTGAGCGCGAAAATCGACATCGCGCCGATTTCGGCGAAGATCGCGATCGCCGCGCGACCGATATGCGCTGCCGGATTCACGCCATTGATCCCCTATTCGCCGGCGATTGTCGCATCGGCCGGCGCGCCGTTCCAGAGGTAGCGGCGCTCGACCCGCACGCCAAGCGCGGAGTGGGGCCGGGCGAGGCCGCCGACGCCAGTGAGGAGTTCATAGCCGATCGTGCCGCAATGGGCCGCCGCTTCGTCGATCGGCAGAGCCGGCCCGAAAAATTCAGCCCGATCGCCGATTTGCGGGCGTTGCGGCGCCGCTGTCGCGTCCAGAACGATCAAATCCATCGAAACCCTGCCGGCGATCGGACAGCGCACGCCGCAAAGGACCGCGGCGGCGCGATTGGAGCCGGCCCGCGGGTAGCCGTCGCCATAGCCGAGCGAAACGGTCGCCAACACGCTTTTCCGGCCAGCGGTGAAGGTTGCGCTGTAACCGACTGTTTCGCCGGCGTCTATTTCCTGCACCTGAATCACGGGCGCAGTCAGGCGCGCGACGGGTTCGACGGGGGTCGCCCCGGCGTCGAAAGGGTTGACGCCGTAAAGGCCGACGCCGATCCGCGTCATGTTGAAGTCGTTGGGCGCGCCGATCAGCGCGCCGCCTGAAGACGACAGGCTGACCCGAGCGTCCGGAAACCGGGCGGCGATTTTCATGGTCAATTCGCGCTGCCTCGCGTTCATCGGATGCGACGGGTCCGAGGCGCAGGCGAGATGGCTCATCACCAGCGCGATCTTGAGATCGGCAAGTCCGGGGAGGGCGTCGGCGTCGCGGGGACTGAGCCCAAGCCGGCGCATCCCGGTGTCGAAATGGATCGCGGCAGGCGCGTCATGCATCGCAGACGCCCAAAGCCGCGCCTGGTCCAGCGTGTTGATGACCGGGATCAGGCGGTGTCGCCGATACGCCTCGATATAGGGTTCAAAGGGACCGTTAAAGACATAGATGTCCGCCGCCGGCCCGAGCGCCTTGCGCAGCAGCGCGCCTTCCTCCGAATAGGCGACGAAGAAGGAGCGGCATTTTTCCTGACGCATCAGCGCCCGACCGACCGCCGCGGCCCCAAGCCCGTAAGCGTCGCATTTGACGACGCCGGCCGCTTCCGCCTCCGGCGTCGCATCGGCGAGCTTGCGATAGTTGCGGCAGAGCGCCGCGAGGTCGATTTCCAGAAGAGGATTGAACGCGCGCATGGCTGAAAGCGTGATTGAAAACTCCGGCAGGTTTAGGGAGTTTTGCAGGCGCGGCAAAGGCGGCGCGCGGGTCAGCGCCTGGAAAAATCGTCGTATCGCCGGTCCAGATTGGAGAATTTGGTCAGCTTTTCTTCGAAGGCGAGTTCGACCTTGCCGATTGGTCCATGACGCTGCTTGCCGACGATGACCTCAGCGACGCCGCGCGCCGCGTCGCAATCAGACGACCATTTCGCATGCTCTTCGGTGCCTTCCCGCGGCTCCATTCGCTTCAAATAATATTCCTCGCGATAGACGAACATGACGACGTCGGCGTCCTGTTCGATCGAGCCGGATTCGCGGAGATCGGCGAGCTGCGGGCGCTTGTCGTCACGCTGTTCAACCTGACGCGACAATTGCGACAGGGCGATGATGGGCACGTTAAGCTCTTTCGCCAGCGCCTTGAGGCCCATCGAGATTTCGGTGATCTCCTGAACGCGACCGTCATTGCGCTTCGCCCCGCCCGTCAGGAGCTGAAGATAGTCGACGATAAGAAGGCCGAGACCGTGCTGGCGTTTCAGTCGCCGCGCGCGCGCGGCGAGCTGGGCGATGGAAAGGCCGCCGGTGTCGTCGATATAGAGCGGCAAGGATTCCAGCTCGCGCGCGGCGTGATAGATGCGTTCGAATTGATCCGGGTCGATTTCTCCGCGCCGGATTTCGTTCGACGGCACGTTCGACACTTCCGCGATGATGCGCGTCGCCAGCTGTTCCGCCGCCATTTCAAGCGAGAAAAGACCGACGACGGCGCCGTCCATCGTCTTGATCGTGCCGTCCGCCTGACGTTCAGCCCGATAGGCGCGGGCGGCGTTTAGGCCGATATTCGTCGCGAGCGCCGTTTTGCCCATCGACGGCCGGCCGGCGAGGATGATGAGATCGGACGGGTGAAGGCCGCCAAGCGTGTGATCGAGATCGCGCAAGCCGGTCGAAACGCCGGCGAGACCGCCGTCGCGCTGAACGGCCGCGTCGGCGAGATCGATCGCTTCGGCGATCGCCGTTCTGAAACTTTTGAAACCGCCGCCGTATTTGCCGGTCTCGGCGAGCTTGTAGAGCGCCTGTTCCGCTTCGGCGAGCTGCGCGGCGGGTGCGTCCTCAAGTGAGGCGTCGCGCGCGCGGCCGATCATTTCAGAGCCGACCGAAATGAGACCGCGCCGAACAGACATGTCAAAGACGACGCGCGCGTAATCCGGCGCGCCGGCGGTTGAGGGAACGTTCGCGGCGAGTTGCTCGAGATATTTTCGTCCGCCCGCTTCGATATAGCCGGGCGAGGCGGCGAGCGAGGCGTCGACCATCAGCGGCGAGGCGAGGCGGCCCTGATTAATCAGCCCGCCGCAGGTGTTGTAGATCAGTTGATGGACCGGATCGAAGAAATGCTCAGTCTTCAGAAAGGCGGCGATCCGGTAAAAAATCTCGTTGTCGAAGAGAATGGCGCCGAGAACGGCCTGCTCGGATTCAAGACTGACGGGCGTGCGGTCGCCGCCCTTTTGCGGCGTTGCGTCTGGTTCGGTTCTTAATGGATTTGCGCCGTCGGCCATTTGGTTTCATGAACCACAAAAAAAACCGGCCGTCGAGCGGCCGGTTTTCCAATTCGTCCACAGGCGAAAAGCAAGCTATTCGCTTTCTTCCTGTTTCGCTTCAGGCGCGGCGGCTTCATCGAAGAACTCCGCGACGGCGGCTTCTTCAACCGGCTCTTCCGCCGCCCGCGCGAGAACGTTTTCGCCGCGCGCCTGGCGTTCGGCTTCATCAGCCGAGCGCGCGACGTTGATTTCGATCGTCGCTGACACTTCGGGATGAAGCATGACGCGAACTTTTGAAATGCCGAGCGTCTTCAGCGGCTTGTCGAGCCGGACTTGCGTGCGCTCAACCTTGACGCCTTCCGATTCTGCGGCGTCGGCGATGTCGCGCGTCGAAACCGATCCGTATAGGAGGCCGGCGTCCGACGCCTGCCGGATGATGACGAAAGAACGTCCGTCGAGTTTTTTCGCCGCGCCTTCAGCATCCTTGCGGCGCTCAAGGTTGCGCGCTTCGAGGTCTGCGCGCTGCGATTCGAAGACTTTCTTGTTTTCGTCATTGGCGCGCAGCGCCTTTTTGCGCGGCAACAGGAAATTGCGCGCGAAGCCGGGGCGCACCTTTACGACGTCGCCCATTTGGCCAAGGTTTTCAACACGTTCGAGCAGAATGACTTCCATGATCCTTACTCCGACGCATAGGGGAGCAGCGCAAGGAAGCGCGCGCGCTTGATGGCGCGGGCGAGTTCACGCTGCTTCTTGGCTGACACCGCGGAAATGCGGGAGGGAACGATCTTGCCGCGTTCCGAAACGAAGCGCTGCAGGAGCTTCGGGTCTTTATAGTCGATTTTCGGCGCGCCATCGCCGGAGAACGGGCAGGTCTTGCGGCGGCGCATAAAGGGTTTCGCCATTTTCAAATCTCCTCTCAGCCTCTGCGACCGCGATCGCCGTCGCGGTCCCTGCCGTCGCGATCTCTGTCGCGGTCACGGCCATCGCGATCACGGCCGTCGCGATCTCTTCCATCGCGGTCGCGGCCGTCGCGGTCCTTGCCGTCGCGGTCGCGACGCGACAGGACGGGCGAGGGCGTGTCGTCAAGCTCTTCAACGCGGATGGTCAGGCTGCGCAGGATGTCGTCATTGATCTTTTCCTGACGCTCAAGCTCTTCAATCACCGGCGCCGGGGCGTCGATATTGAAAAGGCTGTAATGACCCTTGCGGTTTTTCTTGATTTTGTACTGCAGCGAGCGAAGGCCCCAATATTCGGACTTCGCGACCTTGCCGCCATTGTCGGTGACGATTTTCTGAAGGGTTTCAGTCAGCCCTTCGACCTGCGCCGGAGAAATATCCTGACGCGCGATGAAGATATGCTCGTAAAGAGGCATCAAGCCAGCTCCGCATTGGCGATGGAGACGGACCGTTCGCGCAGCTGGATGCGCTGGCCGCCTTCGGCCCGAAGCCTCACGGGACCATCCCGCAAACCGCCTGACACTGTCTGGCGGCGGCTCCGGCCATCGCTCGGAAGCGCGCGGATTAGCCGAACGGGCTGTCGGATGCAAGCCGATCCGGCGGGCGGGCCGTCAGCCCGCTTCCCAGCCGGCTTAAACGGGTCTAGACGCCCGGAACTGTGCTGACGCTGACGCCTGTCTTCCGGGTTTTGGGCGGCCTCCTGATCGCCTTCTCGGCGTTCATGCTGGTCCCGCTGCTTGTCGCGCCATCGCCGTTCCACCAGCCGGGCGGCGCCTTTGTTCTGGGAGCGCTGGCGACCGTCTTCGCCGGGCTCGCGCTGATGGCGCTCAGCCCCGCCTCTGGGTCGTTCGAACTGAACCGCCGGCAGGGTTTCCTGAT
>CALAZI010000117.1 GCA_937895955.1 uncultured Alphaproteobacteria bacterium | reverse complement strand
CCGCCGTCGATCTTCTGCCTGCCGGCTTTTTGATTGAACGCGAAGACGGGCTTTTTTTCCCGCAAGCGGGCGTCATCGATCCCATCGTTTATTGCGCGCTTCTCGCCGTCGAGACGCCGCTTGTGCAAGCGCGCGTTCTTGCAATCGATACTCTTTCCGACGGCGTCGTTCTGACGATCAAGGATCAGACGCGCCGCCGCTTTGACGCCGTCGTCATCGCCAACGGACGCGACGCGCTGAATTTCCGCGAAGCGCGAACGCTGCCTCTGTCGGGCGTCATGGGACAGATCGACCATTTCGCCCGCGCCGACGCGCCGCAAGAAGCGATCGCCTTCGGTCCCTATGCGGCGCCGGCGCCGTCGGGAGGGCTTGTCATCGGCGCGACCTATGAAAAAATCGCCGCCGGCGAAACCGCGCAGCCGAGCATCCGCGCGACGCGGGAGAATATCGGCGCGATCAAGAAGGCTCTCCCCGATATCGGAGGCGCGCTTGATGAGGCAGCCGCAAGCCCGCGCGCGGGGGTTCGCTGCCAGACCCCGGACCGGCTGCCGATCGTCGGGGCTCTTCCCGACTGGAATCATTACGGCGCCGAATATGACGATCTGCGGCTCGGCAGGAAACGCGATTATCCGACAGGGCGATCCTCCCCCGGCTGTTTCATCCTGGCGGGGCTCGGCTCGCGCGGGCTCGTCGCCGCGCCGCTCGCCGCCGCGATGATCGCGGCGCAGATGGCGGGCGCGCCCGCGCCCGTTGAACGAGACGTTTCAGAAGCTCTGCACCCGGCGCGCTTTTTCATCCGCGCCCTTAAACGTTCGCAGCGGATTGTTGCGAATTAGCGCCCCGCCTTGCCGAGCCCAGCGGCATCGGGTTTAAGACGGCGCTAACCCCCAAGGGAGCAGCCGCATGCAGGAAACCCCGTTCGGTCCCGTCTACGACAATGTTCTCGAAGGCATCGGCAAGACGCCGATGGTCAAAATCTCGAACATCGACACCGGCCCCTGCGAACTGTTTCTCAAGCTTGAATCGAACAATCCCGGCGGTTCGATCAAGGACCGCATCGGCCTTGCCATGATCGAGGAGGCGGAAAAAGACGGCCGGTTGAAACCTGGCGGCGCGATCGTCGAGGCGACCGCCGGCAATACCGGTTTGGCGCTGGCGCTCGTCGCCGCGCAAAAGGGTTACAAGCTCACCATCGTCGTTCCCGACAAGATGGCGCAGGAGAAAATCTTCCATCTGAAAGCCCTGGGCGCGGACGTTCGCCTGACGCGCTCGGATGTCGGCAAGGGACATCCCGAATATTATCAGGACGTCGCGCAAAGGATCGCCGACGAAACCGGCGCCTTTTACGTCAACCAGTTCGCCAACATGGCGAATCCGAAAGCGCATGAAAGGATGACGGCCCCCGAAATCTGGGGCCAGATGAACAAGGACATGGACGCGATCGTCGCCGGCGTCGGATCGGGCGGCACGATTTCCGGCCTTGCGCATTTCTTTGAAACCGAAGCGCCGGAGGTCGAAATCATTCTCGCCGACCCGAAGGGTTCGATCCTGACGGAATACGTCAATACGGGCGTCAAGCCGAACGAAGTCGGCTCCTGGCTCGTCGAAGGGATCGGCGAGGATTTCATTCCCGATATTTGCGACCTTTCCCGCGTCAAGAAAGCCTATGGCGTCACCGACAAGGAAAGTTTCGAAGCCGCGCGCGCGCTCCTTAAGAAAGAAGGCATTCTCGGCGGGTCTTCCTCTGGCACGATCCTCGCCGCGGCGCTCAAATATTGCCGCGAACAGAAAACGAAAAAGCGCGTCGTCGCCTTCGTCTGCGACCGCGGCGACAAATATCTCTCCAAAATGTACAACGATTACTGGATGTACGATCAGGGCTTCATCAAGCGCCCGCCGAAGGGCGATCTGACCGACCTCATCACCCGCAAGCATTCCGAGCGCGCGACGGTGACGGTGAAGCCCGACGACACGCTGATGATCGCCTATGGCCGCATGAAGCTCTACGACATCTCGCAGCTTCCGGTCTTGAACGAGGACGGCACGCTCGCCGGCATTATCGACGAGGAGGACATTCTCTTCGCCGTTGTTCGGAACAGGGACAAATTCAAGGACCCCGTCAAATCGGCGATGACCTATCGCGTCGAAACGCTCGACGCCTCGGAGAAAATGGAGGAGCTGCTTCCCGTCTTCGCCAAGGGCTTCGTCGCCGTCGTGACGAAGGACGGCAAGTTCGAAGGCCTTATCACGCGCACGGACCTGCTGAATTATCTGAGACTGCAGGTGGCTTGAGGCGTACGTCGTGACTGAAACCAAGTTGGGGAGATTGGTTGCCTGGATCGGTCTGGTTGCTTTGGCGACCGTGAGCCTTATGCTTCTTATTGCTGCAGCAATAAAAACATATGCTTTTGTTGCATTTGGTATCGCGCCCGAAATCGCTGCGCAAATTATTGTGGATATGGCGCTCTTGGATTTGTTTGCGCTCGCGGTCGCAGTGTTGGTAATTTTAGGCTTTCGCGCTCTGACGAGAAAGACCGAAGAATGAAGATCTACGGCCTCAAAAACTGCGACACGTGCCGCAAGGTTCGCAAGGAACTCGACA
>CALAZI010000116.1 GCA_937895955.1 uncultured Alphaproteobacteria bacterium | reverse complement strand
CGCTCGGCGATCTCTTCACCTATTACGGCATTCTTTCAAGCAACATGTCGACGCCGGAGTTCCGCGCAATCCAGCAGGAAATGGCGCCGAAGCTCGCCGAGTTCAATTCGAAGATCACCCAGAACGAAAAACTCTTTGCGCGCGTCAAAGCGGTGCAGGAAAGCGCCGCAGTGAAAAAAATGCGCCCCGACCAGCAACGCCTGGTCTGGCTCGTTTACAACGGCTTTGCGCGCAACGGCGCAACGCTCGAAGGCGAAGCGAAAGAACGCTATGCGGCGATCAACCAGCGCCTCGCCGAACTTCACACCAAATTCGCGAACAACGTTCTGCATGATGAGGAAAGCTACGTCACCTATTTGAGCAAGGGCGAGCTTGGCGGCCTTCCCGACTCGCTCATCGCCGCAGCCGCCGCAGCGGCGGAAGAGCGCGGACAAAAGGGCAAATACGCGATCACCAACACGCGCTCGTCGATGGACCCGTTCCTCACCTATTCGACGAACCGCAAGCTGCGCGAGAAAGTCTGGCGCACCTATTACAGCCGCGGCGACAATGGCGATGAATGGGACAATAACGCGCTCATCGCCGAAATCCTCAAGCTGCGCGACGAGCGCGTCGGCCTTCTCGGCTATGACAATTACGCCGCATGGCGGCTTGAAGACCGCATGGCGAAAACGCCGGAACGCGCAATGGACCTGATGACGGGCGTCTGGCGCGCCTCCGTCGCTCGCGTGAAGGAAGAAGTCGCCGACATGCAGGCGGTCGCCGACGCCGAAGGCGCGAACATCACGATCGAGCCCTGGGATTACCGTTTCTATGCGGAGAAAGTGCGGGCGGCGAAATACGATTTGAATTCCGAGGAAGTGAAGCAGTATCTCGAACTCGGGCGCCTGCGCGACGCGATGTTCTTTGTCGCCGGCGAACTTTTCAACTTCAATTTCGCGCCTGTCGCTGAAGGCTCCGTCCCCGTCTATCAGGAAGACGTCAAGGTCTGGGAAGTGACCGACAGGACAACGGGCGCGCATATCGGCCTGTGGTATCTTGATCCCTTCGCGCGTCCCGGCAAGCGCTCGGGCGCCTGGGCGAATTCCTATCGCTCCCATGAAACGTTTAACGGCGACAAGACCGTTCTCGTCTCGAACAATTCGAATTTCGTCAAAGGCGCGCCGGGCGAGCCGGTGCTCATCTCATGGGATGACGCGAACACCTATTTCCATGAATTCGGCCATGCGCTTCATTCGCTCGCCTCAAACGTCGCCTATCCGACGCTTAACGGCGGCGTCCGCGACTACACAGAATTCCAATCGCAATTGCTGGAGCGCTGGCTGCCGACGGACGAGGTGATCAACCGCTTCCTCATCCACTACAAAACCGGCGAGCCGATGCCGAAAGACCTTGTCGACAAGATCAAGGCGGCGGCGAACTTCAATCAGGGATTTGAAACGACGGAATATCTCGCGTCGGCCCTGATCGACATGAAGTTTCACACCGTCGATCCGACCGGCATCGATCCCGACAAATTCGAACGCGAAGAGCTTGAAAAACTCGGCATGCCGAAAGAATTGCCGATGCGTCACCGCTCGCCGCATTTCGGGCATATCTTCTCCGGCGAAGGTTATTCGGCGGGTTACTACGGCTATATGTGGGCCGACGTTCTCACCGCCGATGCGGCCGAGGCTTTCGCCGACGCGCCGGGCGGCTTCTACGATAAAAAGGTCGCGAAGAAACTCGTCGATTATCTCTTCGCGCCGCGCAACGCGATCGATCCCGCCGACGCCTACCGCAAATTCCGCGGCCGCGACGCCAAGGTCGAGGCGCTGATGCGTGACCGCGGTTTTCCGGTGACGGAAGGAAACTAGGCGCGTTTAACGGCGCGGCCTGCGGCGGCGTTCTCGGCTTCTTCCTTCAACCGGAAGAGATCGATCCGGACGCCGCTCGCCATCATATGCGCGTGGTGTTTGAGCTGACGGTCGGGCAATCCGTCGACGAACCAGGTTCGCTCGGTCAGCGTCACATCCGAGCCCCCGGGCGACGGCGCGATCTCGTATCGGCTCGACGATTTCACGACGGCGCCGATCGGCGCTCCGCCGTCGCCGAAGACGGTCGTCGCAACGACGCCGGGTCCGGTCGCCGCCTCGATCTGGATCAGGAAAGGCTCGTCAGGCATGCGGCGATCGGTGAGCCGGTAAAGACCGCGATCGCGATCGACCGCCTCGACCTTGTCGCCCCTCAATCCCCAGCGATGGCCTTCGGCGGACGGATCGACGAGACGACGAACGATTTCCGGCGCGGCGGCCATCGCCGCCCGGGCCGTCGTGACGACCGCGCCGTCGGCTTCGCGCGCGGGCGCGGCGGCGCCCGAATCGAAATGAGCGGGCGTGAGGCCGGCGGCCCGTTTCAGGCCGGCGATGATTCGATCAAGGAACATCGCCGCAGCCTCGCCGCAATAAATTAAGGCCGGGTTGCGCCGACCCGCAGCCCTCTCAGCGACAAGGCTCGCGCGGCGAGACGACGCGCCCCTTCAAAGCCCCGAAAATCCTCAGTTTTCGACGGTTTTTCGAGCCTTGACGCTGCGCTGCGGCATCGCTAGGTTCCGCGCCGTCTCAAAGGGTGCGACGTCCGTCGCGCCCCCTCTTCGGGCACGCCAATGACTGATGGCGCCAAGCAGGATCCTCCCTCGCTCGATGAGTTTTCCCAACGTCTCGACGCCGCGCGCGGGGTCAAGGAGGCGAAGGAAAACTCTCGCCGCACGGGGAGCGTTGCGCTCGGACGCGCGTTTCGCGTCGGATCGGAACTGCTGGCGGCGCTTCTTGTCGGCGCGCTTCTCGGTTGGGGGCTCGACACGGTCTTCAGTTCAAGGCCGTGGCTTATGCTGGTCGGCATCCTGTTCGGCTTTGCGGCGGGGATTTTGAACGTCAACCGCGCATTCAAAGAGTCGAACGGCGAGGCGCAGAAGGATTAGGCGTCCCGCCGGCGGAATTATTCGCCGGACCCGGCTGAAGGATTGAAGAAGAGATGATTGACGCGGCGTTCCGCAGTCTCCGGGCGGCCGGACCGATGGAGCAGTTCGAAATCCTGCCGATCGTTCCGCTGACACTTGGCGGTCTCGATATCTCCTTCACCAATTCCGCTCTGTGGATGACCATCGGCGTCGGCCTCACCATCGCGTTTTTCTACGCCGCGACGCGCCGGCGCACGCTCATTCCCGGCCGCACGCAGTCGATCGCCGAAATCCTGCATGAATTCGTCGCCAATCTGGTGCGCGACACGATCGGCCATGACGGCAAGAAATTCTTTCCCTACGTCTTCACGCTGTTCATCTTCATCCTTGTCGCGAATTATGTCGGCCTTCTGCCCTCCATTCCGGGCTCGCCGCATGAAATCCACACCTTCACGACGACGAGCCACATCATCGTCACCTTCGCGCTCGCCATGGTGACGATCAGCATCGTCCTAATTTACGGCTTCGCCAAAAACGGCCTTAAATTCTTCAAGCTTTTCGCGCCGTCGGGACTGCCCATCTGGCTGATGCCGATCCTCGTGCCGATCGAAGTCATCTCATTCCTGTCGCGCCCGATCTCGCTCGGCGTTCGACTGTTCGCCAACATGCTCGCCGGCCACATCATCCTGAAGCTCTTCGCCGGCTTCGTCATCGCGCTTCTCGGCGCAGGCGGCTTCGCTTCGGTCCTGGCGATTGCGCCGTTCCTCGGTTCGATCGCGATCTTCCTTCTCGAATTCCTCGTCGCGGCGCTGCAAGCCTATGTGTTCGCGATCCTGACCTGCATCTATCTTTCTGACGCCGCGCATGCGGCCGATCACTAGGGCGTAAGAAAACAGAGTTCCCTCGCGGCGAACGGGCCGACCGCGGAAAAGGGATTTAAGGCTCTTTAGAAAACGAAGACCTCAAGGAGTTTTTCAAATGGAAGTTGAAGCAGCAAAACTGATCGGCGCCGGCATCGCCGCCATTCCGCTCGCGGGCGCGGGCGTCGGCCTCGGCCTTATTTTCGGCAACTTCCTCGCCGGCGCGTTCCGCAATCCTTCCGCGGCCGCCGCGAACCAGCAGACGATGCTTCTCGCCTTCGCGCTGACGGAATTCACGGGCCTTCTCGGCTTCGTTATCGCGATGATCATTCTCTACGCTTTCTAAGCGACGATCTGAGAAAGAAAGCCTCGCCCTAAATGCTATCCTTCCTCTTCATCGCCGCGGCCGAAGCCGCTGAAGCCGGCGAAGCCGCCGGCCTGCCGCAGCTTGATTCGTCGACCTGGGCGAGCCAGCTCGTCTGGCTCGCGATCACGTTCGGCGTCCTTTACTGGCTGATGTCGAGCATATTCCTGCCGCGCATCGGCGCGGCGATTGAAGAAAGGCGGGATCGCATCGCCGACGACCTCGACAAGGCCGCTGAATCGCGCCGCCAGGCCGAGGAAGCCGAAGCCGCCTTCAATCGCGCGCTCGCTGATGCGCGCGCGAAAGCGCAGGCGGTGACGGCCGAGGCGCGCGAGGAAGTGAACGCCGAAATTGACGCGATGCGCAAAAACGCCGAGCAGTCGATCGCGGCGAAATCGGCGGCCGCGGAAGAGCGAATCGCAAACCTTCGCGAAAGCGCCGGCGCGCGCGTCAAGGAAGCCGCGCGCGACACGACCCGCGCGGTCGTCGAGGCGCTCATCCATGAAACGCCGACCGACGCCGTCGTCGAGGCCGCCGTCGCGAAAGCCGCGAAGGCTTAAGGGAACTGACGAATGTTCGCATCAATCGCCGCAATCCTCGCCGCCGCCGCCGAAGAGGCCGCGCATGGCGCCGCCGACGCGCATGAGGCGAGCGGCGGGCTTTTGCAGGACACGAGCTTCTGGGTCCTCCTCGCCTTCCTTATCGTCATCGGCCTTTTCTGGAAGTTCGGCGTTCATAAGATGATCGCCGACGGCCTCGACAAGCGCGCGCAGAATATCGCCGACGAGCTTGATCGCGCGCGCGCGCTGAGCGACGAGGCGCAGGAATTGCTGGCGAAATACCAGCGCCGCCAGCGCGAGGCGGAAGAAGAAGCCGCCGACATCATCGAGCAGGCGAAGCGCGACGCGCAGCGCCTCACCGCGGAAGCGCACGAAAAGATCGAAGAGCAGATCGCCCGCCGCACCAAAGCCGCAGAGGAAAAAATCGCCCGCGCCGAGGCGCAGGCGATCGCCGAAATGCGCTCGCGCACGGCGGAACTCGCCGTCGAGGCCGCGCGCGAGATCATCGGCGCGCGCATGGACCAAGGCGCGCAGTCAGCCCTCGCCGAACGCGCGATCGACGAGATCAGAACGAAGCTGCACTAGGCGCTTTCCAAAGATAGGTTTTAAAAGCCGGGCCCCAGCGCCCGGCTTTTTTTTGACCCTTTGTCCGAAACGGCTGTCTGCGACAGAACAAACCCGCTCACACCGGTTTTCGCCGCTATGAGCGGGAAAATTTAAAACTTCGCCTTGAATGACAGGTTGAATTCCTGCGTCTGGTGGAAATTCTCATAGATCGCATTAAAGCCGAAACCGTCGATGGTGTAGCGATAGCCGAATGTGTTGAAGATATCCGTAGCGGCGAAAACAATTTCGCCCCCGCCCTTCAGGACAGGCTTTGAAAAGCCGAGGTCGATCGATGTGCGATCGTCCTGCCGGCCCTGCGCGATGTTGCGCGCGGCGTAATGGACTGCGGTGACGTTGAATTCGAAATCGCCCGGCAGATAGAAACGGTTGTTCAGCTTGGCGTCCCAGGTCGACCCCGATGACGCATTGATCTGAACCTGTCGCGGAACCGGGAACAGAAGATCAATCGTGAAGGGATCGACGTCGATCTGATACCAGTCGAAGCTCCCCGAAATATCCCAGAAATCCCCGACCTTGCGGCTCGCGATCAGTTCGACGCCGTAATTCGTCGCATGGCCGGTGTTGGCGTAGATGCGGTTGATGATGTCGTATGTCGCGTTCGTCGAATCGATCGTGAAGACGCGCGTGAACGGATCGTCGATGTCGCGGTAAAAAGCGGCGAGCGAGGCCGAGCCGTTGTCGAACGAATGCTGATACGAAACTTCGTAGACCTTGGTGAATTGCGGCCGCAGATACGGGTTGCCGACTTTCAAAAGCTCCGGGTCGTCATATTTCGGAAAGATCCGCAATTCCGGCTCGCCCGGCCGATCGACGCGAATGTTGAAGAAGGCCGACAGATTGTCGTTCTCGCCGAGATGCCATGTCAGGCGCGTATTCGGATAGACGCGGAAATAGTCATAGGCGTCGCTGGTCGGATAATAGATGTTGTCCGCCGGCAAATCATAGGCGACTTTCGTCTGCTCGACACGAACGCCGATCTCGGCCGTATAGCGTGATTTCTCACGCACGTAATTTGCGTAGGCGGAATAGATCTTCTCGCTCCAGTCGGAATGATCGCCGAGCCCCGGATAGATGACGGACTGGGCGCCGCGCACGACGTCGTAATCAATCGGCAGACTGCGCCATTGGCCCTTCAGGCCCGCTTCAATCCGCCCGCTCGGCAAGGGCCGCACATAATCAATCGTTATGGGAATGATGTTCTCGCGCGCGATGAGATGGGTCGAATCCGTTCCAACTCGCACCGGCGAGACTTCATTCAGGAAATACTCTTCATCTTCCCAGGCGCGCGTGTACTGGACGTTGACGGAAAACTTGTGGCCGGGCGCTGCGAAGGCGTGCTCCCAGTCGACAGCGGTCGTGAAATTGCCTGTGCCTTCATCCTCGCGCCAAAACCAGAAACGTAATTCCTCGCCAGTGTCGGCGTTGAGGAACGGGATTTCGGCCTGGTCGACATGGTGCTCGTAATCGATGCCCGCCGAAAAGCTCAGCGTGTCGGAACCGTCGACATCCCAGTCGGCCCCGGTCTTCAGGATATATTGCTTCTGCTTGCGGTTTTCCGGCACCTGGCTGGAAACCGTCGGACCCGAATCGTAAATGCGCGTCGTGAATTCGTTGTTCGGCAGATCGCGCTGAATCATGAACTCGCCGCGCAGGAAGCTGCGGACGTTTTCGGTGTTGTAGCGCAGATTGGTCGACAAGACGCCGCGCGGATTGCTATCGAAACTGCCGAGCGGCGAAGGGTTGTCTTCCCGGCGCTTTGAAATTTGGCCGATGCCGCCGGTGATCGAAGCGTCGCCATTGAAGCCGATCTGCGCGTCCTTCTTGTAGATGATATTGATAACGCCGGCCATGCCGGCGGCGTCATATTTCGCCGACGGGTTGGTGATGATCTCTATACGCTCGATATTGTCGGCCGGAATGGTGTCGAGCCCTTTCTGCTCGCCATAGCCGGTCTGCGCCGATTGCTTGCCGTCCTGAAGGATGACGAGGCGGTCGCTGCCTCTGAGGCGCACCTTTCCGTCCTGCTCAACCGTGACGCCCGGAAGACTCTTCAACGCATCAAGCGCCGTGCCGCCGGCGCGCGCCGAATTGCCCTCAAGGCTGAACGTCGACTTGCCGGGTTCGACGCCGAGAGGATCGCGTCTTTCGGCGCGCACGACGACTTCATCGACCGGCGCGTCGGCTGCGCGCGAGCGCGTCAGCGCGATGCGCCCGAGATCATAGATGTTGTTCTTTCGGCCGATGGTCAGACGCCGCTCGACGGTTTCATAGCCGAGACTTTCGATCGTAAACCTGTACTCGCCGGCCGGCAGTCCGGCGACGACGAAACGTCCTTCCGCACTCGACAAGGCGCCGGTTATCGGATCGCCGCCCGCATCTGAATAGACGAAGACCGTCGCCGACCCGATCGGGGCTCCCGCCTCATCGGTCACTGCGCCGGAAACGACTACATCCGATTGAGCCGCGGCGGCTGTCGCCCAAACGACGGCCGCGATAACGCCCCCAAACTTGTCGCGCATGAATATCCGCTTTTGGCCGGCGCTGTTTCTGCGCCTTCGCACGCTTCCTTTCTATGGGACAAATGTTAAGAGACGTTTCGTCCGCCTGCGCGGGGCGAGGTTGATTTTACACGCATTCGGGGTGAGGTTTGCGCATGATCGCCAATCCCGAATTGATCAAGCGCATGCCCGGCGCCGCAGCCGAAGTTGTCCGTTTCTGGTTCGTTGAGTCAGGGCCGAAAAAATGGTTTCGCGGCGGACCGAAATTCGACGCTGAAATCCGCAAGCGGTTTCGCGCGCATCACGCAGCGGCGGCGGCCGGCCTTCTCAATCACTGGCGATCAACGCCCGCCGGCGCGCTCGCGCTCCTTCTCATTCTCGACCAGTTTTCGCGCAACATGTTCAGGCGCGATCCGCGCGCCTTCGCGTCCGACCCTTATGCGCGCCTGATCGCATCGGACGCGATGCGGCGCCGCTTCGACAAGATCGCCCCGCCGAACGCGCGCGCCTTTTTCTATCTCCCCTTCATGCATTCTGAAGATCTCGCCGACCAGAAGCGATCCGTCGCGCTGTTCAAGGCGACGATGCCGGGCTCGACGAACCTTCCCTTTGCAATCGAACATGCGGAGATTGTCGAACGTTTCGGGCGCTTCCCGCATCGCAATGAGATTCTCGGCCGGCGGTCGACGCCGGAAGAAATCACTTATCTGAAGAACGGCGTCTTTCGCGGCTGACGCAGCCGACGCTAAGCAAGACGCTCCGCGAACTGGCCGTATTTGCGAAACCGCACGAGATAGGACGGCGCGATCGCTTCGACGGTTTTCGGCGTCACGCCGAGATCGGCGATCGTTTTCGCGCCGTCGCCGACGATATTGTCTTTCTTCAACAGCCTGATCTGATCGCGGGTGATCGGCGGCGCGAAGAAGGGAAGCAAACCGAACGCCTCGCCGAAAAGCCCCATAAGCGGCGCCAATGCGAACGGAATTGGCGCAAGGATACGCTTCAAATGCGCTTCCTCCAGCGTGAATGCCAGAAGCTCGCGGAACGTATAGATGCGCGGGCCGCCGAGTTCATAGGTCTCGCCGCGCGTCTTCGGATCGTCGAGCGCGGCGCAGATCGCGTCGGCGACGTCATCGACATAGACGGGCTGGAACTTCGTTTCGCCCCCGCCGATCAGAAGCGGCAACGGGATGAACGGCGGCGCCATCGACATCAACGACGCGAATTTGTTGAAGAACTGGTCTTCCGGACCGAAGACGACCGACGGGCGCACTATCGTCGCGTTCGGAACCGCGGCGCGCACGGCGCGCTCAGCCTCTCCCTTGGTGCGGGCGTAGAGGCTCTCGCTCGCCGCGTCGGCGCCGATCGCCGAAACATGAATGAAGGTCTCAACGCCCTCTTTCGCCGCCGCGCCGGCGATCGCCGCTGCGCCCTGCGTCTGAACGCGCGAAAAACTTTGCGCGCCTTCCTGGTGCAGGATGCCGACGAGATTGATGACGGCGTCGGCGCCCTTGACGGCGCGCTCGACCGAAGGGCGGTGGCGGACATTCGCCTGAAAGAGCTGGACCTGGCCGACCGCGCCCATCGGCCGCAGAAACTGGGCGTGATGGGGGCGGCGAACGGCGGCGCGAACGCGCCAGCCGCGCTTGGCGAGCTCTCGCACGACATTGCGGCCGACAAATCCAGATCCGCCGAAAACCACCGCCAGTCTGCCTGTCATGGCCCGCCTGTCTCCTCGAATTTCCGGCCGAACGCCTAACCGAATTCTGGGCCCCAGACAACGAATAAGGCCCCGCGGAGAGGCGGCGCGGCGGGGCGCATTGACAACGCCCGAGGGGCTCACCTATGTGACCGCCCCAGTGCCCAGATGGCGGAATTGGTAGACGCGCAGGTTTCAGGTACCTGTGCCGCGAGGCGTGGAGGTTCGAGTCCTCTTCTGGGCACCATTGACGAAAATAACC
>CALAZI010000115.1 GCA_937895955.1 uncultured Alphaproteobacteria bacterium | reverse complement strand
AGTCTCCGTAGCTCAGGTGGATAGAGCACCAGATTCCTAATCTGGGGGCCACAGGTTCAAGTCCTGTCGGAGACGCCAGCCGCTTCGTTAACCGAAGACGGCGCGCTTCTTGAAAGCCTGAGAGCGGAATTTTCCGGCGGACGATCTCATGCGCGACGCGCTCCTGATGGCGGTTATGGCGGCGGGGCTGTTAACGGCCCTTCGCTACCCGTTTGCCGGGATACTGCTCTGGGCCTGGTTTTCGTTAATGACGCCGCACCAGATGGCCTATGGCGCCTTCGGCGTCCCGTTAAATCTCGTCATCGCGGCCGTGACGATCGCGGCGCTCATCCTGCGCGGCGAGGCCGCGCGCTTCCGGTTCGACGCAATCACCTTCTGGCTCGCCATGGTCGCGGGCTGGCTCTTCGTCTCGCAGGCCGCTTCGCTCGATCCGGCCAACTCCGCGCTTTATTTCGACCGGTTTTTAAAGACGCTGCTTTTCGCCATCCTCTGCGCGCAGGCGGCGACGACGAAACTGCGCATCAACGCGCTTGTCTGGATGTTGGTCCTGTCGATCGGCTTCTTCGCCGCCAAAGGCGCCTTGTTCACGCTTGCGACGCTCGGCCAGTACCGGGTGCAGGGCGTCGAGCTGACGATCCTTGAAGATAACAATCATATGGGGATTGCGATCGCGACCATTCTGCCGCTCATTCTCTATCTCCGCGGAGAGGCGGCGCGCCCCTTGCTGCGCGTCGCGCTTTCCTTGCTGTTCGCAGCGGCGATCGTTTCAATCGTCGGCACGCAATCGCGCGGCGCATTCATTTCCCTTATCGTTTTCGCCGGCTTCTTTTGGGCGCGCGCGCGCCACAAGTTCAAAATCCTCGCCGCCGCGATGGTCGCCGGCGTCGCCGCAATCGCGCTGATGCCGTCGCAATGGACCGAACGGATGGCTACGATAACCGAGGCGACGGAGGATTCCTCCTTCATGGGGCGCGTCGACGCCTGGGTGATCAATACGAAATTCGCGCTCGAAAACCCGCTGACCGGCGCTGGCCTGCGCAATCCCTATCAGCCCGATCTCGCCGCACGGATCGACCCTGAGCGCGCGCCGCGCGCGAAGGCCGCCCATTCCATCTATTTCGAAATGCTGGGCGGCGCAGGCTTTGTCGGCCTCGCTTTCTATCTGGCGCTGCTTGCGGCCGCCTTTTTCAAGTCCGCCTCGCTTCAGAAGCTGCGCGATGCGTCCGGCGCGCGCGACTGGCGTGCGCGGTTCGGCTATTACGCGCAGATATCGCTCGCCGTTTTCTGCATCGGCGGCGCCTCGACATCGCTCGAAATGTGGGACGGCTACCTCATCGTCATCGCCCTGACGGCCGCTGTCGGGCGGCTCGCCTCAACGGTCGCCCCAAGAGGCGCAAAAGCGTCCGTTCGCCGGCCGTCATGGCGCGGCGGCGCGCGCGGCGCGCTCCGGTCAGCCCTGTCCTGAAAGCTGAAAAACCTTATTGCGCCGTCGCGACGCCGCCGCGGGCGCGGCCGTGCGCATGACCGTGTAGCGAATGCACCGTCGCGCCGCCGCCATGCGTGTGTTCGCCGCCATGATCCGGGCAGGCCGCGCCGAATTCGATCTGGATCGTCGATTCCCGGATGCCGTATCGATCGCTCAGCGCGCGCTTCAGCAATTGCAGCGTGTCTTCAGCCGCCGCGCTGTTCTTGATGCGCGCATGCAGCGTCAGCCGCAATTGATCCGGGGTGAGCTGCCAAACTTTGACGTTGTGTATGTTTTCGATGTCGGGAGAAATCCCGGCGAGGTCCGATTGCATGCGCTCGGCGTCGATATGCGTCGGCGCGCCTTCAAGCAGGATATGCGTCGTTTCCTTCAGGAGCTTCCAGGCGGAACGCCCGATCAGGATCGCGACGAAAACGGAAAGGATCGGGTCAATGCGCATCCAGCCGGTGAGCCAGATGATGATCGCCGCCGCAACGGCGGCGACGGATCCCAAAAGGTCGCTCGCGACATGCAGCATCGCGCCCTTGATGTTGATATTGTCCTTGCCCGCCTGGTGAAGCAGGCGAAACGCGACGCCATTCGCGACAAGCCCGAGCGCGGCGATCGCAAGCATCGGCGCCCAGGCGACGTCGACAGGCGTCACCGACCTGCGAAACGCCTCGATGACGATCCATCCCATCAACGCAAATAGTGCGATGCCGTTGACGAAAGCGGCGATCACCTGAACGCGCCGATAGCCGAAATGCAATTGGCCGCCCGCCGGTTTCGCCGACATCCAGTGCGCGCTCGCGGCGAGCGTTAGCGCGAAGGCGTCAGTCATCATGTGAGCGGCGTCGGCGAGAAGGGCGAGCGAGCCGGACAGAAGTCCGCCGACCACTTCCAGCACCATGAAGACGACGATGACCGCGAGGGCGGCGATCAGCCTCCCGCCATCGGCCTTGTGCCGGGCGAGCCCTTCCAGTGAATGATCATGCCCGCAGTCGCTCATCACTCCCCAGTTCGCTGAAACGCTTGCAATTTCAAAGGGCAATTATGGTTTAACGTTACGCTGCGGCCGACGGTCGGAGCAAGCCGATTATGCCATGTCATAATAATTTGATGTGTTTTGACGGCGACAGATTGAGGAGGTTTTCAGCTGATCAGAGTGACAAGATAACATAAGGGTTGATAAAGTCCGCCATCCTGCTAGCGGGAGGGACGCAAAAGCCTACCGAGCCGATCATCAGGATGATGCCCGGGGACGGCGGCTGCGGCGGTATCTAGGGGTGGCGCAAGCGTGATAGTGACGGGAACCATCGCGCCGGGAGTGCTCGCGAGCTTCGTCGCTGCGCTTGTCAGCACGGCCGGTCTGTTGTCGATGGCCGCGCTCGGCGATTGGGGCAAACGCAACAGCGCGTATTTCTCCGCCTTCGCCATCGGCGTTCTTCTAGTCGCGGTGCTTTTTCATCTGACGCCGGAATCGCTCAGCTACTCGCCCACCGCCTGGCGCGCCATCGTCGGCGGCTTTCTCGGCATGCTCATCCTCGGCTACGGACTGCGCCTCTTGTCGCATAACGGCAAGAACGGCCCCGGCGTCGCAATCGGTTACGCCTCGATCGTCGCGCTCGGCTTTCATTCCTTTGTCGACGGCCTCATCTATGAAGCGACGTACCACGCGGAAGTGTTCACCGGATCGCTGGCGACCGGCGGCCTTCTCCTGCACGAATTCCCGGAAGGCGTGATCGCCTATTTCCTGGCGCGCGACGCGGGCCTCAATCGCATCCGGTCGGTCGCCTGGGCCTTTATTTCAGCCTCGCTGACAACCGTCGCCGGCGCCGTCATCGGCAGCGCGTTCATCGAGAATGTGAATACCTTGCCGCTTGGACCGCTGCTCGGCGTCACCGCCGGCGGCCTCATCTACATCATCGTTTTTCACCTAGGACCGCACGCCAGCCTGACGCCGCATCGTCGCGGCTATCTTCTGGCGAGCATCGGCGTCGTTGTCGCCCTGTCGGCGCTTATCCTGCGCCATTTGCGGTAAGACCTAGCTGCGTCTGCAGCCCGCGACGCCCGCCGCCGGCACGACCGTGCGCCAGCCGGACGGCGATTCAATCGTCAACAATCCCTGTTCGAGATAGCTGCCGCCTTCAAATCCGAGACCGAAGCGCACCCGCGCTTTCGCCGTTACGCCGTCCGCAATAAGCGTGTTCTCTTCCGCGACGCCGAACCCGATCGCCCCGGCAGAATCGGCGAGCGTCAACTTGACCGGCTTGTTGTTGAGAACGATTTCGGCGCCCTTGCCGGCGATGAGCCTCAGTATCGGCGCGGGCTGATCGGACTCAAGCGTCCACAGGATCATGCCGCACTCGCCCTTCGGCAGCGCCGAGTCGGCGAGTGCGCCGATGATGACGTCGCCGTCGCCGGTCGGCGCCGCGACCACGGATTTCGAACCCGCGCCGTCGCCGCCGGACGAGGCGCAGCCGGCAAGGCCGATCGCAGCGATGAGGGCGGCTGTGCGTTTCATGAGGTTAATCCCTTCAATCGTCCGGCCGCCCGAAAGGCGAGCGAGTCATTGTCGCCTTCAAACCCCGCCGCACGCAAGGCGGCGCCGAGCTCCTTGCGACGCGGCGTCGCTTTCACGGTCATCGCGTAATTCAGGTCCGGCGCAATCGTCGCCTCGAGCGTAACGGCGCCTTCCCTGTTCTCGCCGGCGAGCGTCACGACGAGAGCGCCGCCGGCGCAATGCGCGCCGCCTTTCAGGGGCAGACCTTCGCCGGACCATTTTCGCGCCAGCGGATCAAGCGCATTGGTCGCGATCTCGACGCCTGCGACTTCGCATTTGTTTTTCGAGAGGATCACCTTGTCCGCCCTGAAACTTGCGGCGCCCTGATAGCGCAGGCCGAATATCGTATAGCGACGGATCGCGGCGAGATTGAACCGCGCGTCAACGTCGACCAGTTCGATGGCGTTGCGGCCGAGCGAGATTTTTCCCCGACCGGACAGAGCGCCGCCGCTCGCCTCGGCGTCGCTCAGAAGTCGACCCGAAAGCAAGCCGATCGGATTGAGGCGATAGGAAATCCTGCCGAGATAAACGCCGTCATGGGCTGCGTCGACAAAAGCGCCGCGCCAGACAGTTCCCTCCGCCGCGCCGATTTCAAGCGACGGGTCGCCGGCTTTTGCGATCGACGCAAGCAGGCTCGCAGGCGCGGCGGTAAGGCCGCCGACAAGGAAAGCGATCGCGCCGATGATCCAGAGCGTGCGATTTCCTTCGGCGAACAAAGACCGCATTCGCGTCATCGCGCCGCCCGCCTGACGAGCGTCAATTGCGCCTGAAGGTTTTCGCCGTCCGCACCGCGCGCAATATCGGCGGCCGCGACGCTGACGCCGTAACGCGCCTCGAGCGCTTGCAGCCAGTCGAACAGCCGCTCCCCGGCCGCGGCGACATTCGCGTCAACGCCGCCGTCGTCGCGGCCGTTGCGGAAATTGACCGTAACGCCGAATTCAGCCGTCGTTTGCGTCAATACGTTGATGATCGGCGTTTCAAGATCGACGCCGCTCGCAGCCGCGGCGACGCCGGCCGATGCTGTCGCTTCGGAGACGACGCGGTAAAGATCCTCAGCGCGGTCGCGCCGCTCTCCGGCGCCTTCCCGCCATCCGATCGCCGGGGCCAGGATAAGCTGGAGCGCAACAATCAGGGCGGCGACAGCCCCGCCGGCGCCGACAAAGATTTTCTCCCGCTCCGACAATCTATTCCAGAACGCTCTCATTTCGCCCTCGCCGACATTTCGCCGACCCAGGCATCGCCGGCGCGGCGATAGCCGCCATTATCCGTCGCGACCACTCCGTTCGCATCAAGGATGCTGCGGAACGTTTCAATGCCGGCGTCAGTGTCGCTGCGGATTGAAAAGACGAATTGTCCGCGCGCCGCATCATAGCGAATGCGATCGATCGCGACGCCGCTCTGGCCGTCAAGGCTGCGCGCCAGTCGCGCCGACATGTCTAGGAACGAGGCCGATTTGACGCCGTCCGCCAGAATCTGGCGGGCGTGGCCGCGTATGTCGGAACCTGAAAAGGTCGGAAAGGCGGCGCGATGCATTGCATTCGCAGACGTCTCATAGACGCGCGCAACGCGAATGTCGCGCACGCCGCCGGCAAAGCCTGATATGACGAGCGTGATCGCCAGCGCGGCGACGAGCGCGGCCGCGCGTTGATAGGGGCCGAACTTAAAACTCGTCGCGGAACGACGGCGATAGACGCCGGAAAGAAAGTTCGCAGGCGGCGTCTTCGACGAAAACGCCCGGCCGAACATCGTCGTCAGATCCGCTTCATGCGCCAGCGGGCGCTTCTCGATCGGTCGAGACGACCAGCGCGCGATTTCATCGCCGCCGCCATAGGCGATGACGGCGGCCTCCGGCGCCGCATCGATGAAAGACGGCGCGATCCGCGCGGCGAGATCGGTTTCGGCGGCGAAGCCGAAGGCGCCGCGCGCGGCGATCATGCGGCCGCGATCGACAGCGAATACGATCGAGGTCGGCGATGCGCCCAGGCAGGCGAAATCAGGCGTCATTTCCGTCACGGCGAGACCGATCGCGTCAAACGCGGCGAGCCATTTCTCGATCAGTCTCTTCGAGACGGCGTAAGCGATCCGCGGCGACGTCGCCGAGACGCACACATGCAGTTCCTCCGCGGGTTCGGCGAGTTCGTCTTCAAGCAGGAACGTCGCGGCGGCGAGGAGCTTCGACGGCTGGCTCGGCGGGTTTGGAATTTCGCGCGACGCCGCCTGTTCGCCCTGCATGACCGCGACAAGGCGAATGCTTTCCGGCGCGCGGCTCGCGATCGCGCGCAACGCTTCAACATTGGCGACGCGCCCCGCTTCAACAGGCGCGCCGCAGGCGAACGCGCCCCATGACACGGGATCGCTCGGCGTTCGTCCAAGCTTGAAGACGATCAGGTCGGTCAATAGTCGTCTCCGAATGTCTGGGCGACAAGCTTCGGTTCGGCGTTCGGCTTGACGTCAAACAGCAGCTTCTCTTCCATCGTCCGCCCGTTAACTTCAAGCCTCAAGACGGCCTCGATGCGGGTCGACGTCAACGCGCCGGGATCGGCCGGAACTTTGCCGCCATTTGTCGCGAACGGTTCCCAGAAATCGTTAATTTCAGCCCACCCGCCGGGCGGGCGGTTCTCGATCCGGTCGCGGATGGCGCTCAAATCCCATTCGCCGTTTGTCATCGCGTAAACAAGCGGCGCATCCTGCGGCGTCAGCATATTGAGATTGACTGTCGGATGCCCCCGGTCCTTCGCCGCGCAAAGCAGCGGTTTCACCCTTCGATAAAGGGCGCGCGAAACGCCGTCCATGGCGCGCAGCTCGGTCACCGATGCGATCGGCCCGCCCGCGGTGCGAAAGGGAACCGGCAAGGCGGTGTAAAACCCATCCTCCGCGCCACCGATATTTTCAGTTGAGTCCGGATCGATAAAATCGGCGACGACGCCGGCGAACCTTTGCGCTTCATTATCGCCGAGCCCGAGCGCCGCGCCGAGACTTGCAAGCCGATCAGCTTCCGTTACGCCCCCGCCCGCGCCGCCCGACGTCGCGGCGCCGAGCGCATTCAGATTGAAACAGCGCGAGGCGTCGCGAAAGCGAACGAGGCCGGCGCCGTTCTGGAACGGCAGTTCGAATTCCTGTGCGAATATTCCGGCGTTCGGAACCATGGCGGCCGGCGCATTTGAGGCGAAAGCCTTCTGGATCATCCGCTTCACGACCGCACGCCCGGCCGCCGCGCGCCACATCAATTCGGCCCGCGCACGATCCGCGGCGCTTCTTTCAACGCTCGCCTTCACCTGCTCGCTGATCGAAAGAAGGATGAATGACAGCGTCGCGACCAGCAGCAGAACGATCACCAGCGCCGCGCCGCGTTGACGGTCGTTTTCGTCAACCCGCGCCATCAGCCGCGCCTCCCCAGCCAGAAGATCTGTTCCATCGCGCCGAACCGTTTGGTCGCAAACGAAAGCCGTATCGCTTCAGGCGCCTCGCCGCGCCCTTGCGGCGCAGGCCAGAGCGTCGAATAGACAAGACCGGCGCTCGTCTCCATGCCGGTGAAGAACCCAATTTCAAAACCGCTGACATCTTCGATGAGAACGCGGTCAATGCGCGGCTGGCCGCGCGCATCGTCGAGATAAGGCCGAACGCGGCGGACGAGATCGTCGCCGACGAGCAGATATTCGACAGCCTGCAATGTCGATCGCGGCGCGGCGTCGTCCGGATTTTCCCAGCCGCGTCGCACAAACGCCATCAACACCCGCTCGCCATCGACAGGCGCGCGAAAGCTCAACCCGTCGCCGCCGAGGAACGAGGCCGGATATTTATTGCCGAATTCATCGCGCGTCGTCCGCTCGACGACGCCGGCGAGATCCTGTTTCAGGATAAGGCGCATCATCTGCATGGCGCGAATATCGCGATCGGCCTCTTCAAGTTGCGCGCGCCCCTCGACCGACAGGCGTAGCGCGTAGACAGCCGCGCCGGAGATCATCGCAAAGACGAGAAGCGCGATCAGCAATTCGGGCAATGTCAGGCCGCGTTGAGAGGACCGGTTCATGACGCGGGCCTTAAGGATTCAACGCGCGCCAGAACCTGACTGTCCCCCTTGCGCGTCACGGAAATCTCGATGCGAAGAAGCTCTTCGCCGGCGTCGTCGATGACGCGCCGCGCGATCCATGCGCCGCCGGCCATTTCGATTTCTAGCGTCTCTTCGCCCATGTCAGGCGTCGCAGGCCTGATCAGCGTTTCAGCGGTCAGATTGTCGGCGATAACGCCAGCGACGAGCCGCTCTTGTTCGATCGCGGCGAAACGCGCGCTTTGTCCAAGCATGGCGTAAGCGGCGAGGACGACGCCGGCGAGAATCGCCAGGGCGACAAGCGTTTCGACAAGCGTGAACCCTTTTTCAGCGCGCTCAGCCGTCATTGTTCACCCGCACCGAGCCCGCTTCGTCGACTTTGACCGTCCAGACGCCGTCAGCGCTTGAAAATACCGCCCGAAAAGGCGTTTGGGCTCCCAGCGGGTCAAGGGCGATTGTCGAAACGCCCTTTTCCGCGTCTTCGTCTTCCGGCTCGTCATCGCCGAGCGCGCGGGCGTTCCCGTTCGCGGCGTCGCTCGCTTCAACAACAAGGCCCGTCCGGCCATGCAAGGCGCGAGGTGAGAGGGCGGCGACGTCTTCAACGACTTCCCAATCGCCGTCCGTCAATTTTTCGAATGAATATCCCTTGGGATCAAACCGGATGCGCAGCGCGTCGCCGCCGGCGATCGCCTCATCAAAGGCGAGAGTCAGGCGCGCCGCGAACCGCTCCGCATCGTCGCGCGCTTCCGGCCGCGACGGCGGCGCGTTCAACATGACGACGGACGAGGCGAGCGCGAGGATGACGATGACGACCAATAATTCGACAAGCGTCAGCCCGCGCTGATTTCGGTTCGCTAGTTTTCTTCGGTCCAATTGACAATGTCCGCGTTGACGCCTTCGCCGCCCGGTTCGCCGTCGGCGCCCAATGAGAAAATATCGACGGCGCCGCGTTCGCCAGGATAGCGATAGCGATAGGGCCGTCCCCATGGATCGACGGGTACGGCGCGCAGATAGCCGCCGGGACGATATTGATCGGTTCGCGCATCGCCCGCCGGCGCCGTCACCAAAGCCTCAAGCCCCTGCTCCGTCGTCGGATAGGAAAACATGTCGAGGCGATATTGATCGAGCGCGTTCTCGATGGTGCCGATATCGATCTTCGCCTTGCGCGCGGCGGCGCGGTCGCGTTCGGGCAGAACATTGACGACGACAAGCGCCGATATGAGCGCGAGGATCGAGAGCACGACCAGAAGCTCGATCAGCGTGATGCCGCGCTGCCGGCGCGCCTTCTTCACTTTCTTAAGATCGATCATTAAGTATTGCTCCTTACTTCCTTGATTTTCCTTATCCCGCCGCAAGGCTGTTGAGCCTCAGGATCGGCAGCATAATTGCGACGACGATCATCATCACCGCGCCGCCCATAGCGATAATGATCGCGGGTTCGAGGAGGCGCAGGGCGATCGTCGAGGCGGTGTCAAATTCTTCTTCAAGCTGGTGCGCGGATTTGTCGAGCATCATCGGGACTTCGCCCGCGCGCTCGCCGGCCGAGACCATATGCGTCATCATCGGCGGCAGGACCGCGGCGCGTTTGAGGGCGGCGGCGAGCGAGGATCCTTCCCGAACCTGCGTGATCGCGCCTTCAAGCCTGTCGCGAATGTGGCTGTTGCCGATGGTGCGCTGCGCGCCTTTGAGACTGTCGAGCAAGGGCGCGCCGCCGGCGAAAAGCGTCGCCAGCGTGCGCGCAAAGCGCGCGCCGTCGAGACCGCGCAACAGCTTTCCGAGCACCGGCGTCGTCAACACCCAGCGATCGAAGGCGAGCTTGAACGCCGGATTGCGCAACCCCTGCCAAAACGCGACGCCGGCGAGCAAAACGGCGATCAGCAGATAGAGGCCGTAAGCGCCGAGAAAATTCGAAACGCCGATGACGAGTTCGGTGACGAAGGGAAGGTCAGCGCTCACCGTCTCGAACTGCTCGACGATCTTCGGCACGACTTGGGTCATCAACGCGGTGACGACGCCGCCGGCGACCAGGGCGAGCGCCGCCGGATAAATCAGCGAGGCGACCGCCTTGTTGAGCATGGTGCGGTTTTTTTCGAGCATCGTCGCGAGCCGGTCGAGAACGCCCGCGAGATCGCCGGACGTTTCCCCCGCTGCGACAACGGCGCGATAAAGATCGGGAAAAGATTTCTTGTCCTCGGCGAGGGCGTCGGCGAAACGCCAGCCTTCAAGAACGCGCTCACGCACCGAAAGCAGTCGCTTGCGCGATCCCGGCTTTTCCGTCTGCAAGGCGACGGCGTTCAGCGCCTCTTCAAGCGGGGTTCCGGCCGCGACGAGCACGGCGAGCTGGCGCGTCAGATTGACAAGCTCGGCGGCGCCGATGCGGGGCTTGGCGCGGCGCCCGCCCGCCTCTCCCTTTTCGCGCGGCGCAGAAATCGCGACCGGCGTCAGCTGCAAGCGGCGCAATTCGCGGCGCGCAAGGCGCGCGCTGTCTGCGTTGACGACGCCGCGCCGTGCGCGGCCGCCGACATCCAGCGCTTCATAGTCAAACGACGGCATCGTCGTCCTCCTGACGCACGACGCGCAGGACTTCTTCAATCGACGTCAATCCGGAGAGCACATGCCTGAAGCCTGATCCGGCGAGCGTGTCGGCGCGGCGGAATGCGTGCGCAGCGATTTCCGCTTCGCTGGCGTCCTCATGGATGAGGCGGCGCAACGTTTCATCGACGATCATTAATTCATAAACGCCGATACGCCCTTCATATCCGGTATGGCCGCAACGCCCGCAGCCGACGGCGCGATAGACCGGCATGCTGATCCCAGGCTGCAGCCCCAACAGCCGCCGCTCGGCCTCGTCCGGCTCATAGGCCTCCTTGCAGGTCGGGCAAAGTCGGCGCACGAGCCGCTGCGCCAACACCGCGGCGATCGTTGATGAGAGCAGAAACGGTTCAGCGCCCATATCGCGAAGGCGCGTCACCGCACCGACCGCCGAATTCGTGTGCACCGTTGAAAGAACGAGGTGCCCCGTCAGCGCCGCCTGAATGGCGATCTCCGCCGTTTCGACGTCGCGAATTTCGCCGACCATGACGATGTCGGGGTCCTGCCGCAGGATCGCCCTGAGGCCGGTCGCGAAGGTCATGCCGACTTTCGGATTGATCTGCGTCTGGCCGACGCCGTCGATCGCGTATTCGACCGGGTCTTCAACGGTCAGAATATTGCGCGACGGTTCGTTGAGCAGCTTCAGCGCGGCGTAAAGCGTCGTCGTCTTACCCGAGCCCGTCGGACCGGTGACGAGAATGACGCCGTTCGGCCGCTTCAGAGCCTGCTCAAAGCGGCGTTGAACATCGGCCGGCATGCCGAGCGCGTCGAGATCGAAACTCGCCTCCTCTTTGTCGAGGATGCGCATGACGACTCGCTCGCCGAAACGCGCCGGCAGAGTCGAAACGCGCACGTCGATCAGCTTGCCGCCGAGCGCGAGCGAAATGCGTCCATCCTGCGGCAATCGTTTTTCCGCGATATCAAGACGCGCCATGACCTTGACGCGGCTTGTCAGCACCGGCGTCATCCGCGCCGGCAAGGAGAGAATCTCGCGCAACACCCCGTCGATGCGAAGCCGGATCGAGAGCGCCTTTTCATAGGGTTCAATATGAATGTCTGACGCCTTGAGCTTCACCGCCTCGGCGATAATCGCGTTGATGAGCCGGATGACCGGCGCATCGTCCTCGCTGTCGAGCAGATCGGCCGTCGCCGGCAGGCCCTCCGCGAGCGCCGCGAGATCATCCTCGCCTTCTTCCAGTTCGAAATCATCGGCGCGAATGCCGGCGGCGGAATAAATCTCCGACAATCGGCGCTCAAACGCTTCCGCGGGCATCTCGTCGATTTCAATCGGCGCGTTGACGACGCGGCGCACCTCAAGCAGCGCCGCAGGGCTTGGGATCCCGCGCGCGCCGATGCGCGCCGGACGCGCGGCGGCGTCGAGAACGACAAGGCCGTTCTCTTTTGCGAATGCGTAGGTCAGCCTGACCCGTTGCGATTCAATCGTGTCGCTCATTGCTCCGTCGACGGCGTCGTTTCCGCCGGCCCGGTCACCTGCTCGATGAGGCGTTCGAGATCGGACTTCCTGTTGCCTGTCGTCAGCAATTCCCGGGCGCGGATATAGTCGAATTTCTTTTTGGTCGTCGCGATCGCATCCTCGCGATCGCGGATGATCGTCGGCCGCAGAAAGACCATTAAATTGCGGCGTTCGCGAGAGCGTGAAGTCGATTTGAAGAGGTTGCCAGCGACAGGGATGTCGCCAAGCAGCGGCACTTTATCTTCAATCAGCTGCTCGTCCTGATTGACGAGCCCGCCGATGACGAGAATGTCGCCGTCATCGACGAGGGCCGTCGTCTTGATCTCGCGTTTGTTGGTAATGAGGTCGGTCGACGTCGCGATGATCTGGCCCGCGACGCTCGACGTTTCCTGCCTGATCTCCATCGTCACCGTGCCGCCCTCATTGATCTGAGGCGTCACCTCCAGGATGACGCCGACCTGCTCGCGCGACACGGTGCGAAAGGCGTTGTCCAGATTCTGCCCGACCGCTTCGCCGGTCGTGATTGGAATTTCCTGACCGACTGAAAGCATGGCTTCCTGATTATCGAGCGTGACGACAGACGGGAACGACAGGACTTTCGAGTCGGTGTCTTTTTTCAGCGCCGTCAGCACGGCGCCGAACACCGCGTCGTTGCCAATCTTGCCGCCGGCGCCGCCAATGAAGCCGTTTGTTGCGAGAAGAGAATTAATAGCCGCAGTGCTTAACGTATTGCTCAGTGTGGTATTCGTTCCGGTTCGAACGGCGCCATCGCCTTTGAGCAAATCCGGATTGAGCAGCAAGGCGCCCGCTGTCGCCAGAATATTGGGCGTCGTTGAAGCGAAATTCGTCGCTGTGAAGGGAACCCGCTTGCCGTCCGTCGGCGCGATCAGATATTCGATGCCGAGGGCTTTTGCGGTGGTGTCCGAAACTTCGACAATGATCGCTTCAATTTGGACCTGCGCGCGGCGCACGTCGAGCTGTTCGACGACTTTCCGGAGCGTCAATTGAATGTCGGCGTCGCCGGAAATAATGACCGAGTTTGTCGCCTTGTGGAAACTGATGTTGGCGCGCGCGGCGCTTGAGGCGACAGCGCCCTGATCGCCGACGCCGGCTGTCGTTTCGCCTGCGGCGATTTCTTTCAAAAGCTTCGCCATCTCTTCGGCGTCCGCGTGGTTGAGCGAGATAACCGACAGATCGGCCTGCGCGCGGCCGATGCGGTCAAGCTCGGCGACGACGCGCGTCAGGCGCGCGAGAATTTGCGGTTCGGCGCGAATGAGGATCGAATTGCTCGCAGCGACCGGCACGACGCTGACATTCGACGCCGATGTCGTTCCTTCTTCAGAGATTTCCTGCGCCATATTGGTGATGACGCGCGCAACCTCCGCCGCCGAGGCGTTCTCAAGCGTGATCGTCCGGTAGACTGTCGTATCGCGATCAAGCTGCGCCAGAACTTCGCGCAGGCGCGCCATGTTGTCCGATGAGTCGACAAGGATGATTGCGTTGCCGCTGCGCACCGGGGCGACAACGCCGCGCTCTGATATGATCTGCGAAAGATTCGCCGCCGCTTCCCGCGCGTCGACATGGTTGAGGCGAACGATCTGCGTGACAATATCGCCTGGCGCGCCTTCGCCCACCGGGCCAGCCGCGCGCGATCCCTCCTGGATCGGAATGATGCGATAGGAATTTGACCCGATCGGCGTCGCCGTGAAGCTGTTGACGCGCAGCGCCGCCTGGAAAAGCTCCCACGCCTCTTCTGCGCAAAGTCCGCCATTCGGACCCGACTTAATCGTGACGCGCCCGTTGACGCGCGGGTCGATGACGAATTTCTTGCCGGTCCGAACGGCGATTTCGTCGACCACCGAACGGATGTCCGCCTCTTCCAGATTAAGCGCCTCAGCGCAATTCTCCTGGGCCGAAGCGGCCCCCATCGCGGCTCCTGCCGCGCAGAGAAGGCCTGCGAGCGACTTTGTTATCGTTCTTTTACTCATCCTGCGCCCGTTCCAAATCGGCCAAATTCACCCTGATCGGCATCACGACGCCGTCCCGCTCGACGCTGATCGTGACGCTCGCCTTCCCAGCCAGTGAAGCGATCGCCTCAAGGCCGCGCCCAAAATCGTCCGCGACGAGCTGATTGTCTATGGCGACCAGCAAATCGCCCTCGCGGAAGCCGAGCGCCTCGAACGCCTCGCTGTCGCCGGCGGACGTCAAGGCGAGCCTGGTCGAGCCGACATCGTCGACGCGGGGTTCGGCGGCGATCAGCCCGCCGATGGTCGCGGCGCTTTCGCTGTTAAAGCCTTGTTCGCTGAGAGCCGATGCGCCGCCGCCCGGGCGAATTTCACGATTGATGAGACGCAATGACTCGCGAACGCCGCCGCGGTTGATGATCACCTGATCGGCGTAAACGCGCTCCAGCGTGACGCCGTTGGCGATTGTGTCGCCCGCGGCGAAGCGGCTCTGTTTTTCATCCTGCGTCTTGATGATCGCGGCGCCGCCATTCGCATCGAGCCATGTGCCGTGCAGTACGAGGTTCAAGGTCGTTTCGGCGATGTTCGGGCTCGCGTTGAAATCCTCCGGCAGCGTCGCTCCGCCGCCGGCGGTTGCGAACGGATTGATCGGGCCGTCAACGGCGACGCTGATCGGCGCAATGCTTTGGCGCGGCGCCGCGCTCGGCGTCAGCACCGGACCGCCAAGCGTGATTAACGTCGTTACAAGCGCAACGCCAATCGCCGCGGCGAGCAAATATTCGGCGAACCGGATCAGGCGCGCATCAATGCGCGCGCGCGCGCCGCCCCGGGCGCTCACAAGCCCGGACAGGCGCGCGCCGAGCGCACTCGCCAAAGGCGCGCCCGACCTCACTCGATCGATCCTGAATACCGCCAAAACCCTATCCGCTCACCACAACCGGAAGGAGCACCCAACGCCTTGCCGGCACTTTCACCCCCGCCGCACATGACGTCAGGCCGCGCGGCGGCTCACCGTCAATTTGACGGGCTAGATAGCGCAGGTAATCCGACGATTGTGTGACAATTTCCGAAGGATCGCCGCGCGGTCAAAATCCCGCCGACACTCTAGCGAAGCGGCGGAGCCGAAGCTACATCATTAGTTTTGCTGAATAATCCGGAACACAGCCGAAATGAGCCCTGCCTATCCAGCCGATCCGGGCGTCATCCTGTCCGCGGGGGCTGTCGGCCTTTTGGTCGGCAGCTTCCTGAATGTCGTGATATTCCGGGGGCCGCGTCTTTGGGGCCTCGTCGACGGCGAGGAGCGCGGCTCGCTTGCGGCGCCCCGGTCCTATTGCCCGGCTTGCCGGGCGACCATCCCCGCATCGCGCCTGATACCGCTCGTCAGCTACGTCCTGCAAAAAGGGCGCTGCGCCGCCTGCGGCGCCGCGATCTCGCCGCGCTATCCCCTCGTCGAGGCGCTCGGCGCCGTCGCCGCCGTCAGCGCCGTCGCCGCTTTCGGCCTATCCTTCGCGACCCTCGCCGCCGCCGCTTTCGGCTGGGCGCTGATAGCCCTCGCCTTCATTGATCTTGAAACCGGATATCTGCCGGATGCGATTACGCTCCCGCTGATCGGGCTCGGCCTCGTCGTTAACGGCGTCGATCTGTTTACGCCGCTTTCAGACGCGATCATCGGCGTTGCAGCTGGCTTCGGCGCTTTTTGGGCGATCGCGCGCAGCTTTGAGGCGTTGCGCGGAAAAGAAGGTCTGGGTCTTGGCGATGCAAAATTGCTCGCGGCGATCGGCGCATGGGGCGGATGGATGCTTCTGCCGGGCGTCGTTCTGGTCGGCGCGGTCGCAACATTGCTCGCAATCGGCGCGTCGAAACTCGCCGGCGGGCGAACGCCGATGGATCAACCGGTCCCGTTCGGCCCGGGACTTTGCGCCGCCGGTTTCATCGCTCTTCTTGCGGCGCCGACGCTGCTCAGCGGCCTTTGAACGACGGCTTTCGCTTTTCCATCAACGCCGCAACGCCTTCGCGGCAATCTTCTGTCGCCAGCGCCGTTTTCTGCAGCATCGCCTCTAACGCCATCGCATTGCGCAAGCCTTGCTGGGCGGCGGCGCGGAAGGCGCGTTTGGTCAGGTTCATGGCGACCGGCGCGCGCGTTGCGATCGTCTGCGCCCATTCGACGGCGTTTTCGACGACGGCGTCATCGGGTGCGACGCGATTGACGAGGCCGAGGTCGAGACAGCGCGCCGCCGGAATCTTTTCCGCCTCGATCGCAAGCTGGTATGCGCGCGCGTAACCGATCTCCTGCGTCAGCAGCCAGGAAAGTCCGCCATCCGGAATGAGCCCGATATTGGCGAAGGCGCTCATCAGATACGCCCGTTCCGCCATGACGCGAAGATCGCAGGTGAGCGCCAACGTCATGCCGATGCCGGCCGCGGGACCGTTGATCGCTGCGATCACCGGCGCGTCGCATCCCTGGATGATGGAAAGAAACGCGCCGTACTCGGCGTTGAGCTGGTCTTCGACCGTTCGGCCGCCGGTCACGTCGGTGACATCGGCGCCCGCTGAAAAACCTCGACCTTCGCCCGTTATGACGATCGCCCTTACGGCGGGATCGACATTGGCGCGGCTCAAGGCGTCCGCCAGCGCGAAACGCATCTCCTTGTTGAAGGCGTTCAGGGATTGCGGGCGGTTCAGCGTGATCAGGGCGACGGCGTCGCCTTTCATTTCATAATTGACGGTCATCATAGCCTCGAAATTGACCCCGCATTGTCCCGCGCGCGGCGCAACGTCTCAAGCCCGGCCAGCAGCTAGCCCAGCCCGCTATTTGCGGCTATCGAGACGCCGAAACGCTGATGAGGAGTTCGCCATGGTCGACAGCCGCTTTTTCCGCGAGGATTGCTATATTAACGGCGCGTGGGTCGGCGGCCCGGATCGCATCAAGGTCGATAATCCCGCGACCGGAGAAATCATCGGCTCGGTTCCGAAATTCGGCCGCAAGGAAACCGCCGCCGCTATTGAGGCCGCGCACGCTGCATTTTTGCTTTGGCGCGAAAAGCCGGCGGTCGAACGGGGCGAGCTCTGCCGCAAATTCTATCAGGCGCTGATGGACAACCAGAAAGAGCTCGGCCGCATCCTCACGATCGAAATGGGCAAGTCGCTGAAAGAGGCGATGGGCGAAGTCGCCTACGCCGCCAACTTCTTCCGCTGGTTTGGCGAGGAAGCGCGCCGCATCTACGGCGACGTCATCCCTTCCCCCTGGGCGGACAAGCGCATCATCGTGACGAAGGAACCGGTCGGCGTCGTCGGTTCGATCACGCCGTGGAACTTCCCGACAGCGATGATCGCGCGCAAGGCGGCGGCCGCGCTCGGCGCCGGCTGCACGATCGTGGCGAAACCCGCAAGCCAGACGCCGTTTTCAGCGACCGCCTACGGCGTCATTGCGGATGATGTCGGCATTCCGAAAGGCGTCATCAACATCATCACAGGTTCGGCGGCGCAGATCGCTGATGAGATGTGCGAGAATCCGAAAGTCCGCAAGATCACCTTCACCGGCTCGACGGAAATCGGCAAAGGGCTTGCCGCCAAGGCGATGACGCATATGAAGCGCGTATCGATGGAGCTTGGCGGCAATGCGCCGGTCATCATCTTTGACGACGCCGACCTTGATCGCGCAGTCGAAGGCGCGATGGCGTCGAAATACAGAAATTCCGGACAGACCTGCGTTTGCGCCAACCGCATTCTGGTTCAGGCCGGCATCTACGACCGCTTCGCTGAGCGTTTCGCCGAAGCGGCGAGAAAACTCAAAGTCGGCGACGGCCTTGAAGACGGCGTGGAACAGGGGCCGCTCATTGACGGCGCGGCCGTGACGAAAGTCGAGCAGCACATTGAAGATGCGACCTCAAAGGGCGCTAAGGTAATCGCCGGCGGCAAGCGCCATGCAAAAGGCCTCACCTTCTTCGAGCCGACGGTGCTGCGCGACGTGACGCCGGCGATGTTGATCGCCAAGGATGAAACCTTCGGACCGGTCGCGCCGCTCTTCAAGTTCAAGACGGAAGAAGAGGCGATCGCCATGGCGAACGACACCGAATACGGCCTCGCCTCCTATTTCTTCACGCGGGATCTCGGCCGCGCCTTCCGCGTCATGGAAAAGCTCGAATACGGCATGGTGGCGATCAATGAGGGCATCCTGTCGACGGAAGTCGCGCCGTTTGGCGGCGTGAAGGATTCCGGCATGGGCCGCGAGGGCTCGAAATACGGCGTCGAAGACTACATTCACACCAAATACGCCCTTGTCGGCGGGCTCGGAAAGTAACCCTCTCTTCAGACCCGCCCGCCAATATTCCGGCGGGTTTGAGGAAAGACCGATGCTGAGAATTTTCACCGCGCTCGCCGCGACGCTGTTTCTCGTTTCCTGCGGCGAGAAGACGCTGACCCCGCCACCCGCGGACGGGTCCGTCGTCGGCATGACCCGTCGAAATTACGAAGACCCGGACCGCCTGTCCTGGGATCGCAAAAGCGCGCGGCCGCTGGCGACGACGATCTGGCATCCGACCTCGGCCGCGGCGAAAACGATGGCGGAGATCGTCCATCCTCTCGAAGATCCGATTTTCGTCGGCGGCTGGGCGACGCAGGACGCCGATTTGGCGGTCGACGGAAAAGCGCCGCTGATCATCCTTTCGCACGGGACAGGCGGGTCGGCGTTCCAGATGATGTGGCTCGGCCGTCGTCTCGCCGCGAAGGGATATATCGTCGCCGCGATCGACCATCACGGAAATACGGCGGCCGAAGACGCCTATGATCCGCGCGGCTTCCGCATGCCGTGGGAGCGTGCGCGCGACGTCAGCGCCGTAATCGACGCGATGCTGAATGACCCCGTATTTGGGCCGAAAATCGATCAGACGCGGATCGGCGCCGCGGGATTTTCTCTCGGCGGCTACACCATGGCGGCGCTCGCCGGCGCGCGCACGTCGCTCGACCAATTCGAGCGGTTTTGCAACGGGCCGGATCGGGATGCGACCTGCGATCCGCAGGCGGAATTCCGCGAAGCGAACAAACAATTTGATGCGATGCTGGAAAAAAGCGCGCCGCTTCGCGCGGCGATCGCCGGGCACAAGGCGTCTTTCGCCGACCCGCGCATCTCCGCTTTCGTTCTGATCGCTCCCGCCCTTGGACAAGCATTGACCGACGACAGTCTGCTCACCGTCGCAACGCCAATTCTTGTTATCGGGGGGACGCAGGACACCGTCGCGCCGCCTGAGACGAACGCCAAACGCATCGCCGGCAAGATCCGGCGCGGCCGTTATGAGAAAATTGAGGGCGCGCGCCACTACTCGTTCCTCAATGAATGCTCAAAGCGCGGAAAGCGTTTTGTCGCCGTCTGCAAGGACGCGCCGGGCTATAGCCGCTTTACCGGGCACAATGATGCGGCGGAACTCGCGGCGCGCTATTTCGAAGAAACTTTTGCAGCGTCAGCGGGAGCAAGCGCGCTTCGTTAACGGTTTGTTAACCGCCGAGACTCCACGATTCGACCGGTGCTAAATCAAAGGCGGGGGCCTCGGGCGATGAGCCGCGCGACTCAAGTGTCGGTGGAAGATCTGTTCAAGAAGCTGGGCGGGACGGCGATGACGCGGCGCGCGCGCGCCGACAGTCTGTTCCGTCGTCTGCGCGAAACGGATGAAGACGCATTTCTCGGCACTTTCATTCGCGCGCCCAAAAAGACGAAATCGGCGCCGGAAGAGACCGAAACGCAGCCCTGAACGCCGGCCTTTCGCGACGCATTATACCCCCGCGCTTGACCGCTAACCGCCTCAAAGCGCAGACTCCGGTCTGCGGTCGTGTCGGGGGTCGTTATGGGGATTTGGCGTTTTTCAATCGGCTGTTGCGGGCTGCTCGCGCTCGCCGCCTGCGCGACAACGCCGGGCGGACCCGACCTCGTCGTCGGCGCCCTTGAGGTCAGCCCCGCCCAGACGACAGCCGGCTCCCCGATTACGGTCAATTCCGCGATCGACAATGCGGGATTGTACGCGACGACATCGCCTGCTGCGATGACGGTTGATCTTTACGTTAATTCCCTTGCCGGCCTTCCACTCACATCGCTGATCGCGTGGCGCCAACGGGAGGGCGAGACGCTTGCGCCCGGCGCCAGCGCCGCCGACAGCGCCAGTCTTCGCACGCCGCTCAACCTGTCGGCCGGTCTCTATTCCATCTGCGCCAATGTCGATCCCGATAATGAAATCGCCGAGACGGATGAAGCGAACAATCGCGAATGCGCGCCGTTTGAAATCATCCCCGGCGCGTTGCGCGCAGCAGACCTCATCATTGAGGATGTCAACGTAATCGGTCCCGTCGACGCCAGCCTGAAAGTCCGGGTGACGCTGAAGAACGCCGGCTCGCTCCCCGTTGATGCGCCGTTTCGCATCATGGCTTTCGCGCGCAATCCGCGAACGCCGCTTCTCTTCGTCGATTGCCCCATAACGCAAGGGCAGCTCGACGCCGGCAGTCCCGTTTCATGCGGTTACGTGACGCGCGAGACGCCGCTTTCGCCGGGGGCGAAAGCCGTCATTGACGGCTATTTCGCTTTCGCCATCGAGGGTGCGGGCCGCTATCCGGTGAACTGGGTCGGCCCCGGCGGCGGTCCGGCGCCGGTCAAGCGGACCGTCGACTTCATGGTCGACGGCTGCTTTCCGCCTTATGACAATTCGCGCGTCGAATGCGCCATCGACGAAGTCGATGAGCTGAATAATTTCAAGTCAAAAACGCTGACGACGCGCTAGCAACGCGCCAATTCAGAAACGTCATTACAACGCGAAAAAAACGCCCCCGAAAGGGGGCGTTTTCTGATCGATGATCTGAGGCCTAGCGCTTGGAGAACTGGAACGACCGGCGGGCTTTCTTGCGGCCGTATTTCTTGCGTTCGACGGCGCGGCTGTCGCGCGTCAGGAAGCCGCCCTTTTTGAGAACGGCGCGAAGGCCCGGCTCGTAATAGGTGAGCGCGCGGGCGATGCCGTGGCGAACGGCGCCGGCCTGACCCGAGGGTCCCGAACCAGACACGGTGCAAACGATGTCGAACTGATCCTTGCGGTCGGCGGCGACGAGCGGCTGCTTGATGATCATCTGCAGCACCGGGCGACCGAAATAGTCGGCGTGCTCTTTGCCGTTCACCGTAATTCGTCCGGCGCCCGGTTTGATCCAGACGCGCGCGACGGCGGTCTTGCGCTTGCCGGTGGCGTAGGAGCGGCCGTGCTTGTCGATCTTCGGCTCGCGGACGATTTCTTCCGGCTGAGCGACGATGCCTGCCTGTGCGGCGACGGTTTTCAGGTCTTCAAGAGAGGTGGTGCTCATGGGTTAGGCGCTCTTCGCTTTTTTGACGAGTTTCGCGTTCTTCGCATTCAGGGCGGCGACGTCGAGTTTTTGGGGGGTCTGCGCTTCGTGCGGATGCTCCGCGCCGGCGTAGATTTTGAGGTTCGACATCTGGCCGCGCGCCAGCGGAGAATCCTTCGGCATCATGCGGCGGACGGCGTTTTCAAGAACGCGCCCCGGAAAGCGCCCCTCAAGCAGCTCTTTCGCCGTGCGCTCCTTGATCCCGCCCGGATAGCCGGTGTGCCAGTGGAACTTGTGCTGGGCGCGCTTGTCGCCGGTCAGGACGACCTTATCGGCGTTGACGACAATGACAGTGTCGCCGCAATCGACATGCGGGGTGTACATCGGCTTGTGCTTGCCTCTGAGGCGCATCGCGATGACGGTCGCGAGACGGCCGACAATGAGGCCTTCAGCGTCGATCAAGACCCATTTCTTGTCGACATCCGCGGCCTTGGCGGAATAGGTTTTCATGGCGGGATTTCCCTGATCCGAATGCTGGTCAAAATTGAAAGCCGGCAAGCCTTGTTCGCCTGTCCGGCCGTTTCGATGGCGGCCGATAGCAGCCGCGTCATTTTCCGTCAACAACATTCACAGAAAACGCCCGATTTTCAGGCGTTTTTGTTATGTGGTATCTAATTACCGCCACAGGGCGGGTTTTTTCCTGCCCTCGCCGGCGCTTTCTGCTATCAGCCGCGTCTCAGTTCAGGAGCGACCTCATGCGTATCGCCGTTTGTCCGCTGATCCTCGCCGCATCCCTCATCGCGCTCAGCGCCTGCGGAAAAGGCGAGAAGGAGCCTCAGCAAGCGCCTGAGCGTCCTTCAATCGAGGTTTCGGAGGTCGCCGCGGCGGACGGCTACGGCGCGCCCGGCGAAACCGTCAACGCCGTCGCCTTCTGGTCGCATCCCTCGCTCACTTTCGAGAGCCTGCTCCTCGTCGCAACCGATGCTGGCGTTGAGGCGCTCAACATCGAAACCGGCGAACAGGTCGACGCAATCGCGCAAGGCGCGGTCAGCGCGTTGTCGGTCGTCTATTCAGGATCGGGCGCCGGCGCAGAAGCCTATGTCGTCGCCGGCCGGCCGAACGGCTATGAATTCTATTCGATCGACAACGCTTCGCGTTCGCTTGCGCCGGTCAAGGTAGAATCCGGCGCGCCGCGCGCCGGCGCCTTTTGCGCCGGCCGCGCCGGCGACGATCTTGCGCTTTATGAAATTTCAAACGGCGATGTCTCTGAGCGCGCAATCGACCTGCGCGACAGCGGCCTTGCGCTCGGCGATCCGCGCAAGATCATTTCCATGCGCGCGCATTCCTGCCATGTCGATGATCGCACCGGCGACGTCATAATCATCGCGCGCGACGGCGGCATTCACCGCCTCGATCCGAAAACCGGCGAAACGTTCGGTCTCGCCTTCGGCGCCGCGGATGCGACCGCGACCGCGCTGTTCCTGATGACGACGGCGGAGCCTGAAAATGCGCCTGGCGGCGCCGTCGGGCTGCTGGACGGCGAAACGGGCGTCATATCCCTGTTCGACCTTGCGGACGGCCATGCGCTCGGCGCGGTGCGCGTCAAATCGACATTTGATCTTGAGGCTGTCGCCTCGGCGACGACAATGGCGGCGGGCTACGGCAATTATGGCGGGGTTTATCGCGACGGCGCGCTCGCTGTCGTAACGACCGGGGACGGCGCGCCGATCCGCCTTGTTCCATGGAACGGCGTCCTCGCCGCGATCAGCCAGCCGCTCGGCGAAACCGTCGATCCCCGCGCGCCTCAAGCGGTTGATGACGACGCTCCGGTCATCGAGATCGATCTGATCGAACCGTGAGCCGCTAACAGCGTTAAAGCGAAAACGGCGAGCGCGCCCGCCTGATGCGCAAGACCGAGCGCGATCGGCGTCGCTGCGAGCACAGTCCAGATTCCGAGCGCGATCTGGAACAATATCGCCGCAAGCATCAGCATCGCGGGACGCCGCAATTCGCTTTTCCGCGCCGCCGCGAAAAACCATATCGCGGCGCCGGCGAGCGCATAGGCGCCGAGACGATGATTGAACTGCGAAGCGGCGGCTGTTTCAAAGAGATCGTTCAGTCCCGGCGCGCCTGAAAAATATCCGTCGGGAAAAAACTTGCCGTCCATCAGCGGCCATGTGTTGAAAGTGCGTCCGGCGCGAAGCCCGGCGACGAAAGCGCCGAGGATCATTTGCAGATAAACGCCGCCGGCGAGCGCGAAGGCGAATGGCGCCAGCGCGTGTTTTTTTGCGCGCCGCGCGCTGACGAGATCGAGCGCCGTCCACAAGAGCGCCGCGAACAGCAAAAGCGCAAGCGCAAGATGCGCGGCGAGCCGGTATTGGCTGACGTCGACGCGCTCTGAAAGCCCGCTCGACACCATCCACCAGCCAAGCGCGCCTTGCAGGCCGCCGAGCAGAAATAGGCCGCCGAGTTTCAGCCCAAGCGCGCGATCAACCCGGCGCGTCGCCATGAAGAAAACAAGCGGGATCAGAAAGGCGAATCCGATCAGGCGGCCGAGAAACCGGTGCCCCCACTCCCACCAGTAGATCTCCTTGAATTCGGCAAGCGACATCCCCCAGTTCACTTCCTCATATTCAGGGATCGTCTTGTATTTTTCGAATTCTTCGAGCCAGTGCGCTTCCGACAAGGGCGGGATCGCGCCGGTGACGGGTCGCCATTCGACGATTGAGAGCCCAGAATCTGTAAGGCGCGTCGCGCCGCCGATGATCACCATCAGGGCGACGAGTGCGGCCATGGCGAAAAGCCAGAGGGCGACGGGGCGATGGCGGGAGATAGGCGTCATCCGTCAGCCTCTAACGCAAAGCGCCAGCGGCGTGGAGTGTTGCGCTCGCCTATTCGCCGTCCTAAGCAGCGACCGGGCGCCGCATCCCCGAAGGAATACCGACTCGCCATGACGCCGCGCAGGAAAAAGCTGATCGGGCTTGTGCTGCTGCCGCCGGGGCTCATTCTTTATTTCGGCGCCGTCGTGACCGCCGCCGAGCGGCTGCCGGACGTGCAAATCGTCAAATTGCTTTATTTCATCGTCACCGGGCTCGCCTGGGCCGCGCCGACGATACCCTTCATCCGCTGGATGGAGCGCGAGCCGCAAAAGCGCGGCTAGATCAGATCAGTTCGGCGGGCCGCCGCCGCCAAAGCCGCCGGCCGGAAGCTGACCGACATTGCCCAGAAGCTGCTCCCAGAAGCCGAGTTCCTTGCCGCGCGTCGGCGTCGACTTAGACGCCATTTTCACATCAACCGAGTCGGTGAGATCGAGCGTCTCGACAGTCGAGACCATGCCCGCGTCATCGAAGTGAAACCCAACGACCGTGCGCGCCGTCGTCTCCGGCCGGAAAAAGGCGCGCGAGGCGTCAAGCTCCGACACGTAGTACCAGGAATTTCGGTCAAACGTGCCGATCAATGACGGCTCACCGTATTTCGCGAGAACGCTTTCCTTGCTGTCGACCCCGACAAGGGCGGTCAATTCCGTTTCCCCCCGCTCCAGCACGTAACCATGCGCGCTGCGATAGGAAACGCAGCCCTGAAGGGCGGCGAGAGCGGCGATGAGAGCGACTACGCGGTACAATTTCATTCCTTGATCCTCGGCCTGCCAGGCCCTAGGTCATCCCCGACGCCGGAGCGCCAGCGATGATCGCCCCCCTCTTGAGATCGGTATTTAGGAAAGATCGCGCGCGAAGCCAAGCCGAAACCCTTTATTCGGCGATCGCGGAACAGGCGCGCGCGCCGCAATTCTATGCGGCCGCCGGGGCGCCGGATACGGTTGAGGGCAGATTTGAGCTCCTCGCCCTTCACATGGCCCTGGCGCTCGAAATGCTGCGCCGGGAAGGCGCTGAAACCGAGAAGCTGACCCGCAAGCTGCAGGAAGTCTTTTTCGAGCGCCTCGACAGCGCGCTTCGGGAGATGGGCGTCGGCGATCTTTCCGTCGGCCGCAAAATTCGGACCCTCGCCGAGGATTTTTACGGACGCTACGCCGCCTATCGCGACGGGCTCGCTGACGGCGGCGACAACCTCGCCGCGGCGATCGCGCGCAACGTCCTGTCGAGCGACCGGCCGGAAAAGGCGGCGGCGCTTGCGCGCTATGCGCGGCGCGCGAGCGACGCCCTCTATCGCGCAAATGCGGAAGATCTTGAGCGCGCCTTCATTGGGCTGAAATCCCTCTCAGACGAAATCGGAACGGATGGCGGCGATGAATGCTGATGCTGACCATCGCGCGACGTTGTCGCGGATTATCGATATCAGCGGGCTTAAAGATCATGGCGCCGAGTTCGTCATCGAGGCTGACGACGAACAGAAGAAAGCGGTGGCCGCCCGCCTCGACGTTCCGTCCGTCAAAACCCTGCGCGGCGTCTTCACCATGCGTCCGATGCGCGGCGGCGCGGCAGTCGATCTGCGCCTCAAGGCCGAACTCGAAAGACGATGCGTCGTCAGCCTGGAGCCGATGGTTGAGACAATCGACGAGGAAATTTCGATGGTGTTCGACCGCAATTTCGTCGAAGCGGATGACGACAGGGATGACGACGATGAGTGGCGCGAGCCGCTCGATGGCGATGAGATCGATCTCGGCGAACTCCTCGTTCAGCACCTGTCGCTGGCGCTCGATCCCTATCCGCGCCGTCAGGACGCCGACTCGCTGCTTGACGAATACCGCAGCGCAGCAACCGCCTCGCCCTTTGAGGCCTTGAAAGCGCTGAAAAAACCGAACGGGTGAAACGCCAAATCTTTAAAGGACTTGGCGGGAATCGGTGAATGTGCCTTTGTTTGCCGCGGATGGGGGTTCCGCTATTCTGTCGCCCGCTGGGAGATGACCTAACGTGACCGAGAGCCTGCCAACCAAAAGCGCCGCCGTCATCGGCGTCGACGCGATGGGCACCGATGCGGGACCCGCCGCGCTGGTGAAAGGCGCGGCCCTGGCGCTGAAGAGCGGCGTTGCGGCGAATATCGTCTTTTTCGGCGACGAGGCGCGGTTGCGGCCGCTCATCGATGCCGACCGTCTTCTTTCGAACGCCCGCATCGAACATTGCGACGCGGCGGTATCGATGACCGATAAGCCGATGCATGTCCTGAGGCGCGGCCGCGATACGTCGATGTGGAAAGCCGTCGAAGCGCAGAAGGAAGGGCGCGTTCACGCGGTCGTCTCAGGCGGCAACACAGGCGCCCTGATGGCGGTTTCCCGGATGCAGCTCGGCATGATCCCCGGCATCGACCGACCCGCCGTCACCGCACTCTGGCCGACGCCGCGCGGGCGCGTCGTCGTTCTTGACGTCGGCGCCAATGTCGAGGCGACCGAACATGAACTTGTCCGCTTCGCCATCATGGGCGAAGCGTTTTTCCGGGCGCTTACGGGGACCAAGAAACCGACCGTCGGATTGCTGAATGTCGGCGCGGAAGAACTGAAGGGCCATGAACTGATCCGCACGGCGGCGCGCGTCTTGCGCGAAGCCGATCCCGACATGGCGTTCAAGGGATTTGTCGAAGGCAATGACATTTCGCTCGGCTCCGTCGACGTCGTCGTTACAGACGGGTTCACGGGCAACATCGCGCTCAAATCCGCTGAGGGCGCCGCGCGCCTTCTCGGCGGTTGGATCAGGGACGCTCTCACCGGCAGCCTTCTGACCAAATTCGGCGCGCTCTTCATGATGGGCGAGCTTAAAAAATTGAAACTCCGGATCGATCCCTCAAACGTCAATGGCGGCGTCTTCCTCGGCGTCAACGGCGTCGTCGTGAAAAGCCACGGCTCGGCGGACGAAAAAGGGGTCGCCGCCGCGATCGGCATGGCGGCCGGCCTTGTCGGCAAGGGATTCCGCAAGGAGGTCGCGGAGACTGTGGCGCTCGTCTTTGCACGTGCTGGTAAAACGCTTGAGGCGGCTGAATGACATTAAAGGCTGTTGTTACGGGCTGCGGCGCGTATTTGCCGGCTGACGTGATGACCAATCACGACTTGTCGGAAATTGTTGAGACGAGCGACGAATGGATTCGCGAGCGCACGGGGATCCGTGAGCGCCATATCGCCGGCGACGATCAGCGCACGTCCGACCTCGCTGCGGCGGCCGCGAAGGCCGCGCTCGCAGATGCGGGAAAGACGGCTGAGGATGTCGATCTCATCATTGTCGCGACGACGACGCCCGATCTCACATTCCCGTCGACCGCGGCGATCGTGCAAGCGAAAATCGGCGCGCCGGCCGGCACGGCTTTCGACATTCAGGCGGTCTGCACCGGGTTCGTCTATGCGATAGCAACAGCGGAAAAATTCATCGCTTCCGGACAACACAAATGCGCGCTCGTCATCGGCGCGGAAACATTCTCGCGCATTCTCGACTGGAGCGACCGGTCGACATGCGTTCTCTTCGGCGACGGCGCCGGCGCGTTCATCGTCGAAGCGATGGACGAAAAGAAAGCCGAAGGCCGCGGCGTCATGGGCAGCTTCCTGCGCTGCGACGGACGGCTTGTCGACCTTCTCTATGTCGACGGCGGCGTATCCTCAACGCAGACGACCGGCCATGTGCGCATGCAGGGCAACAAAGTGTTCCGCGAAGCGGTTGAGCGCATTTCCGCCGCCATGGTCGCCGTCTGCGAAGACGCGAAAATCGACCCGACAGCGATCGACTGGTTCGTGCCGCACCAGGCGAACGAACGCATCATTCACGGCGTCGTCAAGAAGCTCGATCTGAGACCCGACCAGGTGGTTTCAACGATCGCACGCCATGGCAACACGTCCGCCGCGTCGATCCCGCTCGCCTATTGCGAAGCGGTCGCGGACGGGCGAATCAAGCGTGGCGACCTTGTCATGCTTGAAGGCATGGGCGGCGGCCTGACCTGGGGCGCGGCGCTCCTGCGCGTTTGAACGGCCGGCGCTGATCTGGAACAGGCAAGGAATTTCAATCGGTTGTTGACCCTATCCCATGGCGCGGCTTAAAGTTTTTGCGGTTGGGGCGGGGAGCGAGGCAGGCATATGACAGACGGAACTTTGACGCGCGCTGATCTCACCGATGCGATTCATCGGTCGCTTGGCGTTTCGAGGAACGAATCATCTGATTTTGTCGAACGCATTCTGGAGGAAATCGCCGCGACGCTGGAGACAGGCGACACGGTGAAAATCTCTTCCTTCGGAACCTTTACGGTGCGGCAGAAGAAAGAGCGCATGGGAAGAAACCCGAAGACCGGAGAGGAAGTGCCGATCACGCCGCGTCGCGTCGTCACCTTCCGCGCCTCCCATGTGCTGAAAGACAACATCAACAAGGCGCTCACCGGTCGGAGCGCCGCAGCGGCCGAATAAAGTCGGCGAGACAGAACAGGCGTTATCAATCGTATGACGGTCGCCAAGGCAGCAGAAGCCTTTCGCACGATCAGCGAAGCGTCGAGCGAACTCGATGTTCCCCAGCATGTGTTGCGGCATTGGGAAGAAGTTTTCGGCCAGATCAGGCCGATGCGCCGCGCCGGCGGCCGGCGCTATTATCGCCCGATCGATCTCGACGTCCTGCGCGGCGTTCGCGTCCTGCTCTACAAGCAGCGCTACACGACGAAGGGCGTTCAGAAGATCTTCAAGGAGAACGGCGTCAAATACGTCGCCGAACTTGGCCGCATGGAAGCGGCCGGCCAGCCGATCGAGCTGCGCCCGCTCGTCAACGAGGAAGCCGACGATCGCGAGGAGCAGCCGTCGAGCGCCGCGCCCGAATTGCTGACGGCGGAGGAAATCGTCAGCCTCTCCCCGGCGGTTCGCGCCAAGCTTGAAAAGCTTCTCTCCCGCCTTGAACGCGCGCAGGCCGCGCTCGATGACGCCGCCGTCGCCATTGAGGCGATCGACGCCGATTAGCACCCTCGATTTCCGACGTTTTCCGCATTGCAGCGCCGGATGGCCGCCGCTATGGTCCGCGCCGCCTGCCCGGCCCTATGCGCCGGGTTCGCGAGGTCGGAGCGTGGCGCAGCCTGGTAGCGCACTTGACTGGGGGTCAAGGGGTCGCAGGTTCAAATCCTGTCGCTCCGACCATTT
>CALAZI010000114.1 GCA_937895955.1 uncultured Alphaproteobacteria bacterium | reverse complement strand
TGGCCGCCATGGCCGCCATGCATGAAAAAGTGACTGCCGACGCACAGGGCGAGAAGGACGTATAGGAGCGCGTCGCCCGTCAAGAGATGCATGCGGTGTTCGTAAAGGAGCAACACGCCGGCGATTGCGACAAAGACCGCGAATATCGCCCACAAGCGCGACTTCCTTGGATTGCTGTCTTTCCGACGGCCGACATCATGTTCGCCCATATTCAAATTCCTCACTGATCTGAAAACTTCCGCTTCAGCCGCAGCAATTGCGCGTTAATCGCGCAGATGATCGTGCTTGACGACATAAACACGGCCCCGATCGCCGGGCTGAGCACCAACCCCCAGGGAAAGAACGCGCCCGCGGCAGCCGGTATCGCAAATGTATTATACCCGGTCGCCCAGGCGAGATTCTGGATCATTTTCCCGTATGTTGCGCGTGCAAGGCCGAGGATCGCCACGACGTCTAGAGGATTGCTCTTGACCAGGATGATATCGGCGGTCTCGATCGCGACATCGGTGCCGGCGCCGATCGCAATGCCGACATTCGCCTGTGCAAGCGCGGGCGCATCGTTGACGCCGTCGCCGGTCATCGCGACGATCAATCCCCGGGACTGCACTTCTTTGACCTTCGCCGCTTTTTGTTCCGGCAGAACTTCGGCGATCACCTCATCAAGGCCGATTTCTCTCCCTACCCAATCGGCGACCTGCTTGTTGTCGCCCGTCAGCATGATGCATTGAACGCCCATTTTCTGAAGTTCGGCGATCGCGCGCTTGGACTCGGTGCGAACGATGTCGGCGAGCGCAATGGCGCCGACGAGTACTTCATCGATGAGCACGAAGATGACCGTCTTGCCTTGCCGGCTGAGCTCGCCGATACGCGGATCGTCGAGGTTGATCCCGAGCGAGCGGACAAAGCCCGGACTCACCGCTTTGACATTCTTGCCTTTGACAATCCCTTCCGCCCCTTTCCCGGGAATGGCGCGAAAATTCTCAACCTCCCATTTCTCCTTGGCGTCCTTGACGATGCCCTTGGCGATCGGGTGCTCAGAATGCGCTTCAATCGAGGCCGCATAGGCGACGACGTCATCGGGACCGTAGTCCTTGGCGAAGACGATCGTGTCGGTGATGCCGAATTCTCCGCGCGTGAGCGTGCCCGTCTTGTCAAAGATGATAGCGTCGATATTGCGCGCTTCTTCAAATGCGGTTCGGTCGCGGATGAGCAGGCCGTTGACAGCCGCAATCGCCGTCGAGCGGGCGACGACCAAGGGAACGGCGAGACCGAGCGCGTGCGGACAAGCGATGACCATGACGGTGACGGCGCGTTCCATGGCGAACGCGAAACCCTGACCGGTGAACGCCGTCCAACCAAAGGCCGTGAAGAATCCTCCGAATAGAGCGATGAATGTCAACCACCGGGCGGCCGTGTTTGCGAGGTCCTGCGTCTTGGATTTGCTGGCTTGCGCTTCTTCGACCAGCCTGATGACGCTTGAAAGAAACGTTTCATCGCCGGTTCGCGCGACGCTAACTGTTATTGCGCCTTCGCCGTTGATCGATCCGCCAATGACTTGCGCGCCGGCGGTCTTCGACACAGGCTTGGACTCGCCGGTCAGCATCGATTCATTGACCGATGTCTCGCCCTTCACGATAACGGCGTCAGCAGGCACTTTTTCGCCAGGCTTGATCAGCAATTGGTCGCCGTTTTTCAGTTCGGAAACCGGCACGTCGGTCGTCGAGCCGTCATCGGCGAGAAGGTGAGCGGTATCCGGCATCAGCTTCGCCAATTGCTCAAGCGCCTTTCCGGCGCCCATGACGGATTTCATTTCAATCCAGTGTCCGAACAGCATGATGGCGATAAGAGTCGCGAGCTCCCAAAAGAAGGTCGCATCCGAGCCCGCGAACACGACGGCCACGCTGTAAAGATAGGCGGCACTGATCGCGACGCCGATGAGCGTCATCATGCCGACATTTCTGGATGTGACCTCCCTCCAGAGACCGGTCAGGAAAGGCCAGCCGCCGTAAAAATAAACGATGCTTGAAAGAGCTGCGAGAACATACCGATCGCCGGGAAAGTCCAACAGCGTTTCGATCCCGAGAAACTTCTGGATCATCGGCGCCAGGGCCAAAATCGGAATCGTTAGGGCAAATGAAACCCAGAAACGCTTGCGGTAGTCAGCGACCATTGCGGCGTGATCATGTCCGCCGCCATGGGCGGCGTGTCCCTGATGGGTCTTCGTCGACGCTGGAGCGCCCGAATGGTGATGAGCGTGCTGATGGTGCGCGGCGGCGTTATGATCCATTCGAAGTTGTCCTTCTGCGTTCATGCGTCAGTTTCAGCATTGCTGATGTGAGACGAGGAGGCATATAGGGCGGGCTCACGGCGAAACTCGTCCCGGCAATTCGTCGAACAAAAGAAATACGCCCATTGGCGATAGTCTTCCTGCGCCATGACATCGGCGACAGAAATTTCGCGGCGGCAAACGGGATCGGTTACCGTCATTGTCTCGATTGTCGATGCGTCGGTCATTAATGGAACACCATGCCTTCGATATTGAAACCTGCGTCGACATGGAGGATTTCCCCGGTGACGCCGCTTGAATCGTCGCTTGCGAGAAACAGCGCGGCGCGCCCGACTTCGTCCGATTCGACGGTCCGACGGAGCGGCGCCTTATTGATTGTCTCAGCGAGATATTCGTCAAAATGCTCGATGCCGGACGCCGCTCGCGTCGGAACGGCGCCGGCGGAAAGAGCATTGACGCGAATACCGGCGGCGCCCAATTCGTGGGCGAGATATCGGACGGCGCTTTCAAGCGCCGCTTTGACCGGGCCCATGACATTGTAATGGTCGACAACGCGAGCGGCGCCGAGAAAGCTGATGGTCGTAAGGCTGCCGCCGTCGCGCATCAGCGGCTCGGACAATCTCGCCATACGAATGAAGGAATGGCAGGAGACCAGCATCGACTCGGCGAAGCCTTCGGGCGAAGAATCTGCAAGCCGGCCGTGCAATTCCTCTTTGCGCGCCCAGGCGATCGAATGCAGGCAGAAATCGAGCTTTCCCCATTTCATCTCGATCTCATCAAAAACCGCGTCGAGATCGCCGTTTCGCCTGACGTCGCATTCCTGAAGGATTGCGGCGTCGACCTGTCGCGCCAGGGGTTCGACAAACGGCTTCGCCCGCTCATTGAGATAAGTGAGCGCCAGCTCGCCGCCCGCCGATCGGAAATGACGGGCGGCGGCCCACGCGAGGCTCTGTTCGTTGGCGACGCCAAGAACAAGGCCTCTGCGTCCGGCAAGATCAGCTCGTTGGGTTTGCATAGAGACCTCTATAGTTATTCATACGTATGGCGCGAGCGCCTCCCTCGGTTAAGTTGGGTCAGATGCGCGGGTCCTCGGTCTTTTCGCGGCACCATGGGCAATCGCAATCGACATGATCACAGCCGGGATGGTTGAGGCGCGCCCCGAAACGAGCTGACGCTAACGAAAAAAGCGTGTCATGCAGAAGAGAACCGCCATAGAGGCGCTGCAGCGGCCGTCGGGCGTCGGCCTTTGCGATGCGCGACAGCGCAAAGTTTCTAACGCGTGCGGGCGCCAGGTCGTAGGCGAGGCGGTTAGCGACGCCGGCGCGATGGATCGCCGCAAACCGCTTTCGAAGGAGCGGTTCATAATGAAGGCCTTCAAGAATCGAGCGAGCGGCAAGCGCGCCGGAAATCATGGCGTAGCAAAGTCCAAATCCGGCCAGCGCATCCTGAAGTCCGGCGCGTTCGCCGACTAACAATCGCCCGGCGCGCTCAATTTTGGGAATGCGCGACACCATGCCGTAGCCGCCAAACCGCCGCGCATTTCGCAATTCTATGCCGGAACCGTCGACGAAGAACCGACGCGCCGCATCAAGAAATTCGGCGTGACGTTTGAATTCGCGAAACAGGCATACAGCCAGCGTTCCTCGCCCGCCCGCCGTCAATAGATAAGCGTAACCGGATGGCGCGAGCCGATCGTCAAAACAAGCAAGGTTCGTCTCTTCGTCGGCGGTTTCAAAAACATACCCGGCCGCAATGACATCGGCGCGACGCGGACCTGTGGCGACAATCGCATTGTCGGGAGTTCGCGCGACTTCATCGCCAAATCGGACCTCGGCGCCCGCCTCCACGGCTGCGCGCATCAATGCGGCGTCGAGCGCGCCAGCGTCGCTGCCGCGCCGGATAAGGTAATAGAGCGGCGCTCCGCCGCAAACGGCGCGCGCGATGCGATCAGCGCCGAATGCGACGGCTTTGCGAACGGGCCGCGCCTCGATCGTCGCATCGACGCCGAGGGCGTTAAGCTCATCAAGAACGTCCTGTTCGACGCTCCAATTTTCAAGCCCCTGAAAGTCGCCGTGAAATCGCGCGCCGACAGACGGACGTCGCTCTCGCACGACGACGCGACGGCCTGCTTTGGCGAGCACAATAGCGCTCGCAAGGCCGGCGGGACCAGCGCCGATGATTGTTATGGCGTCATCTCTCTTCATCGGTTTTCATCGGCGGATATGAAGAAGATGCGCGCAACCGTCTCTAGAAATGGCCGACGCGCACCAACGCGCGCTGGATCTTTTGACCGATCCAATACAGCCTCCTGGGGCGCGGTGACGATTCCTTGAGCATGATCAATACTCGCGTAAGCGCGAGGCCGCACGGAGCCAGCCTCCCCCTCACCTATGGCGGCGTCATGGCTGAAAGACATAAGTTCCCGGCGCTTTTTCAAATTCGGAGATTATCGCGGGCGGAACCGTCGGAGCCGACGAGCGATCCTTGAGCCAATCGAGCCAGCACGGCCACCACGAGCCTTCATGGTTTTGCGCACCCGCCCGCCAGCTGTCGGGATCGATATAGGCTTTGAGATCGTCATGCCGCGCAATCTGGTGTCTTTTCGTCGTCGCGTTTGGCGGATTGACGACGCCGGCGTTGTGTCCGCCGGTCGACAAAACAAAGGTGACGTCGGAATTCGTGTGCGTATGAACTTTATAGACAGATCGCCAAGGCGCGACGTGATCGGATTCAGTTCCAACCGAGAAAATGGGCGTCCTTATGTCGCGCAACGCGACGGGACGGCCGTCGACGCAATATAGATTGCGCGCCAGTTCATTATCGAGGAAAAGCCGTCTTAGGTATTCGCCGTGCATGCGGCTTGGCATTCTGGTCGCATCGGCGTTCCACGCCATGAGGTCAAATACTGACGGCCGCTCGCCAAGCAGATAGTTTCTGACGGCGCTTGACCAAATGAGATCGCTTGACCGCAGAAACTGGAAGGCGCCGGCCATCTGCTTGGCGTCGAGATAGCCTTTCTCTTCCATCACATTTTCAAGGAAAGCGACCTGACTTTCATCGACAAATAGGGTGAGCTCGCCAGCTTCGCTGAAATCAACCTGGGCCGCGAGAAGCGTTAGAGAACGCAAGATCTTGTCGCCGTCGCGGGCTAGCGCTGCGGCTTCGATCGCCGCGAGCGTTCCGCCAAGACAATATCCGACCAAGTGTAGCGACTTTGACCGAGTTCTTGCGAGACATTCGTTCCTCGCGGTTTCCACGCCCAGCCGGCGATAATCCTCAAGAGATAAATCTCGATCCTCGCGGCTAGGATTTTTCCACGAAATGATGAAAACGGTGAATCCGCTTTCGACAAGATAACGGACGAGCGAATTGCCCGGCGACAGATCGAGAATGTAATACTTCATGATCCAGGCGGGAACGATCAGGACCGGCTCTGGATGCGTGGTTGGCGTCCGCGGATCGTATTGGATGAGCTCCATAAGTTCGTTGCGGAAAACGACCCTGCCGGGCGTCGTAGCAACATCGCGGCCGACCGCGAAGTCTTCGGCACCGACCGGCTTGCGTCCGTCGACGAGCCGCGTGACGTCGTCGAGCCAGTGCCCGAAGCCGCGATGCAGATTGGCGCCCGCTTCACCAATGGTGCGATTGAGCACTTCCGGATTGGTCATCGCAAAATTGGCCGGCGAAAATACGTCAAGCCACTGACGCGCGGCGAAGCTGACCACCATTTGATGATGAGGCGTCACGCCTGGCGCGCCCGTCGTCGCCTCGCGCCACCAATTTTGCACCAATAAAAACGCCTGCGCGTAGGCCTGAAAGGGTTGCGCCTTCCACTGCTCGTCGGCGAAGCGCTTGTCCGAATGCTCCGGATGTACGCAAAGACGGCAGCCTGGATCGACGCAGGCGCGGAGGCAATATTCGGCAAAACGCAGGAATCCCTGTTGCGCGTCGAGCGCGAGCGAGAGATTTGTTTCGAATGACTTTGCGAGGTGAGACGACCAGTCGATATAGGCAAGCGCAAGCGCCGTCGGCGACAGTCCGCCGGTGAACCGTCCTATCGCGGCGTCGGCGATTTGATCGACGGAACGCCGTGTCCTCTGCTTCGTCGGCGCACATGCCGGCGCTCCTGGCGATCGCCGTTCGAAACTCATGAAGCGGCGCTCCGGGGAAAGCACGTTTCTTCCGGCATCGGCGCACAGCATCCGTCCAATTCATCCGATATTGCGCGCGCAGGCATCTTCTCGCTTGTGAGCGCGCCCGCTCGCGCCGCGAGCCTCGCCAGCGCAAAAGACGCCAGGCGCGCCTCTACCGGTTCCGCCCGGGAGGACAGGATCACCGGGGCGCGCAGGCCAACGACAAGCCCAGCCAACGTCGCGTCGGCGAGATAATCGAGATTTTTGGCGAGGATATTTCCCGACACCAAGTCTGGAACAACAACGATGTCGGCCGCCCCTGCGACCTCCGAGGAGATCCCTTTGACTTCGGCCGCTCTTGTCGAGACCGCATTATCAAAGGCGAGCGGACCGTCGACCTCCGCGTCCGTAATCTGGCCGCGGCGCGCCATCAAGGTGAGCGCCGCGGCGTCGGTCGTCGATTCAATCAACGGATTAACGGTTTCGACCGCAGACAGGATGGCCGCCTTCGGACGATCGAGGCCGATCGAGCGCATCAGGTCGATCGCATTTTGGAGAATCTGCGATTTCGCGGCGAGATCGGGTCGAATGTTCACCGCCGCGTCGGTGACGGCGAGGAGCCTCGGATAGGCTGGAATATCGGCGACAAACACATGACTGACCCGGCGCGCCGGCATGCGAAGATCCGCATCCTTGTCGAGGAGCGCCTTCATAAAGACGTCCGTATGGAGCCCGCCTTTCATGACGCATTCGACTTTTCCGTCGCGCAATAGCGCGGCCCCGAGACGCGCGGCGGATTCATCTTCGCGCGCGTCGATGACGGTCGCTCCCTCTAAGTCGCAGTCGAGCGTATCAAGCTGCGACGCAATGCGGCGACGATCGCCGATCAATGTCGGATCAATGAGATTTCTCGTCCGCGCTTCCGCAATGGATTTGAGGATCATTTCATCGTCCGCCGCGACGACAGCGACGCGCAACGGATCTTTCGCGCTCGATTCTGAAATCAAGTCTTCAAATGTCGAATAAAGCGACTTCATGAGACCGCACCTCCCAAAGCAGCCATTGGCCGAAAGACGCGCGCCACATGCCGGGCGATCACCAATTCCTCATCGGTTTCGGCGACGTCGACGCGTATGCGCGATTGCGG
>CALAZI010000113.1 GCA_937895955.1 uncultured Alphaproteobacteria bacterium | reverse complement strand
AGCGCTTTGTCGCGCGTCGCGCTCGTCTCATCGACGCCCGCCTCGCCTGCGTTGACTCTCCTCCTGGGGGAGACCCTAGGCTTTCGTCGATGCAAAAGCTTTTGAGAATCGGCGAATTCGCGCAGATCGGGCATGTCACCGTCAGGGCGCTGCGTTTTTACGAGAAAGAGGGCCTTCTCGCGCCCGCTCATGTCGATCCGGCGACCGGCTATCGTTATTACGAGCTCTCTCAGGCTGAGCGGCTCGCCCTGATTACGAATCTGCGCGCGGCTAATTTCGCCATCGCTGATATCGCCGGCATTCTCCGCGCCGGCGCTGATCGCGGCGCGCTCGCCGGGGCGATTGACGCGCATCGTCGGCGGCTCGCCGACGAGCGCGCGGCGATCGAATCGCGCGCCAAGCTTCTCGAAGCCCTCTCGCTCGCTTTCGCCGATGACGACGCGAATGACGGCGCCATGCGCTTGACGACGATCGAACCGCAGCTCGCCCTGACGGCGAAAGCGCGGCTCGCCGCGCTCGGGCCTGAAGTCGCGGCGATGTTCGAGGAAACAGAGGCCGCAGCGGCGCGCCATCGCGCGCGCGCCTTGCAGTCGCCTTTCCTGATTTTTCACGAGGCGCCGCCCCGCGAGACGCAATTCTCGATCGAGGTTTGCATTCCCGTGACGCGCGATCTCGCCCCCGCTTTGCCCGCCGTGACGACGGCGGGCGCCGCGCACGCCTGTTCGCTCGTCTATGCCGGCGATTACGCCAAGACCTTTCCGCTCGCCGACAGGATGCGCGGATGGATCGACCGCGCCGGGCTCAAACCCGCCGGCCCCCTGCGCGAGGTCTATCATCGCTTCGGCGCCGATCAGGAAGATTATCGCCTGCCGCCCGCCATGATCGCCGGCTCGCGCGCCGACTTTCTGACAGAACTGCAAATCCCCGTCGCTTTCGACTGATCCGGAGAAATGAGAATGAAGACAGTCCCCTTCGCCCTCGGCGCCGCTCTTTTTCTCGCTTTCGCCGCAGGCGCGTCCGCCGCGGAAAACGCGCCGACAATGATCGCCGGGCTTCAGCGTCAGGCGGCGCTCGGCTTTCGCGCGTCCGCCGATGACGGCCTCGTCGTTCGCCGTCTTGATCCGAATTCTCCCGCCGCCGCCGCGGGCCTTCAGGACGGCGACGTCATCCTTCGCATCAATAATGAAAAATTCAGCCGCGCCTATGAAGGCGAAGCGCTGCTCACGAAGGCGAAAGGCGGCGAAATCCTGTCGCTCGTCGTCGAACGCGACGGCGCGAAGCGAAAGGTCGAATTCACCCCGCCGCCGCGGCCGCTTGAATCGATCCCCGGCGTTCGCTCGATTTACGGCGCGGTTGAAACGCCGGATGGCGCGCGCCTTCGCACCATCATCACGCTTCCGGAAGGAACGAGCGGAAAACTCCACCCGCTTCTTTTCACGCAATGGGTGTCCTGCGGATCGATCGAGCACCGTCGGGGCTCTGAATCGAGCGAGATCCTCGCTTTTCTCGCCCGTCATTCCGGGCTGGCGCTCATTCGCGTCGAACGCGCATCCGACGGCGACAGCGAAGGCGCAGCCTGTCACGAACTCGATTACGACACCGAAGTCGCGCATTACGTTCACGCCTTTAAGGAGGCGATGAAGCATGAGGCGATTGACGCGAGCCGCGTCTTCGTCAACGGATCGAGCCTCGGCTCGACGACGGCGCCGCTTGTCGCGCTGGCGCTGCAAGATGACGGCTATGACATCGCCGGCGTCGCGGTTCAGGGCGGCGGCGCGGAAACCTATTACGAGCGCATGCTGACCTTTGACCGCCATTATCTCGAAAGACGGCCGGAAGAAGTTTCGCCCGCCGACATCCATGACGAATTGCTGCGGCGGGCGAAATTTCATTACGAATATCTCGTCCGCGAACGCAATCCGGACGATGTCGCAAAGGACGGCAAAGACATGGCGCTGACGCGCGCCGATATTCGCGGGCTCGGGCAAGGCGAGCATTACGGCCGGCCCTACGCCTGGCACCAGCAGGCGGCGAAGCGCAATTTCCTCGCCGCCTGGACCGCGCTCGACGCCGACGCGCTCGTCATCTTCAACGAATTCGACCAGTTCGAGGCGCGCTACGGCCACAAGGTCATCGTCGACATGGCGAATCGCGCGCGGCCCGGTTCGGCGACCTTCATCGAACAGGCGCGGATGGATCACGGCAATGAACGCTTCGCGACGATCGAAGACGCCTATGTCTGGCGGAACGGCGAAGCCGCCTGGGAGGAAACGGCGCGCCGTTTCGCCGACTGGTATCGCGCGCGCGCTCAACGCTGAGCGTCCTCCCGCTTCTCGGTCGGCGTCTTATCGCTCAAGCCCGCCTCGCCCTCCATCAAGCGCTTGGTGAGCGCATGAATGCGGTCCGCCGTTCCGAGCTTTCCCTCAATCGCGGCTTCGAGCTGCAGTTCGAGAAGGTGAAGAACGCGCTCGTCGAAGGCGTCGTCATAGGCTTTCTTGTACTCTTCGAAGAGCCGCCAGCCGATGACGGCCGCGCGCGGCCGGCCGTGCCGGCGGATCATCACGGGAGCGTTTTCGGCGGCCTCCATCACGGCGCCGAAATTCTTGGCGGCGTCGCGGGCGGAATAAAATTTTGTGCGCATCTTGGTCTCCAATAAGCCCGCAACCTCTTGGGGTGCGGCGGCGCAGATTGAGGGGGAAAGTTACGGATAATTCGGATTGTCCCCGCGCCGTTCATGGGCTTGAACCGAGCCCTGATGCGGGTCGTCGCGGTTTTGTCCGTATTATCCGTATGCAGCCTATTGGTGAAAACGGCGCAGGGCGTTCCGACGGAACGCAAAGGTTTAGATTTCACGCGCATACGGGCCTCCTCCAATAGCGGCGATGCTATTGTAAGGCCTCCCGAGAGGTGTAGGATAACTATGCAAACCGCAGTGATTTCAGCGAGTTATGATCACTTATCCGATAAGTTGCATCACACACGCGCGCCGCGCAATTTTGCACCGCAACTTGACAG
>CALAZI010000112.1 GCA_937895955.1 uncultured Alphaproteobacteria bacterium | reverse complement strand
CTCTCCGCTTTTATTGCGCACTGCCGGAGGAAACCCCTCGCGGAGAGGGAGAAGCTGTGTTCGGCAAACACCGCTCAGTAACGAATGAGCGCCGAGCCCCAGGCGAGACCGCCGCCAAGCGCGGCGAAGACGAGAAGTTCGCCGCGCTTGATTCGCCCGTCGCGAATGCCGGCGTCGAGCGCCAGCGGGATCGACGCTGAAGAGGTGTTGGCGTGCTTTTCAATCGTGACGATGATTTTTTCATCCGACAGTTCGAGCCGCTTTGCGCAGGATTCAATGATGCGGATATTCGCCTGATGCGGCACAAACCAGTCGATTTCCTCGCGCTTCACTTTCGCCCGTTCCGTGACTTCCAGAACCGCGTTCGAAATTTCCTGCACCGCGTTTCGGAAAACCTCCTTGCCGTTCATCCGCACCTTGCCGACCGTCGCGGTCGAGGCGGGCCCGCCGTCGGCGTAAAGATGTTCGGCGAGGCGGCCGTCGGCGGAAAGATAGGTTGCGAGAATGCCGCGCGGCGGCGCGGCCGCATGCGATTTTTCCGCGGAGAGCACGACCGCGCCGGCGCCGTCGCCGAAAAGAACGCAGGTCGCGCGATCCGACCAGTCGAGAAAACAGGAAAGCTTTTCAGCGCCGATGACGAGGGCGTGCCTCACCTGTCCCGTCTGGATGAAATTATGCGCGATGTTGAGGGCGTAGAGAAAACCGGCGCAGGCCGCCGAAACGTCAAACGCGATCCCCGGCGGCGCGCCGAGCTTTTCCTGCACATAGACCGCCGTCGACGGGAAGGTTTTGTCGGGCGTCACCGTCGCGACGATGATGAGGTCGATATCTTTCGGTTTGAGCCCCGCCTGATCGAGCGCATTCCATGCGGCGATCGTCGCATAGTCGGAGGTCGCCTCGTCATCGCCGGCGATATGGCGTTCGCCGATGCCCGAACGCGACCGGATCCATTCGTCAGACGTGTCGACGATTTTGGCGAGATCCTGATTGGTGACGATCTTGCCGGGAAGATGCGAGCCGACGCCCGAAATAATGGATTCCACCGATGTCATTGAGCCTCGCCCTTCGTATCGCTCGTCGAAAAGTTTCCGCCGCCGCGTTTTTCCAGCATGACGCGCCGCGCGTCGTTGATCTTCGCCGCGAGATAGTCGGAGCCGCCGCGATCCGGATGAAGCTGCGCAATCAGCTTCTTGTGCGCCGACTTGACCGTTTCGTCGCTGGCGTCGATCGCGACGCCGAGAACGGCGGCCGCCTCCTCAACGCCCTGCGGCGCGGCGCGCGCGCCGGCGCCCGGCGTCATCTCGTCCATCCCCCGGATCGCGCGCTCGCGCCAAAGCTCGATCGCCGTCACCCCTCCCGCCGCAACGAGGATCATCAGCGCGAGCGGGAAAAGCTGCGCGGCGAAAAGCACCGCCGCGACGGCGAGCAGGCCGACCAGTTTGAGGCGAAACACGCCGCGCGCCTCGCCGCCCTTCCCGGCGCGCCAAAGCACCCAGGCGGCGGCGCCGAGCGCGAAAAGAATCGCAATTTTTCCGAGCATCCCGCCGCCTTGCGCGCTGCAACAAGGGCGCACATTGCACGAAACGCGCGGGCCGTGAAACCTCCCGGCCGCGCCGCCGCGGCGAAAATAGGCGGCCTTTCTAAGACTTCATCCGTCGGCGAAGAGCTATGCGGCGGCGCGGCCGTCGGCGCTCTTGCCGCCGATTTCAGGCTTCGGCAGGTTCAGCGTCGCGATGAGCGACCGGATTTCGAGACGCGCCGTGACATGGCTCATCGTCGACAGACGCAAGGGCGCGTCCGGCCCGCCAAGATCGAGAAGCGTCAATCCCATCGGAAAAAGCTCGCGATAGATGACGCGATCGCCGAAGCCGCGCGCAAGGCGGAAGCCGATGCGGTTCGACAACTCCTCCAGCTTTTCGCCCATCGCCTTCTTGTTGTTGGCGCGCGTCGCCGACAGGCGGTTGCGCATGACGACCCAGTCGATGCCGCCCTTGACGCCCGACATCGCGCGGCGCTTGCGCGCGTTCCAGACCATTTCGCTGTAAAGGCTCGGTCCCAGCAATTCGCCGGTTTCCGGGTGCAGGCGCGCCAGCAGGTCGAAATCGACGAAGCTGTCATTCAACGGCGTGACGATCGTATCGGCATGGGCGTGCGCAAGGCGGGACAGATGCGTGTCGGCGCCCGGACAGTCGATGACGACGAAATGGCAATCGGCGAGCGTTTGCAGCGTCGCCGTGAAGTGTTCGGTCTCGGCGCGCCGCGCTTCTTCCCGGCTGTCGATCGACGACGGCGAAATTTTCGGCATGACCGGAAAGACGAGTTCGTTCTTTTTCGAATCGGCGAAGGCGCGACGATTTTCGAGATAACGCGAGAAGCTTTGCTGACGCATGTCGAGATCGATCGCGGCGACGCGATAGCCGGCCTTCAAGAGCGCCACCGTAATATGCATGGCGGCTGTCGACTTGCCCGAGCCGCCCTTTTCATTCCCGAGAACGATCACATGCGTCACGAAATCACCCCTTGCGCCGGACAGCCCCGCCGAAGCGGCGGGGAAAAAACGTTAATTTCACAGTCAGAGGGTGATTTTGACCAACCCTGCAACCCCCCTCGTCACAGCTGGCGCGGCGCAACCCCGGCCGCGACGGGCCGGTTTTTGCATCGCCGGCGGCGATCTTGCGATCGTCAACCGATTCTTGGGGCTCTGATGGGACAAAAGAGCATGGTGACGCGACCCGCCCTCGCCCGCATGTCAGCCGCGCTCCTTGCGGCCGCCGTCCTGTCGGCCGGACGCGCCGCCGCAGAGATCACGGTCTCGCCGCTGCGCCAGGTGATCACCAAGGAGGCGCCGATCGCCGTCTATGAGGTGTCGAACGCCTCCGACCGGATCATCGAGGGCCGGGTCGGCTGGACCGACCTCGCCGCGGTGGAAACAGGCTACGCCCCGGCGCCCCCTGAAACGCGGGCGCGCCTCTCGGCCGCGCCCTATCTCGTGGTCAGTCCGGCGCGGTTTCGCCTCGAACCCGGCCGACGGACGCGCGTCACGGTGAAATTGAAAAACGGCGTCGCGGTTCCGGCCGGCGAACGACGCTCGCACCTGCTTGTCGAAACGGCGCCGGTCCGCACGCCGCTGCGCCGCGCCGGCGGCGGGCTTGAGGCCGATGTCGGCCTTGGCGTCTCGACGCCGGTCATCCTGCGCGGCGGTCTCGCCGCGCCGGTCGTGACGATCAAGGACACGAAACTCCTGCGCGATGCGAAGGGCCTTCTCGAACTGCAGACGACGCTGAGCCGCGAGGGAAAATATTCCGCTTACGGCCGATTTGCCGCCGTCATGAAATCGGACGGCGGGACGGCGACGATCGCCGAGATCGACAATGTCTCCCTGCATGTCGATGCAGACGCGAGGCGCTTGACGCTGGGGCTCGGCGAGCGCGCGCTTCCCGAGGGAACCCTCACGCTGCGCTTTGTCGGCGCGGCGGAATTTGAGGGCCGCGTTTTCGCTGAAAAATCCTTTGAAATCGCCGCGCCGGAATAGCGCCTTTTCAGCGCAGCTCGCCGATATCGAGCATGGAAAGACGGTCGCCGCCGAATGTCGCGACGCGGCAGAAGACGCCTTTCGAGGCGAGCGTGTCGCAGAGCGCCTTCGCCTTTTCGCGCGAGGAAAAGCCGCCGCCGACAAGGCGCAGATATTCGCCCTTGCCTTCGACTGCGACTTTCTCGATGCGCGGCTCAAGAAGACCAAGCTCGTCCGGGTTTTCCCGTTGCAGCTTTTTCCAGCCGGCGCTGGCGTCGTCCGCATGACGATAGGAGGCGAGATGAACGCCCCACAGGATGCTGGTCATCTTGATTTCAGGGCTCGCCGCCTCGTTTTCGAAAATCTCTTCGGCCGAGGAGAAGCTCGGCTGGACGAGGCGCGGCGAATTGTCGATCGGCACCGGCGCGCCAGGCAGCGCGACATCGGCGTTCGGCGCGGCGACGACAGGCGCGGCGGGCGCCGTCGAGGGCTTTTTCTCAGCCGCCGGCGCGCCGCCGGCGGGCGGGCCTTCTTTCAAGCTCGCTTCGTTTGCGGCGGCGACACGTTCGGTTTTCTTTTCAAGCGCGGCGAGTTTCTGCGCTAGGGCGTCGTTTTCAGCGCTGAGCTTTGCAACTTCAGCCTGAAGATCGCTCGCCTGCGCCCGCGCGAGACGAAGCTCTTCACCCTGCGCCGCAAGGATGTCGGCGTCCTTGCCGCCGCCGAGAACCGCACAGCTCTGGGCGAGCAGGATCAGCCCCATGATTGAGGCCCTCTTCATCCCAAGAAACGACGCAGTCTTGAAAGCGTCGATGCCTTGTCGCATTAGCCACTCCGACCCCAGTCCGACGTCCAGCCGCCCAAGCGGAAAGGACCTATAGCATGCCTGCAGCCGCCGTCGATTCGCAAATGCTGGTTGTCCGCACCGTTGAGGAAGTCCGGAAAATGGTCCGGAAATGGCGCGCCGAGGGGCTTTCGGTCGGACTCGTCCCCACCATGGGGGCGCTGCATGAGGGCCATTTGTCGCTGATCCGCCGCTCAAACGCCCTCGCCGAACGAACGATCGCCAGCATTTTCGTCAATCCCGCGCAATTCGCCCCGCATGAGGATTTCGGGACCTACCCGCGACGCGAGGAAACCGACCTCGCTTTGTTGAAAAAAGAGGGCTGCGACCTCGTCTTCGCCCCATCCTCCGAGGAAATGTATCCGGCGGGGTTTCAGACAGCGGTCTCCGTCGCATCCGTTTCGCAGGGGCTTTGCGGCGCGTCGAGGCCGCATTTTTTCGGCGGCGTCGCGACAGTGGTCTGCAAGCTTCTCAACCAGGTCGCGCCCGACATCGCCGTCTTCGGCGAGAAGGATTACCAGCAGCTTCTCGTCATCCGGCGCATGGCGAAGGATCTCGATTTGCCGGTCGAGATCGTCGGCGCGCCGATCGTGCGCGAAGCCGACGGCCTCGCAATGTCGTCGCGCAACGCCTATCTGAACGCCGACGAGCGCAAGATCGCAGGCGCGCTCAACAAGGTTCTTTCAAAAATGGCCGATCGCCTTTCGCGCGGCGATGCGGTCGGCGAGGCGATCCATTTCGGGCGCACCGCCCTCGGTGAGGCCGGCTTCACGTCGATCGATTATCTTGAAATCCGAAACGCCGAAACGCTTGAGCCGGCTGGTTCCGGCGCCGTAACGGCGCCGTCGCGCATCTTCGCCGCCGTCATTCTCGGCAGCACGCGCCTGATCGATAATTGGCCCGTCACTTCCGATTCGCGATGAACGCGCGCGCCTACAACAATCCAAGTTCCGCCAGTTTTGCGCGCAAGGCCGGCGGCGCAGAGGCCTCTCCCGATCGAAGATCGCGCGGCGCATCAGCCGCCTCCAGATAACGCCATCCCTGAAATGCGCGACGCGGCTGGGCTTCAGTCGGCGTGAGCGTCGGGTCAAGCAGGATGGCGCATCTGTCGACGCCGGACTCGTCGCAAAAAGCTTCAATATCAATGATCGCCTGGCGCGTAAGAACGACGCCTTTAATCACCCAATAGATCGACCCCCCGTTCAGCAACTCATCGCGCCGGCGCGGAAACATGCGCGTTTCATGCGTGTGAACGGCTTGCCCCCTCGTTTTTCGATTACGCGCCACGCTGCGGTCGATGCGCGCGCGCAATTCATCGACCCCGCTGGCGCCAGCGCAGAGCTTAATGAGATGGAGGGTCATTTCAGGTCTTATTCAGCCGCGCGCAGACGCGCAAACTCCTGCGCCCGCTGGCGTTTAAGGTCGTGCCGCGAAACGCGCTTCACGAGAATGTAGAGGATGAAATAGCAGATCGCCGCGCCGACCGCCGCCAGCCACATCGGCAGATTCTCGAATATCTCGACAAACCGGTCATAACCGAGCCCGATCGACTCCGCGAACGCCGGAAATTCCTGGCCGATCAGCAAGACCCCGCCAAGCGCCGTCATGGCGAGCGCCAACAGTCCGGCGAGCATGGCGCCGATCGTCACGCCCATGTCGGCGTGTTCTTCAGCCTTGCTGATGATCATCTTGGTCGGATCGACGGATAACGCCTGGGTCGCGGCGAAAAGCGCGCGCGAGCGCGCAGCGCGCTCCTCGCCTGAAAGCGTCAGCGCCTTGCTGTTCGACTTGCGGTCGAAATCGACCAGCGGCGAGGCTTTCAGCTCGCGGTCTGATTTGAAATCGAGTTCGCATTCAGGCGCCGGGCGCACATCTGACGTCGGCACGACAAGCGACGCATCAGTCGGCATCAGGAAAAGCGATTTCTCCGCCGCGCGGCGACGCACAAGGCCGTCAAGCGAAACGAGTTCGCCGTTCACCCGCGCCTTGGTCCACATCTCAAAGGCGCGCGCCGCGGCGAGCTTATCGCCCTCATTGAGTTTTCTAAGAACGGTAGACCGCTTCCAATTCTCCTCGCCGATATTGAAGATCAGCGAGACGACGGCGTCATGTTCGTTCTGATTGAGCGGTGCGCGGACGGTGTCGGCGACCAGCTTTTCGATCGGCTGGACGTCCTGCCGGAGGAGACGTTCCGCGTCGCCTTCCGTAACGCTCATCCCATGGCGAGCCGACGAGGTGTGGCCGTATCCAACCGTCCATTCCTCGCTCGGCGCATAATGCGCCGACATCCTCAGGCCTTCATAGCCCTTGATCAGATTAAGACCGGTCGTTCCCGTCTTCATGCTGACCCGCCATTCCCCTCCAAACGCGACACGGCCTCGCTGCGACAGAAAGGCCGCCCAAGGCTCTCCCCATGGAGCCGTGTTAAGGTTTATTAGCATGGGCACAGCGCCCTTGGTAGGCGCGGCGCGCGCCTATTCCCCCGCGCAGACGCGAATGTGACGAAATCGCCTCATCTCGCCTAACCGATTGATTCGCGGCGCTATGCCGTCGCGCATCGAAGGGTTGACGCCACGTGGGAAAGGGCGATTCGCCCGCCCGTTATGGCGATCAAATCGACAAGGCCCTTTTTTGGCGCGAAGCTTGGAAGACAAGCGGCAGGGAGACCGGCGTCCGGCGCGGTTTCCCGATTCGGGACGTTTTCCGCCATTTGGCGGACAACCCTTGGGATAGCCGGGCGAACCTATGGTGGCATCCATGATCGGCAACGGCATCGCGAACGTCATCGCTGCAGCGATCCTCGCAGGAGCGATTGTCTGGACCGGCGGATTTGGCGGCAAGCGGCAGCTCGATGAAAAAGAGATCGCCGAACTCTATGCGCGCGCCGTCGGCGATATCCGCAATGACATTGTGATCAATTGCGGTTGTTGCGCCGAAGGCGAAGGAAAGACCGCGCGCCCTTTTTAGGCGCCCGCCCCGTTCCCAAGCGGCTCGCCGGTTACGAGCCGGCGCCGAGGGGGCCAGGGCGGGTTCCGGAAGAAGAGGTTCCGCTGATCCCCAGCGAGCCGACGCCTGTTTATCCCCCCAAAACGGATGAGTGGGCGCCGCCCTATATACCGCCTTTCGAAATTCCCGGCATCGTCGTGCCGCCGATCGCGCCGCCGCCGCCTTGCAATCCGAAGACGGATCCCGAATGCCCGCCGCCCAAACCGCCGCCGCCCGACGACGTGCCGGAGCCGGGCGTATTATTCCTATTGCTGTTCGGCCTTGCGGCGATCCGGTTCGTCTTTCGAAAGACGCCCTCAGATCAAATTGGCTAGCCCTGGCTAAAGAAGCACGATCGCCGCGAGACCGAGAAAAACAAAAAAGCCGACCACATCGGTCACCGTCGTCACAAAAACGGCGGAGGAGACCGCCGGGTCGGCGCCGGCCCGCTGCAGGCCAAGCGGAATCAAAATTCCCGCAAGCCCGGCGGCGATCAGATTGACGATCATTGCAGCGCCGATGACGACGCCGAGGCGCACCGCCTCCGTCGCCCCGGCGCCGATGCTCAAATACCAGAATCCCGCAAGCGCGCCCATGATAATGGCGAACAATACGCCGTTAAGGCCGCCGACGATCGTTTCGCGCCAGATGATGCGCGCGGCGTTCGCCGTCGTCAGATCGCGCATTGCAAGGCTGCGAACGGCGACGGTCAGCGTTTGCGTGCCGGCGTTGCCGCCCATAGACGCGACGATCGGCATGAGAACGGCGAGCGCAACGACCTTTTCGATTGCGGCGTCGAACACCGAGATGACAAGTGAGGCGAGGATCGCAGTTCCAAGATTGACCGCAAGCCAGGAGAAACGCGACCGCACTGTTTCGAGCACGCTGTCGGTGATGCCGGCGTCCGATTCAACGCCGCCGAGAGCCAGCATGTCTTCAGCGCTTTCGGCGTGAACGATTTCAACAACGTCGTCGACCGTGATCATGCCGACAAGGCGTCCCGAGTCGTCAACGACCGGCGCGGAGATCAGATTGTACTGCTCGAATTTGTAGGCGACATCCTCCTGGTCCATCGTAACCGGAATGGACCAGACGTCTGGATTCATGATCTTCTCGATCGCCACATCGCGCTGCGTCTTCAGCAAGGTCGCAAGCGGCACCGCCCCGATCGGTTTCGTCGCCGGGTCGATGACGAACACCTCGTAGAAACGATCAGGAAGCTCTTCCTTGCCGCGCAGGCGGTCGATGATCTGCCCGACCGTCCAGTAGGCTGGCGCGGCGAACACTTCGCGCTGCATCAGGCGGCCGGCTGATTCCTCTTCGTAATCGAAGGCCTGGTTGAGCGCCAACCGATCGGGCGCCGCGGTCTTGGCGAGAATTTCGGCGCGCTTTTCCTCATCCAGCTCTTCAAGGATGAAGGCGGCGTCGTCCGTATCGAGTTCGCTTACCGCTTCGGCGACCGCTTCGGGCCGCATCGCGTTTACGACTTCTTCGGTGAGGCCGGGATCAAGCTCCGGCAACACCTCCGCAGGCAGACTGCCGCCCAGCAACTCAATCAGCGACAGTCGGTCGTCCTCGTGCAGGAGCGCGATGACGTCCGCCAAATCCGCCGGGTGGAGCTCGTCAAAGAGGCCTTCGATCCGCTTGACGTCGCGGGCTTCAATCGCTTCCTCGACCGGCTCGACATAGCGCTCGGCGAGAGTCAGCTCGTCATGGAGGGCAGACGATTCCTGTTCCGGCGCCGGGGTTTCCGGTCCGTCCTTCTTTTCGTCGAGGATAACCGGATCGGACATGACGCCCCCTCCCGACGATAAAAGCGGCAAATCGCTGATCTGGGCGACGGGTAATTGAGACCGCGAATTTGTTCAAGCGAAAGCGCGCATTAATCCCGAAAATCAAAAAAGCCGCTCAAGATGATCGCGACAATGACCGCGGTGACGGGCAAAGCGGAGAGGCTCGTCCAAAGCGCTTTCTTTTTCAGATTGGGGTTCGTCGGCGCGCCGGGGTCCGCGCCGTCGACATCATCGCCGTCGCTTTCCCAGCGGCCCGTCACGCCGAGCGGCAGCATGGCGAAAAAAATGCACCACCAGACCATGACGTAAATGACAAAAACCCCAGCCGGATTCATCGCTTCAAACTCTCTGGATCAAAATCGCCACGCCTGGCCGCTTTCCCCAGGCCGCAATCATCTCGTTTCGCACGGCGCGCGTCACCGCAAGCTCTACGGCGGCGTCATCCCGGCGCTTTGAATTGCTGAGCGCATGCAGCGCCGCTTCAGCCTTTTCAGCGATCAAATCGGCAAGATCGTCAACGCCCGGCGCCTCCTTCGGCGCGCCGATTATGGCGACAGCCGGCGGCGCGGCGGCGCCGCCATGTTCGTCAATCGCAAGGCCGACGGACACGATCCCCGCATAGGAAAGCTTGCGGCGCTCTCGCATCGGGCCCGATCCTTCGGGCATCAAAATGTCGCCGTCGAGCATCCATCGTCCCGCCGGCGTCTCGTCAATGACTGCAGGCGCGCCGGGGGCGAGGCGGATCAGATCGCCGTTGCGCGGCGCGAGGGCGTCGTCGACGCCGAGGGTCATCGCAAAATCCGCATGCGCTTCGAGATGGCGCGCTTCCCCGTGCACGGGGATCGAATATTTCGGCCGCACCCATTCATACATCTTCTTCAGTTCATCGCGATTGGGATGGCCGGACACATGCGTAAAGGCGTCTTTTTCCGTAATGACTTTAACGCCGAGCTCAACGAGATCGTTGATCAGCGTGAAAATGCCCCGCTCATTGCCTGGAATGATCTTGGACGAGAAGATCACCGTGTCGCCTTCGGTCAAGACAAGATCGCGATGATCGTCGCGCGCAATACGCGCAAGCGCCGCGCGCGGTTCGCCCTGACTCCCGGTGCAGAGATAAAGCACCTTGTCGCGCGGAAGAAAGCCCGCCTCAGCCGGCTCAACAAAACTGACGCCCTCGGGCAGCAGACCGACATCTCTCGCCGCGCCGACGATCCGCAGCATTGAGCGGCCGAGCAGGCAAACGGCGCGATCGGCCGCATAAGCCGCCTCGCAGATCGAGACGACGCGCGAAACATTGGACGCGAATGTCGTCACCGCGACCCGTCCGGGCTGTTCAGCGATGATCTTGATCAGGCTCTCCTTGACCCGCATCTCCGAGCCGGATTCCCCTGACGACAGGACATTTGTCGAATCGCAAACCATCGCGAGGACGCCGGCGTCGCCGATCGCGCGCAAGGTCGGCGAATCTGTCACCGGCCCCAGCGTCGGTTCGGGGTCGATTTTCCAGTCCCCCGTATGAAGAACGACGCCGAGCGGGGTGCGAATGATGACGCCGTTCGGCTCCGGAATCGAATGCGTCAGCGTGACGAATTCAAGGTCGAACGGGCCGATATCGAGGCGCGCGCCGAGATTGATGACGCGCATGTCGATTTCAACGCCGCGTTCCTCAAGCTTGCTCTCGACAAGTTTCGCCGTAAACGGCGTGGCGTAAACGGGACAGCCGAGTTCCGGCGCCAAAAGGCCGACGGCGCCGATATGGTCTTCATGGCCGTGCGTCAGGACGAGGCCGAGCAGGTTTTTCTTTTCCTCAAGAATGTATGTCGGGTCGGCGCAGATAAGCTCAACGCCCGGCGTTGCAAGATCGCCGAACATGACGCCGCAATCGATCATGATCCATTTTCGATTATGAGGCGGCCCGAACCCGTACAGGTTCATATTCATGCCGATTTCACCTGATCCGCCTAGCGGCAGGAAGACGAGTTCGTCTTTGGCCATCAGCCTTTCGCTTTCACGCGCTTGTGGATTTCGAAAAGGCCGCGAATGGTGAGATCGGGGTCAAAAACATCAATGCTTTCCGTCGCCCCCTGAAACAGGGCCGCAACGCCGCCCGTCGCGACGACTTTAAGGGGATGGCCGTATTCTTCCTTGATGCGGCGAACAAGACCTTCGATGAGACTGACATAACCCCAATAGACGCCCGATTGCATGGCGCCGACCGTATCCTTGCCGATGACGTGAGGCGGGCGTTCGATAGCGACGCGCGGCAATTGCGCCGCTGCGTCATGCAGCGCCTGCATCGAAAGATTGATGCCTGGCGAGATGATGCCGCCTTCAAAACCGCCGTCCTTGCCGACCATGTCGAAATTCGTCGCCGTGCCGCTGTCGACGACGACAAGTGGCCCGCCATATTCGACGAACGCGCCGACGGCGTTGACGAGCCGATCGGCGCCCGCTTCCGACGGTTTTGGAATGCGAACCTCAACGCCCGGAATGTTCCCCGCCGTGACGACGAAGGGTTCGCAATTGAAATAGCGGCGAGAGAGATTGCGGAAATGAAAAAGCGATTGCGGCACGACGTTGGAAATGACGCAATCAGATATGTCGCTGAGACCGTAGCCGCTCATCGCCATGATTTGCGACAGCCAGACGGCGTATTCGTCAGCGGTGCGCGTCGAGGAGGTCGACGTGCGCCATTGCGCGAGCGCCTTCTCGTGATCGTAAAGCGCGATCACTGAATTCGTATTGCCGACGTCAATCGCGATCAGCATGCTTGTCCGCTCCGCATCAGCCGTCACGCCGCTGGCGGCAAGACGGCGCCGGCCGCTATCGCCCGGCGTTCGCCCGCGCATTCTAGTATGAGCGCGCCCGAAAGATCGAGATCGACGAATTCGCCCTCGATCGTCTCATTCTCCAGTCTGACTTTTATCCTTTCGCCGAGGCCGTTCGCGCGTTGGAGCCACGCCTCGCGAATCGCTGAAAAGCCCTCTCGCCGCCATATCGCGAGCCAGGCGGCGAAGCTTTCATCGAGCGTCTCGACGAAGCGCCGGGGCTCAGGCGCGCTTTTCGCCCAATCGATGAGCCGGGCGGCGGGATAGGCGAGGTTCTTCGGCTCCGACACCACGTTGACGCCGACGCCGAGCGCGATGAGCGGCCCATTCGGCGACGTTATCAACTCAAGCAGCAGGCCGGCGATCTTGCCTCCGCCGACAAGGATGTCGTTGGGCCATTTGACCTCGATATCCGCGCCTGGCGCATAACGGCGCACAGCGTCCCAAACCGCAAGCGCGGCGACAAAGGAAAGCTCAGGCAACCGCTCCGGCGCGGCCCTGGGTTCGAAAAGAAAGGTCGCGGCGACATCGCCCACTTCCTGCGTCCAGGCCGATCCCCGCCGGCCGTATCCGCCGGTCTGCTTGAGAGCGATGATCCAGAGCGGTCCGACGGCGCCCGCGGCGACGCGGCGTTTGGCTTCAAGGCTGGTCGAATCGAGCGTATCGAAAACTTCGACCGATGATCCGGACGCGAGTGTTCCGGGCATCCCTAAAATAGCGCCGCGGCGGCGTTGCGCGCGAAAGCGACCAGCGGCCCGATAAAGACGATCAGGATCGGAAACATCAGTGCGGCCGAACCGAACGCCGTCATGCCGAGGCGCGAGCCGACTTCTCTTTCAAACGCCGGCGCAGGCTCGTTGAACCACATGAGCCAGATGATGCGGAGATAGTAATAGGCCGAAATGACGCTCATCACGGCGCCGATAATTGCGAGCCACACGAGATCCGCCTCAACCGCAGCCTGAAAAACGACAAGCTTGCCGAAGAAGCCCGCCATCGGCGGAACGCCCGCGAGAGAAAACAGCAGAATGGTCAGCGCGAGCGCCAGCCCTGGATTGGTGCGCGTCAGGCCCGACAGATCGTCGATCGATTCCGTCATGCCGCCGCGCCGCCGCATCAGCAGGATGCAGGCGAAGGCGCCGACCGTCATGACGATATAGATCGCCATATAGACGAGCACCGATCCGATTCCGTTCGCCGTGCCGGCCGCAAGGCCGATCAGGGCGAATCCCATATGGCCGATCGAGGAATAAGCCATCAGCCGCTTGATGTTCGATTGAACGATCGCCGAAAACGCGCCGACCGTCATCGAAGCGACAGCGAGGATGGCGATGATCGGTCGCCACTGATCGACGATATCCGGGAACGGCGTCACGAGCGCGCGGGCGAAAAGCGCCATCGCCGCGAGCTTCGGCGCTGCGGCGAAGAACGCCGTCACCGGCGTCGGCGCGCCTTCGTAAACGTCGGGCGTCCACATGTGGAACGGCGCCGCTGAAACCTTGAAAGCGAGCCCTGCGATCAGAAAGACGAGGCCGACGACAAGGCCGACATTTTCGCGCGCGACGGCGGCCGATTGCGCAATCGCGGAGAAATTCGTCGAGCCGGTGAAGCCGTAGATCAGCGACGCGCCGTAGAGCAGCATGCAGGACGACAAAGCGCCGAGAACGAAATATTTAAGCCCCGCCTCCGTCGACCGCCGACTGTCGCGATTGAACGCCGCTAGAATGTAAAGCGCGAGGCTTTGCGTCTCGACGCCCATATAGAGCGCGATCAAATCATTCGCCGACACCATCAGCATCATGCCGAGCGCCGCGAGAACGATCAGCACCGGATATTCGAACCGGCCGAGCTGTTCGCCGGCGAGATATTTGTCCGACATCAAGATGGCGATCGCCGCCGCAGCGAGGATCAGCATCTTCGCGAATGAGGAAAAGGCGTCAACGCGCAACGCCCCGCCGAACAATTCTTGCGTCGGCCCGCCGTTCAGCGCGACGACGACAAGCAAGGCGGCGATCAGCAGCGCAATCGATATGGTCGAAATCAGGCGCGATGAAGCGTCGCCGAGATAGACCCCTAAGATGAGGAGCGCCATGGCGCCGCCAGCCAGCATCAATTCGGGCACAATCCAGAACAGCGTATCGGCAAGCGTCATTACGGCGTCCCCGCAGCGGCGATCGCCGCATCGAAATTGGCGATCAACCCGTCAACCGACGGCGCGAAGACATCGAGCGCCGGTTTGGGGTAGAGGCCGAGCACGAGCGCGAAAACCATCAGAACGCCAAGCATGACGATTTCGCGCGCGTCGACATCCGTGATCGTCATCAGCTTCTCTTTGGTCATTTCTCCGTACATCACCTGCCGGTACAGCCGGAGCGCATAGGCGGCGGACAGAATGACGCCGAAGGCGGCGAAGAACGCGATCCAGGAATTCACCTTGAAGGCGCCGGCCATGGTGAGGAACTCGCCGACAAAACCCGAAACGCCCGGCAGGCCGACATTGCCCATGGTGAAGAAGAGGAAGAGAAAAGCGTAAAACGGCATGCGATGAACGAGGCCGCCATAGGCCGCGATCTCGCGCGTGTGGATGCGGTCATAAAGAACGCCGACGCACAGGAAAAGAGCGCCGGAAATGAAGCCGTGCGAGAGCATCTGGAAAAGACCGCCCTCAATTCCCTGCGACGTGCCGGTGAAAATGCCCATCGTCACGAAGCCCATATGAGCGACGGAGGAATAAGCGATGAGCTTTTTCATGTCCTCCTGCGCGAGCGCGACGAGGGAGGTGTAAATGATGGCGACGATCGACAGGGCGTAAACGAACGGCGCGAAATCGGCGCTGGCGATCGGGAACATCGGCAATGAAAACCGCAGGAAACCGTAACCGCCCATTTTGAGGAGAATGGCGGCGAGAACGACGGAACCGGCCGTCGGCGCCTGCACGTGCGCGTCGGGAAGCCAGGTGTGCACCGGCCACATCGGCATTTTGACCGCGAAGGAAGCGAAGAACGCGACCCACAGCCATTTCTGCGCGCCGGCCGGGAACGCTGTCTGTTGCAGCGCGTGAATGTCCGTCGTTCCGGCGTAACGCCACATCCAGAGAATGGCGACGAGCATCAGGACAGAGCCGAGCAGCGTATAAAGGAAAAACTTGATCGCCGCGTAGACGCGGCTCGGCATCGAGACGCCGCCGAATTCCTTGACGCCTTTCGATCCCCACACGCCGATGATCAGGAACATCGGGATCAGGCTGCCCTCAAAGAAAAGATAGAAGACGAGAAGGTCGAGCGCGCAGAAGACGCCGAGTATCAGCGTTTCCATGATCAGGAACGCGATCATGTATTCGGCGACGCGCTTTTCAATCGTCTTCGACGCCGCAATGCAGATCGGCATGATGAAGGTCGTCAACAGGACGAAAAGGATCGATATGCCGTCGACGCCCATTTTGTAGGAAACGCCGCCGCCGAGCCATTCGACATGCTCGACGAGCTGATAGCCGCCGAATGAAGGGTCGTAATAAGCGACGTAAATGAATACGGAAACGACGAACGCGCCGAGCGTGAACAGCATGGCGACGCGGCGCGACACGGAATCAATCTGCGCCTGCTCCGCTGCGCTGATTTCGCCGGCGGCGCCGCGCTTGGCCATCATCTGCCGGAGCGCAATGCCGAACGCGCCGACAAGCGGCAGGAATGTCAGAAGGGAGAGCCATGGCTGGTTTGCAAGGCTTTCGGCGAGGAGATCGTTCATTGCCCGCCTCCGAGCCGGAAGAAGATAAAGGTGATGAGCGCGGCGATGCCGACCAGCATCACGAAGGCGTAGTGATACATATAGCCTGACTGGACCTTGACGATGCGCCGCGCGCTCGCCGCAACCGTCGAGGCGATGCCGTCAGGGCCGACGCCGTCGATCGTCTTGCCGTCGCCGTCAATCCAAAGGAAGCGCCCGATCGCGAGCGCCGGTTTGACGAGAAGGAAGTCGTAGATTTCGTCGAAATACCACTTGTTCTTGAGGAAGGCGTAGATCATGCCGCCCGGGCGCAGGAGGCCGAGCTTCAAAGGATCGCCTCTGAGATATTGGAACGCCGCCGCGCTTGCGCCGAAAACCATCGCCCAGAACGGCGCCCACAGGACCCAACCCGGAAAATGATGACCGCCGCCATGATCGGCGGCAGCCGCCGCCGCTTCGCCATGCGCCGCTTCAGCGTGAGCGTCCTCATCTTTGGCGATCGGCGCGCCATGCGCGTCAAGGGCCGCTTCCTCATGGGCGGGCGCCGCATGATCGGCGGCGGAATAGAGCGCGCCGTTCCAGAATACGTTTGCGTTCGGCCCGATGAAGTCTTTGTAAAACGCCATGCCGGCGAAGAGAGCGCCGACCGCAAGCGGAACAAGCGGCCAGAGCATGACATTCGGCACATCATGCGGGTGTTTCTTCACTTCCTCCGGCAGACGGCTCGGCCCCCAGAAAGTGATGAAGATGAGGCGCCAGGAATAAAACGCCGTCATGACAGCCGCGAGAAGGCCGAGGGCGAAGGCGTAATAGCCGAACGCCTTGCCCGCCTCGCCGGCCGCAAAGGCGCTTTCGAGGATCATGTCTTTCGAGACGAAGCCCGCCGTGCCGATCGGCACGCCAAACCATTCAGTGCTGCCCGGTATGCCGACGCCGGTGATCGCGATCGTGCCGATCACCATCAAGAGATGCGTCAGCGGCAATAGCGATTTGACGCCGCCCATTTTCTTGATGTCCTGCTCGTGATGCATGCCGTGAATGACGGCGCCCGAGCCGAGGAACAACAGCGCCTTGAAGAAGGCGTGCGTGAAAAGGTGGAACATCGCCGCGCCGTATGCGCCGACGCCGGCGGCGAAGAACATATAGCCGAGCTGGGAGCAGGTCGAATAGGCGACGATCTTCTTGATGTCGTCCTGGAGAAGGCCGACGGTCGCCGCGAAAAACGCCGTCGTCGCGCCGACAAGCGTGACGAGCGCGGCCGCGTTCGGCGCATATTCGAAAAAGACCGAGCAGCGGCAAACAAGGAAGACGCCGGCCGTCACCATCGTCGCCGCATGGATAAGCGCGGAGACGGGCGTCGGCCCCTCCATCGCGTCCGGCAGCCAGGTGTGGAGCAGGAATTGCGCCGATTTGCCCATCGCGCCGATGAACAAGAGAACCGATATGACGGTCAGCGCGTGAAAATCCCAGTTGAGAAACACGATCGTCAATTCGCGGATCGGCGCGCCGGCCGTCGCGCCCCAGGGCGTGACGACGGCGTTATTGGCGACCGCCGCAAACACTTCATCGAAGCGGACCGAACCGAAAACGTAGAAAACGCAGAAAATGCCGAGCGCGAAACCGAAATCGCCGACGCGGTTGACGACGAACGCCTTGATCGCGGCGTCATTCGCCGACTTTTTCTTGAACCAGAACCCGATCAACAAATAGGAGGCGAGGCCGACGCCTTCCCAGCCGAAGAAGAGCTGAAGGAAATTGTCCGCGGTGACGAGGCTGAGCATCGCGAAGGTGAAGAGCGACAGATAGGCGAAGAAGCGCGGGCGGCCTTCGTCCTCGTGCATGTAGCCGATCGAATAGGCGTGAACGAGAAAGGATACCGTATTGACGACGACGAGCATCACCGCCGAGAGCGTGTCGAGCCTGACCGCCCAGTCGGCGTAAAAATCGCCCGATGAAATCCATGTGAACAAGGAAATCGTTCGCGCATTGCCGCCAAGCGCCACATCGCCGAACAAGAGCCACGACTGAACGCAGGCGAGGCCGACAAGCGCCGTCGTTGCGATTTCCGCGGCGCGCGGCCCGCCGACGCGCGCAAGCGGCATCGCAAGGAGCGCGCCGAAGAGAGGCAGCAATACGACAAACGGCTCCAACGGCTCCATCAGTACGGGTCCTAGTTCTTCATCAGATTGGCGTCATCGACGGCGATATCGCCGCGATTGCGGAAGAAGGCGACAAGAATGGCGAGGCCGACGGCGGCTTCCGCCGCGGCGACGGTCAAGACCATGAAGGCGAAAACCTGACCGGTGAGATCGCCGAGAAACTGCGAAAATGCGACGAGATTGATGTTCACGGCGAGCAGCATCAATTCGATCGACATCAGGATGATGATGACGTTCTTGCGGTTGACGAAAATGCCCGCCATGCCGATCGCGAACAGAACCGCGGCGACGCTCAAATAGTGGCCGAGACCGATCATCGTTCTAGATCCCCTGCCCTGTCGGTACTTTCTTCAATTCGACGCTCGCCTCTCGCTTGCGCGCGACTTGCGCCGCCGGATCCTGTTTGCGCACGCCCTCGCGCGTGCGGAACGTCAGGACGATCGCGCCGATCATCGCGACAAGAAGGATGATCCCGGCGATCTGAAAATAGTGGACGTAATCGGTGTAAAGAATGAGGCCTAGGCCTTCGATATTCGTCGGCGCGTCGGACGCCGCCAATGGCGAGCCTTGCGTTGCGGCCGGATTGGCGGCGGCGAATTCTTCGTCGCTCGGCATCGACCACGTGGCGAAAGCGAGGATGAGTTCAACGACAATCAGGCCGGCGATCGCGACGCCGATCGGCAGATATTGAAGAAAGCCCTGCTTCATCTCCACGAAATCGACGTCGAGCATCATGACGACGAAAAGGAAAAGCACCGCGACGGCGCCGACATAAACGACGACGAGAAGCATCGCGAGATATTCAGCGCCCATCAGGACAAAGAGCCCAGCCGCAGAGATGAATGCGAGGATGAGGAAAAGGACCGAGTGAACCGGGTTTCTGGAGGCGATCACCATGAGGCCGGACGCAACCGCTGAAAGCGCGAATACCCAGAAAGCGAAGGCGACGAGCGTCATGGCGGATCTCTTGGCGGTCGCCGCAGCCCCTTCTGGGGCGCGCGCGCAGCCGCCGGTCGGGCGACGGGTTGAACGAATGCGCCGCCGGAAACAAGGGTTTGCCGCCGAAAGCGCCGGTTGAATTGCGGCGGGTTTTAGACCGCGCCGATCGGCTTTGCAAAGGGAGATGCCGCGGCGGAATCGACCCGAACTAAAGCGTTTTCCACAAGAAATGGGCGGCGGAAATTCCGGGCCGATGTAGATTGGCGGCGCAGCGGACTTTACCGCCGGAGATCGACCATGGCTGAAGAGCGAAGCTACTATCTTGGAACGCACGACATCGAGGCCTGGAGGCTTGGCGTCCAGCACCGGGTCTGGCGCCCCCGCGTCCTCGACGTCTGGCGGCGGGCCGGGATCACTGAAGGGTCGGTCGTCATCGACGCCGGGGCCGGACCCGGCCATGCGACGCTCGACCTCGCCGAAATCGTCGGCCCGGCCGGGCGGATCCACGCACTTGACCGCTCCGACCGTTTCCGTTCGGCGATCGAGGCTGGCGCGAAGGTTCGCGGCCTATCGAATATCGAGCGGCATAATGTTGATCTCATGCTCGACGACATTCCCGTCTCGGGCGTCGACGCGGTCTTCATTCGCTGGGTTTTCATCTTCATCCCCGACCCGGTCGCAGTGCTGAAGAAACTCGCCGCCGCGCTGAGACCGGGCGGCAAGTTCATCTGCCATGATTATTTCGACTGGGGCGCGATGCGCTGGACGCCGCGCCAGCCGGCGCTCGATGATTTCGTCGAGACGGCGATCCGCGACTGGAATGAAAACGCCGGGGATATCGATGTCGCCCGAACGCTCATTCCCGCTTTGCCGGAAGCGGGACTAAGGCTCGTTGAAGCGAACCCGATCATCTTCACCGCGACGCCGAAGGATTTCGTCTGGCAATGGCCGAAGACGTTCGTTCCGCCGCATGCGCGCCGCCTCGCCGAGCGCGGCGTCGTG